>JAIRUW010000067.1 GCA_031254195.1 Oscillospiraceae bacterium
CGTCCAGGAAGAAGCCCAGCGCCAGCGCGCAGAAGAGGGAGAGTTTTTTATATATCCCCGTCAGGCCCCCCGCGCTGCTTAGCCGCCTCTCCTTGGCGGCGGCCAATACGCCGGTGATATAGTCCAGCACCGCCGCGCCCGCGACCAGGATAATCAATGCTTTCATAGGTCACCTGGCAGGTCAGGCCATTTGACCTCATGCGGAAAGCCCTTTTGCTCGGTTATGTCGCGCAGCGTTTGCTTGTAGATATGCCACACCGCCTTCTCTTCGCCGTCCATTTGCTCCCAGTTGGCGGCGTTGCAATAGACGGTGTCGCAGCGGTCGAGCAGACGGTCTCTTTCCGAGCGTGCGGCGGCGGCGCCCCAATCGCGTCCCGCCTCCTCCGGCGAAACCCATTCCCCGCCGGTAAGGCGCCAGCCCGCGCCTTTGCCTTTCGGCAGTTCTATGATCTGGCTTATGTAAGACTCATGGTACTGCTCCTCCGGCGGCATGATGTCGAAAAGCTCCCCCACTACGCCCCCGCTCCCGATATATCCGTACATATTCATTCCCCTTTCTATGCGACGTAAGTGATCATCACCAGTCCCGCCGTGGCGTTGACAGTACGCCCTGTAGCCGACAGGTTGATCGCGCCGACGCCCGCGCCCGCGCCCGTCTGCCCGGTGTAGGAAAAATTCTGGTCACCCAAGTTGAACAATGTCGGCGTGCCGTATTGGCTGCTTCCGGTATAGCCGGTGGAGTAGGACGACGAGGAGCCCATGTCGGTGTATGCGGGTTTGCCCGGCAGGCGGATCTCGCCCGCGCTGGGCATGTTGTTGGACGAGGTGTTGTTGATGTTGGCGAGGCCGCCCGGCGCGGTGGCAAAGCTGCCGAAGCTTGACGCTCCTCCCGCGGTGCCGCCGCCGGCCGTGCTGGCCGCCACAGCCCCGGGCACCCCGACAGTCACCGTCACAGACTGCCCGGCATTCAGGGTGACCATCGTACGCACATAAGCGCCGCCGCCGCCGTAGTTGCCGCCGGTGGTGCTGCTGCTGCTCGTACAACCCCCGCCGCCGCCAACACATTCAACGAGGTAGGTTGTCGCCCTCGGGGCGGTGAAGGTGTACGTGCCGGACGACTGCCATATTTGATGGCTCAGCGAGGGAATGCCCGCCAGGGCGGCGTCAGCGTTTTTGGCCACGGTGTTCAGCGCCGCGTCAATGGCGTCGGCGTTCTTGTTGAAATCGTCCACATTGTAATATTCGGTCTGAAAAGGCTTGATCAGTTTGTAATGCGCGGTCTGCATCGGCATATAGCTCTTCCTCCTTAGTCCGTCATCTCTCGGACCGTCTTATGCGTAAACGCCGCCAACTGCTCGTGGCGGTATGCCCTCGCCTTGTTATGTGACAGGTATAGATAATCCAAATCCAGCAGAATGTTCGCCGGCAGCCACCGCGAAAGCAGCGCCCTAACCTCCCCCATCGGGGAACGCGGCGTAACGCGCACCGTCAGCGTATAGCGGTTGTACGCCAGCGACAGCTCAAATTTTCCCGGGCCGCACAGTTCGCCCAGCGCCGTCAGCAGCAGGCGGAGCGTAAACGGCGGGGTCTCGCGCAGCCGCACCAGGATAGCCTGCCGCCGCGCGTTTTCGTCTCCGGCGGACGGGATGCGCATCATCCTCTCCCAGCGCGACAGCCCGTAGTCCGTCGCGCTGTCGATGAATTGCTCCGCCCAAAGGGCCTGCGCCGCTTCCCACAGAGCGCCGGTCTCCGGCTGCTCCGCGGCGTCCAGCAAAACGCGGTTCTCCGGCGCTTTTTGCAAAACAGGCGGCAGATAGTCAAAGAGGCGTCTATTCATGATGGGCCACGCTCCCCAGCTTGGGCAAAAAGGCCGCGCCCAACGTCAGGTTCCTTGCCGTGCCGTTCAATTTTGTGTCGGTCACATCAAGGATGCCCGGGATGGCCAAAAACCGCTGTTCCAGCCCGCTGACCCTGACGATGACCGCATCCTCCTCCGCCCAGCCCTCGCGCAACCCGCCGATATACCCCGCCGCCGCCTGTTCCGCTTGCGCCCGGACCGTCCCCCAGTCGAACCCGGAGTGAAAGACGAACGCCGCCTCAATATTGATTACCGTCTCTTCCGCGCCACGTACCGTGACGGTATGCCCGATCGGCGCGATGCCCTGCCCGCTGCCTGATTTGGGGTCAATGGCCTGCTGCACCTCACTGACGAGGCTGTCCGGCGGGCGGTTGGAAAATGTATCGGTGATGGTCAGAAGCACCGTCCCGCCGCCGTTCCACGCGGGCGTGACCTTCACGCCCCCCACGCCCGGCAAAGCCCCGGCCTTTTGGATGTAGTCCGCCGCGTTCCCCCCGAACGCCGTCCCCCCCAGCGATTGCATATACCGCCGCCGGAGTTGTTCGGTTGTTTCCCCCTCTTTGGCGAAAATCCCGCGTTCGGCCGCCCGCCGCGTCAGGTACGGGCCGCTCTGCGTGTCGGCAAACGACTCGTTCAGCACCGTGTCCATCTCGATGTACATCAACTGCATCTCCACAGCGGCGGGGGCCAGCGCGGTAAAGATCAGCGAGCCTTCGCGCGTATCCAGCTCCGGCACGGTCTCCCTAACACGCGATAGCATCCGTTCCAGGATGCCCTCATAGGTGATATGCCCGTACATGCGTCTCCCCCTTGTCACGCTCCTCAACGGAGCAACTCGTTTCAAAATCCCCGAACACGGACCGCACCGTAAACCTGCAATGCAGCCTTTTCCTGTCCCACTCAAACGCAAACCCATCCACGGCGGTGATACGGTCGTCCTGCGACAGCGCGTCGCGGACGCGCCGCTCAAACTCCGGCCTGACGAATGAAACAGGCTGGCCGAACAGATCCCAAAGCTCGGTACCGTAGTTCCACGAATAGATGACATACTCGTACCGTTCCACGCTAAGAATCAGAAAAACTGTCTGCCTGACCGCCTCCAGCCCGGTGATTTTGTCATATGCTATCGTATCCTCCTCAAGCCGCCAGGAAATGTCCGGCTGCCGCTTCCTTTCAACCTTTGGTATGAACGATTGTGGTATCATCTCCTCCCCCCTCCCTATAGCACAATATCCATAACAATATACTTGCCTCCGCCCTGCACCCGCAGCAGCAGAACACTGCTCTTTTCATCGGCCGATTCCGCCGCCTTGCCGGTCCAGATCAGCTGATCCTCCTCCAGCAAGAGGCGGTTCTCCACCCGGACCCGAAACGGCAGCAGCGATTCCACCCTTCCAAAAAAAGCCGCGCACGGCGCGGCCTCATCCACCGCCTCCACCGCCGCCCGTTTGATCAGAGATAGCAAATTAGGCATACGTCAACTCCAAATCCATAGTATAACCGCCGCCTTCCCAACGGTGCCGCGCCCGTTCGACCGAACAGGCGGCGTCTGCGCCGCCCGCCAGCCAGGCGGACAGATAGAGCGAACAGCCCGCGCGTACGGCGGGATCGCCGGGCACGCCGCCTATATACAGCTCACGCCGCTCCCTGTTATATTGCCTAAGCAATGCGGCGGCCATAGCCTGCCCGTTAACATTGTCGGGAATCTTCTCAAAATATTGCAGTTTGCCCCATCTGGCGGCATTCTGCGGGTCTTCAGCGGTAAAAATACTACGGCCTGACTTCCTCTCGCACACCAGCTTGACTGTGTTGTAGCTGTCCCTGTCAATGGATACGGACCGGAGGAATGTTTGCCCGGCGTCCGCGCCGACCAACAGGCCGCGCCGCATATCCTCTGTCCCCGCCAGCGACAGCGCCCCAAAATCATCATAAAGGACATAGCGCCCGCCGCCTGCCGCCTCGGTTTTGGCCAGCGCGTTGCGCAGAATGTCGGCCAGTGATTTGTTGTCTTCCACGCACGCCTCCAGCCGGACGCCGGTTTCGGCAATCGCGCCTGTCTTGAGACTGTGCGAAGCGGCGACCCGCCGCACCAGCGCGGACGCGGTAACGTCGCCGTAGACATAGGTGTCGCGGTTCTTGAGATAACGAAGTTGATCATAGGCGGTCACCGACACCGCGCCGGTGTGGCTTGCGCGCCGGGAAAAAATATAGCCATAAAAGACATTCCGCCCGTCCATCGTGACGGCAACGGCGTCGCCTTCGCCAATCTTCAGCGCCGCGTCGTCCCAAAGGCTGAACGCAAACCGGCCCGGCGCGCCGCCGATCTCCGTCTCCCACACCGCGCCGTCCAGGACAGACGGCTGGTAAATCGCGCCCCCGCGGGATATAGCAACCGATAGACTCATGGCAGAACCAACACCTGCCCCACATAAATCAAGTTCGGGTTGCTCACCTTGTCGCGGTTGAGCGCATGAATTTCCGGCCAGCGCGCCCCGCCGCCCAAAAACCGCTTGGCGATTCCCCAGAGGGTGTCGCCCCTGACGACAGTATACGTCCGGGGGACGACCGCCGATGTTGTACTGCGCGGCGCGGGTTCCTCCCCCCTCTGCGGCTCAATGACCTTGACCGGCGCGCTCCGCGCCTCGCGCAACCGCACCGAGACCATCACATCACCGCCATAGGAGGCGTCCTCTGCGGTGGTATACCCCTCCAGCGCGACGGTCAGGCTGAGCCAGGCCGCTCTTCCCCCCAGCGTAAAAATAAACGGCTCCCGTTCCCTCTGTAAGCGTTCAAGCAGTCCGAGGTAATAGTCCGCGGGCGTGAACACGCCGTCCGTGTAAACGGCGAAAGGATATTTTGTGTTGGGCAGCAGCGCCTCAAAGGCGATTTCCCGCAGTCCTGGCTCGTTGAGTACGCTGATCTCCGAGCTGTCGATCAGCGAAACCGTCCGGTTGCGACTCGGCGTCGTCACCGACACCGAGCGCGGCGTGACCGGGAAGCGGAACCGCAGGGGTTGATTTTTGCTGAAATACAGATCCATGAGGGTTTCCTTTCTTCCCCCGCCGAAGCGGGGAAGGGTCAGGCGCCTTCCGCCGAACAGGCGATGGCCTCGCTCAAGCGCCGTTCGATGTGATGAACAATCTCTTCATAGTCAATGGGTTCTCTGACAGCCGCAGAGTGGGGGCGAACCATCTGCATCTCCCTGGCCGCTCCCAACGGTAAAGCATAATCGGCTGGGTGGGAGGCTGCAACAGCCCGCGCCTCCCCGCCCGCCACAGCCTCCCGCCGGGGCAACGCCGTTATAAACGGCAGATGCTCGCGCCCGGCATACGCCGGGCGCTGACTGCTGCTTTCTATTTGCAAAAACGGATGATTCAAGGCGCGAAAGACTGAGGCGGCGGTTTGCCGCGCCACCCTAGAAGGGGCGAGGCTTTGTTCGGCGTAAGCCGCTCGTTTGACGGTTTTGATCGCCCCACCGCCGATCATCGTGTTTGCGGCGCTCGTACTGACATCGCGAGGCGGAAAAGAAAGGTGCCCGCGCCCATCCAAGACGGCGCGGTCCTGCAACGCGGGTATCTTTGGGTGAACTGCTAAACCCGCCACTCCCGCCATCCTTATACCGCTTCCGTCTTGCTTTGCCAAGCGCTTATCTTCCCACGCCAGGTTCTTTATCCGTGCCGGCAGGGTGTAGGGGCGGCCTCCGGCCGTCCGCGCACCCCCGTCTTCTTCGGGCTGACCTTTTCCCACGGCTGCTTGCCTCTTCGCCGCCGCCTGTTGATCCGCAAACGTCACGCGCGCGCCAGTCATACGCCTCTCTGCGATCCGTACCGCCGCCGCATCCCGCAGCATAGAAATTAATCCCGCCGTCTCAAACAGGCGCAAAGCGTCCAAAAGACTCGCCACAATCATCCCTCCTTGCTCATATATCGCTCGATAGCCGCGCAGACAAACGCTTTTTCCTGCCGGGACAGTGAAACCGTCACGGCAGGCGGCCAATGGAACAGGTGAAGGCAATCGTAGGCCAGCGTCGCGTCAAAGTCGCCCTCACCTATGGCTTTTTTGCCTCTTCCACAGCCCCGTCCATATCAAACCCGCACACTTCCTGCACCCTGGCGGCGTATTCGGCAAACTCGCCCGCCGTCAGCATGGTTTTTAGAAGACTATCGGGCGATAGCACCCCGTAACTGTTTTGCAGCGCGGCATCGTTCAGGTCAGGGTACAGCGTACACCGGGCGGCCAGCAGGCCGAGGTATCGGTTATAGTCGATTTCCGTAACATACCCGTCCCTGGTATTGCCTGCGGCCGGCGGCCGGCGGCGCGTCGCTTCCCGCCGCAGTTCCTCGTCCTCCGCGCCGGTAACGGGGCCGACCAGCCATTCCTCCGGCACCCCATCTTCTCCGACAAAGCGTTTGGACACGATAACTGTCAGCGGTTCGGCTTTGATGGCGTTCTGCGCCATAAAGGCGGCAAACGCAGACATTTACATCCCCTCCAGGAGGGTAAACCTCTCCGGCATCTCCCAATCGTCGAACGTCCCCTCGATGTTTTCGTCGAGGAAGTCGGCGTTGGCGTCAAACCGGGCCAGTGTACCGCCATTGATGTTGCAGTTTTTGTGTACGACGGTCTGCCGCCCGACGGCGGAGCCGGGGTCGTCGTTGGTCACCTGAATGTCAAAATAGACGTCCTCGCCGCGATTTTTGTAGTCCAGCAGAAGCTGGCGGATGACCGACTGATTATAGTGCGCGCGGCCCTTAAACGAGCCTTTCCAGCCCGCCGATTTGTGCCCTTTGCCGGTGCGCCCGAGGATGGGCACCTCGCTTTTCTCTTTTATGATGCTGGACTGGAAATTGATCAGCTGCATAAAGCGGTAACGCCTGCCGGAAATGGTGACATAGCACTCGGCCAGCGCGCCGCTTACAGCGTCTCGTGCATTCATGGTCTTGGTCATGGGTGTTTATCTCCTTTCGCATAGATATGTCAATCCCCGCCCGGAGGCGGGGGATGTTACGAGACCACAACGGTCATATACAGCTGCGCCATCGCCCCGGTCGGCGTGACGCAGTCGCGGACGGTTACGGCCTTTTTGGTTTGCCCCTGCTCCACCTTCACATCCTCCGGGCTGAACCCCTCGATCGCGCCCAAAAGCTCCAGCTGGCGGTGATGGGCGACGATGTCGCTCCACAGCGACACCCGCCCCGACGCGTCGTTGGCCGTCTTGCCCAGATACCGTTCATTGAACAGCGCGGCAATGTCGGTGGCGATCTGGTCGATTAGGCGTATCGTCTGGTTGTCTTGGAAATCGCGGCTTTTATCGTTCGATAGAGTAATCAGCGTGTTAATGTCCTCCAGCACACGTACCGTCCTGCCGACACGGTGGAAAACAAACGCGCCCTCCTTCAGCAGTCCTTCCAACTGCGCCGCCGTGTGGTCACAGTTCACCTCCAGTTCACCCTGATAGATGGTGTTCATCAGACTCCTGCCCGGCGCGGCCCCGGCCTGCGCGCCGGTAACCCAGCAGACCAGCGCGGCTTCGTTATCACCTGTCGCCTCGTTTTCCAGGGAGATTACACCCTCATAGTCCGCTTCGGTATAGCGGTACAGCACGCATTGAATCTTCAGCCCCGCGCTTTCGCGCATCCGTTGGGTGAAGTCGGCAAACATCTTCTTCACCGGCTCGCGGTCGGACGGCAAGCCCAAGGTATGGAAGGAATGGCTCTCCAGCTTTTGCAAAAACGCCTCATATTCCGCGTCCGTGGGGTCGCCCGTTAGGCCGACGCGGTACAGCAGAACCTCCCGCGCGTTGCGAAACACCTCCCGCAGCGGCAGCAACTCGTCGGCATACGCGCTGTACCCGAAAATCTTGAGCGCGTCTTGATAAAACTCCTCCGCCGTCACGGCAAAGATAGTCCCTTCCGGCCCGCCCGGCAGTTCCAGCGGCAACGCCGCGATGCCGCGCTCGGAGAGCGACGCGTCGGCGCGCGACGCGCTGACAAAATTGATATAGGCCCCCGGAAGGGTCTTGTTTTGAGCGGTAAATGTCCCGGATCCCAATGCCATAGTCTCTCACACCTTTCTCAAATCAGGCTCCCCGCGTTGCGGGGAGCCCATAGTCAACTCCATAGATCCCATTTTTGGTTTGCGCTTCTCCGTCTCGCGCAGAAGCTCCGTATACACCGCCGTCACAACGGTCATTCCGTCCTTGACGGCGCACTCTATCCCGTGCCCGCGCAGCAGGCCGTCCGGTGTTTTAATCAGTTCCAGCACACGGCAGAGCGCCGAAATCGGAACTTGCGCCTCCGCCGCCTCGCAGGCCCCAAAGCCTATGGCTTCCGCCATAGGCTCGGGGGTATATGTCACGCAAAAGCGGCTCCGGCGCTCGATACGCCCCATCGGCAGGCGGCGTTCCGCCACATCTTTCAGCGAGATGGTACAGCAGGGCGCTTTTCTGGCCGCCCGCCTGTCGGTATAGGCTCTGAACCCCGCCTCCCTCAAGGCGGCGGCGATGATACTAGGCTTCATAGTGGACATAGATGCCGTTTTTCTTGCTGTCCAGCACAAACGCGTCGTAGACGACGCGCCCTTCGACCAGCCAGCCGTTGATGCCGGGCGGGTTGTCATGGATCTTATACTCGCACAGCTTGACCGGCGCGGCGGTCGCCGACGAGTGGGTGAGGACAAAGCCCACGCCCGCGGGGAAATAGGAGCTGGGCGCGAGGATAAGCGGCACGCCGTCCACCAAGCCCACCTGTCCGGTAATCAGCATGGCCTGCGCCGTATCGCACGAACGCATGAACGACGGGTCGAGTTTGATGGCCTTGTAAAACCTCGGCGTCACCAAAGCGACGCGCCCCGCGGGCGGCACCTTGGCCTCGGTCAGCGCGTTGACGGCTTCAAGGAAGCAGTCGTAGGCGTTGGCGGGTGTGACAGCCAGCGTCTTTTTCAGCCCCGCGCCGCCAGTCATCTGCGCGATGCGATAGACCTCGATCTCAGGCACGACGACCTCGTCGATCTGCCTCGAAAGCGCTTTGCCCGCCTCCTGCGTCATCATGGCCGATTCAAAGCTGCGGCGGTCGATGGAAAAGGTAAAGGCGCGGTCCTTGCGCAGTGTCATGGTCTGCGTACCGGCGTCCAGCTCGCTCGGAACGCCGTAACGGGACGCGCCGCTCATTTCGTAGTCGCTCATGGCGACGGTGGGGATGCTGTAGACATAGACGGTGTTGACGCCGGCCCAGTCATAGGCGTTGTTGACGGCGGCCGCCGTCAAAGAGCCGGTCGCGAACCGCTCGTCAACCTGTGCGGCGTATTTTTCCGCGAAATTGATAGCCATAGGGAAATCATCCTTTCTTTTTTACATATTCAGCCCGCTCAAAAACCCGTCCGCCTCCGGCAGTCCGTCCCGTGCCTCGCCGGGAACCAGCCCCGCCGCGCGGAAGGGCGACTCCAGCTCCGCTAAGAGCCTGCCGACGGCTTCCTCGTACTCCTTCTCCTGCGCTTCCCATTTTTCCAGCAAAAACGCGCTGTTCTCTTCGCTTAAACCCATCTCTTTGAGCCAATCCTGTATCATACCGCTCACCCCCTTTCCAGCGTATCCAGCGTATACCGCTCAAACACGGCCTCAACCTTCCCGGCCGAAGCCGGGTCTATAAATGAGAGCAGTTCCTCAAACGACGCTTTCCATTCCGCCTCATACCCGTCTGCGTCCAGCTCAATGTCGGCGTACATCGCCATGAGCGTCATCCGGTTGGGCGTGCCGCGCAGGGCGCCGTCGTTGATGTCGAAGCCCATACCGTTTTCGATCAGGGCGCGTTTCAGCATCGCCGCCATCGCCTCATAGCTCTGATGGTCCAAATGGACGCGCAGGGTCTCCACGCCGCCCTGCGTGCCGTCCACCGTCTTTACCCGCACCGCGCCGTAAGCGGCGAGGTTGTGCCGAAATTCGGCGAGGTCGCCCCCGTCGTAGTTTTTTAGGATAAGGATGGTATTGCGGGCGTCCTCCTGCAAGCTGTTTTGAAAATCGCTAATCAATGTGTTCAGCGCGTCCTGCAAGCTCTTGACCCGCCCCAGCAAAGGCTGTTCGCCCGGCGCTTTGAAAGCGACCAAAGGCAGCCGCGGGCTGTTTTCCCGCGCTTCGCGCCTATCGCCCCAAAACCACGGCTTTCCGTTGACCGCCAGCCACGGCCCCGACTCCGCCCAATCGTCCGGCAGCAGCTTGCCGCCTTCCAGCACATAGCGCTCTATCCCCCGCGCGGTATACAGCTCCGCCCGTTTGACCGTCGCCGCGCTCCACGCGCGGCCCGCCGGCATGGGCAAGCTGCCCGGCGTTCCGATGGAGCAGCTCTCGCTCTCATATACCCGCAGGGCGCAGTCCAAGACGGTATGCTCGCTGTCGGCCCAGAAGGGCAGCAGCTCGTAGGGCGGAATGCGCTTGAGCTGGAGCCGCCCCGCCCCGTCGAAATACGGCATACACCAGCCGATCCCGGCACTGAGCGCGTCCTCGCAGACGGCGCGGATAATCTTACGCCTGCGCAGGGTGAAAAACCTCTCCAGCGCTTCGCTCTTTTGTGAAAACTTAAACGGGTTGCCCAGCAGGTAGTTCCCCTTCTGCCGCACCAGCTTGGCGTACTGGTTGTCCACCAGCCGGTTGTTGGGCAGGTTGCGCGAGGTTTCCAGCTGCCCGCCCCGCCCGATAACACGGCGCTCACGGGCGAGGATGTCATGCTTTCCCGCGAGATAGCGCGCGGCGGCAAGCTGTGCCGCCCGCTCCGGGGAAACGAGCCAAGCGACGGCCTCGCGGGCTAAGTAATCTTGCAAAATAATCACTTCCTTTCAAAATAGCGGCAACACTTACCACCCGAATACCGCGCCCGCACCCGCGCCCTCCATGGCGTACCGCATCGCGTCCATCAAGTGGTCGGGGTATGGCCCGGGACGGTTGAAACCGTCCGTGTCCCACGCGTAGCAGGAAATCTCCGTCAGGAAATTGACGCATCGGGGATGCACAATGATCTCAACCCCCTGTAAGGCCCGTATCCCGTTTCGCACACTGTCCGGCCCCTTCCGCGCGGCGCGGATGTTGCAAAGCCCCAGCTCCCGAAGCTCGTCGATGCTTTTCGGTTCGGCGGCGTCGGCGCGGATGGCTTCTTTGCGGTAGCCCATCTCCTCAACGCGCTGAAAAAGCGCCCGGTTGGTCAGGCGCTTTTCGTATAGCTCATCGAAGACATAGAGCCGCTGTTTTTCCTTGTCAAACAGCCCGCAGAAAAGGGCCGCGGGGTCGGCGGCGTAGCCGAAGTCGAGGCCGAAGACCGCCATCGGTTCGCAAGGAGGCTTGCCGCGCTCCATGCGCGGGCCGCGGGCGGTCTCGGGCAGCTTTCGCCAGTCAAACGCTTCCTCCCGCCAGTTTTCATAGATCAGCCCCTCCGAAATGCCCCAGTTCCCCAGTCCCGCCACTTGGTACCGGCGCGGGTCGCGCTTTTTCATATCGGCAAAGAGCTTTTTGTCGGCGGCGTCGAGAAACTCATTGCAGCGATAGGTGGTGGTGATTGCGAGGGTGTCTTTGCGTTTGCGCTGAAAAAACCGCCCGTTCAGCCAGTGCTTTTCATTCCAGGGATTGAATGTCAGGGTGATCTGCTTGAAGACGCCCCCGTTCCCGCGCAGGCACTCGTCTAAAAACGCAAAGTCCCGCTCGCTTTGGATCTCAAACGCCTCCTCCACCCACATCCAGCACAGCGACCCGCGTTCCGGGGCAAGGGAGGCGATTTTCTGCGGGTCGTCCAGCCCGCGGAAATAGATTTTCTGCCCGGTGGGGCGGTAGGTCATCTCCAGAGGGGACTCCCTGAAATTCCAATACTTTTCACAACGCAAGCGCCTTGCCGCCCACCGCAGCTCGGTAAAGCAGGAATCCTTCAGCGTCCGGTAAACCTTGCGCACCACCAGCGTGTTCGCGCCGGGGACCTGCATCATCCTGGTGATAAGATTGAGCGCGGTGGTTTTGCTTTTCTTCGAGCCGCGCCCACCCTTGACGGCGCGGTACCTCCCGGTAAAATGCCAAAAGGCCTTGTAGCCCTTCCCGACGATGTCGGGCAGATAGACGTTATCCAAGCAGCGCACCTCCCTCGATCACCACCGGCGCGCTCATATCCTCATGCCCGCCGTCAAACAGCCCATACCGCTTGCCAAGCAGTTCGGCGGCGCGCAGCTGCTCCCGCGCCCCCGCGTCCTCCACCTCGCCGCGCAGGAACGCGCTCAAAATCAACAGGACCTCCCGCGTATCGGCTACTCCCTCCATGCCGTCCCCCCTCAAAAGCAACAGCCGCCCCGTGTCAGGGCGGCCATATATTTTTAGTGGTATCATTATAGCACGGGGAAAACTGTAATGGACTGTAGTCATTTTTTGGAAAATAATATCCCGAGAGCTTTTCTGTGCAGCTGATACAGCCTTTCTTCCGAGTATCCCATCTCTTTAGCTATCGCCCCCCAGCACTTGCCTTCGATATACCGCGCCCGCATGAGCTGCCGCTGGACGGACGGCAGCTTGTCTATCGCCCGTTCTATCCGCAGCTTCGCGTCAACAAGGCGGTTGTACAGACGGTCGGCCTGTTCCCGTATTTCGCTCAGCCTGTCCACGATTATCGGCATGGGGTCGTGCTGGCCGCCCAGCACCGGCGTTTTCGACGGCGCGCGCGTACTGCGCTCCGCGCGGGACAGCCACATAAGGCGCTGTCCGTCCAACTGGCGCAGCTCCTCACAAAGACTACGGTACTCTTTCATATTCTGCTTTGTCATACCCTATCTTTCCTTTCTGTATTCGGCAGAAGCCGTACATATGTTCTCTTAGTAAAGAATACCACCTCTGTTCGTGTATGTCAATGGTCCGAGCCTGCCTATCGCTCCGCTACAACGACCTTTCGTCCATCGGGTGGACATGTACCATGCAATGCTTCACCCTTGTAAAACGCCGCTCTATCTCAGAATGCACCTCCTCCGCGACGCCGTGCGCCTCCTGCAATGACAACGCGCCGTCCACGACGATCTCTATGTCTATGTATATCTTCTCGCCAAACAGCCTTGTCCGCATACGGTCAATCCCCCGCACCGCTCCGTTTTCCATCACGACGGCGCGGATAGCCTCCGCCGTCTCGTCATCGCAGGCCCTGTCGGTCATTTTACTCACAGCGTCGAGAAAGACCTTCACGGCAATCCGCAGGATAAACAGACAGGCCAGCACGCACACGGCAGGGTCGAGGATGGGCAGGCCCAGCCGCGCTCCCAAAATCCCCGCGAAGGTAGCGATAGAGGTCAGCCCGTCGGAGCGATGGTGCCACGCGTTGGCCATCAGCGAACCGGAACCGGTCTTCTTAGCCGCCGCCCGGGTGAGCCAATACATCAGCTCTTTAACGCCGATGGTAACGCCCGCCGCCACCAGCGCCAACAGGCCGGGCGCTTCCAGTTCCGCCCCGCGCAGGATACGGCTCACGCCGGCCCAGCCAATCCCCAAGCCCGCGGCAATCAGGACGGCGGCTAAAATGACCGCCGTTACACATTCCATCCGCTCGTGACCATACGGATGGTCTTTGTCGGCCTGTTTGCCCGCCATCTTCACCCCAACGATCACAACAAAGGTGGAGGCGATGTCCGCCATAGATTCCGCCGCGTCGCCCACCATCGCCGCCGAGTTGGCGACAATGCCGGCAAACAGCTTGAACGCCGACAGGACGACGTTGACGGCAATCGTAAGCCATGAAACACGCATAACGAGCTTTTGGTTGACCCTGTCCATACGAATACCCCCCGATATACATAAAACCCGCGGGACATATCATCTGTCCCGCGGGTATATCATATCCCGCTGCCGTACAACACGACCCGGCCCCATGACCGCCGTGGCGGCCATCGCCTGCTCAGTATAGCCAGTATACACAACAGCAGGGCCGCTGTCAAGAAAAATCACAATTGCTATAAATGTTTAATTGTGATATACTGTAAGAAATATCACTAAATACGGTTGATGAGTATGTCTGAGTATTACGCGGCTCATTAGGACCTGATTGAAAGGGAGAAGAAAATGGGCATTAAAATACTCTCGGACAGGATGATCGACCTACCTAAAGATGAGCTATCGTCAATGGGCGTCGATACCATTTCCTGCTACATCAACATGGACGGCAAAAGCTACTCCGATTTGGACGACGTTTTCCCCGAGGATGTCTTCAATTTCATGGACGAAACCGGGCGGGTCGCCCAGACGGCGGCAAAAAGCCCTGCGCTGTACGCGGAGTTTTTCAGGCCGTATGTCGAACAAGGCGATACCGTCATCCACTTTTCCGCGTCCAGCGGCATTTCGGCCATTGCGGGCAACGCGAAAACCGCCGCCGAGGAATACTTCCCCGGCAAGGTGTTCGTCATAGACACCCTGCTGCTCTCCAACGGGATCGCGCTGCTGGTGAAGTATGCCCTGCGGCTGATCGCGGACGGCGAGACGGACGCGGAGAAGGTCGTCTCGCTGGTCAGGGCAAAGATTCCGAAGGTGCAAGGCTCGTTTCTGCTGGACACTCTCGACTGCCTCTACAAAGGCGGCCGTTGCAGCGGCCTGACCTATTACGCGGCCAATTATTTCAAGATCAAACCGGTCATCCACATGGACGAAAAGGGGCGGATGGTCGTCCGGGAGAAGCTCAGAGGGAAGCGGGAGAGGGTCTTGGAGCCATATTTCCAAAGCACCTTCACCAAGTACCCCGACCCGGAGCTGAACCAGCTTTACGTTGTATACACAACCTATGACATTGCGGTGCAGGACACAATCCGAAATATCGTTGCGAAATACCACGATTTTCAGAACATCCAGTTCAACCTCGTCAGCTGTAACTGCTGTGTCCACAGCGGACGAAACACCATTGGCATTTTTTATATGTGTAAGTAGGATTTTTTTGACCCATAATATTGCTACTCACGCCTGTAAAGCGAAACATTGACAAACGCTTTACAGGCGTGATATAATAGTTAAAAGGAGAGTGATTTTCATGGCGCAGACTATGGTTAATTTTCGCATAGATGAAAAAGTGAAAAAGGATATGGAACAGGCCTGCAAAGAAATGGGATTAAGTGTGACAACTGCTTTCACAATTTTTGCAACCAAAGTTGGCAAGGAAAAAAGAATCCCTTTTGAAATAGCGGTAGACCCATTTTATTCGGAAGCGAACATAGAACGCTTGCGGAACGCGATTGCAGATGCAAAAGCCGGCAGGAGCATGACAGAGCATGAGCTTATCGAGGTTGACGATGACAAAGATATGGCATGATTTGCAAGGATTTTGGAGCGTCGAAATTGATGATAAAAATAGGCTTGTCTTTCGTATTGAGGGCGGCAAATTGGAAATTATGCAATGCGGCTCTCATTATCGGGACAAGTAGATTTTTTCGCAATTTATAGCAGCAGAACGCCGTCCCCGTTGTTCTACAAGCTACTACAAACAGAAAATTCTATATTTTTGGAGGTTTATGACTCATGAATGAATATGAAATTGTCGAAGTAACATCAAACGACCTTGATAAATGTGAATCTTTCTGGGGTCCTGCCAATAATGGAGAGACGCGGTTGGCAAAATTAATGAACAGCGGCGAAAGGAGAGCTTTTGCCTATAAAATAAACAATGAGTACGTTGGTGGATGTGCTATTTCAATCAGGAACAACGAACAAGGTAAATATGGGCATTTATCATATATGTCCGTAAGAAGCGATATGCGCAATAACGGAATCGGTAGTTGTATTATTGATTTTACTATGAATTTTTTAAGGAAAATTGGAATAAATACAATGCGGCTTAATGTAAATAAAGACAATCCATCCGCAATAAGGTTATATACAAGAAATGGTTTTATTTTCGCTGAAGATATAACACCCGAAAAAATTGCAATGAAAAGAACATTATAAGCATTTTCTACAGACCAACATAATAATCTGCCGAAACTTGTAGTAGGAGAACAATGCCCGGGGCGTTCTACTGAATATTTATATTAGAGGAGGAATGAGTTTGAGCGAGCTATGGGATGTATTGGATGAAAATAGAAATAAGACTGGGCGTCTGCACGAACGAGGTAAACAAATGCAAAAAGATGAATACCATTTAGTCGTTCATGTTTGGATAGTGAATGATAAAAACGAGTTTCTTATTTCAAAAAGAACACCCAACAAATCTTATCCAAATATGTGGGAATGTACAGGTGGTAGTGCTATTGCAGGTGATGACAGTTTAGCAACTGCCATAAAAGAAGTTGAAGAAGAACTTGGGATTATTCTCAACCCCCAAAACGGATTTTTGTTTAAGCAGTACAAACGTTGTTGTGAAGAATGTGGTGGCGGTGACTTCGTAGATGTTTGGATTTTCCGGCAAAACGTTGATATTTTATCGGTTGTGCTTCAACCAAACGAGACCTGTGATGTAATGTGGGCAACAAAAGAGCAGATAGACTTCATGATAGAAGAAAAAACTTTCATTGGACGGGAATTATATTCTTACATTGATGAACTTACAAAGAATTGCAAAAACTGCTTGCTATTCTAAAGAAATTCGAGTATAATATCTTTAGAATAGATGAGGAGGCGAATGTCATGCCCAATATACAGTCCAGCACAAGCCTACGGAATCATTATAATGAAATATCTACTTTCTGCCACGAGAATCGGGAGCCTGTGTTTATTACCAAAAACGGCCAAGGCGACCTGGCTGTGATGAGCATTGAAATGTATGAAGCTCTTAACGGCAAGCTGGAATTATACCGGCTGTTGGATGAGGGGATGGCAGATATAAAAGCAGGGAGGACGCGCCCTTATAAGGAAGTTTTTGACGAAATAGAGCAGGAGACAATGGATGGACGTCTTTGATGTAAGAATCGCCCAAAAAGCTGGAAATGACCTTAAAGACATCGCCCGATATATTTCTATGCAATTAAACGCTCCCACGACTGCGTTAAATACGGTGCGGACAATCAAAGAATCAATTGCCAAGCTGGAAACGAATGCGTTTTTCCATCCCCTTGTCAGGGATGACCGCTTAGCCGCTGAAGGATTCCGTCTCTTAGTCATCAAAAACTATATAGCCTTTTATGTTATCAACGAAAAAGAAAAAACAGCGAATGTCGCTCGTATCCTTTATGCTCGCCGTGACTGGCAAAACATTTTATAGAAGATTGTATAAAATGCCGCAGCAGCAGAACACCCTCTGGGGCGTTCTGCAAGCTGCTACAGGCAGAAAAATAACTCAAAGGAGAAAACCGGATGAAAAAGGAATTTTCAATGAAACCCGAAAATATTAAGGAGGCGTGGCCAGGTCTTTTTGAATCGCTGTCATGGAAGGAAATGATTACAGCCATTCCGGCCGCAATGTTTGTTGTTACCGGGTGGAAACCAAACGGCAAGGAAAATGCTTGCTTACATCAGTATACAACTTTCTTTACTGATTCCAGCGAATTTATATGTATTATGGGATGGGTTCCTAAGAGCGGACATATGTACAAATCATTAAAGGAAACAGGTTGTTGTGTTCTAAATTTCCCATCAAGCGACCTTTATGGTCGATGTTTAGAAACAGTTAAAAATAATCAATATGAAACAGATGAAATAACCGCTTCCGGTTTGACTTCGGAAAAAGCCGTTGCCGTGAACGCGCCGCGTATAGCCGAATGTTTTTTGAATATAGAATGCGAATATTTATGGGAGCAACAAAACTTTGAGAAGAGCGATAGAGTCGTGGTCGCATTGAAAGCGGTACATATCTGTATGAATAATGACCGGTACGACCAAAGCAAACTTGGCAGATATGGTAAAACAGGATATATGTATAATATATATGGTTCATGCAATCCCGATACAGGCATAGGGGATGAAGACGGGTATTGGACAGTTGAATTTCATAAGGAGCGAAAATAATGAGCACAAATCACGGAGAGGCGGTAACGCAAAAACCAATCAGTGAATACGCCAAATACTTGAAAAACTTGATACCGGCGAACATACCTGAAACTTACGCGCTAAAACCCATGTTTGAACATGTTGCAAGCGAGGAAAATATACGAAAAGGCGTTATTGCTTTCAGAAACTTTTTATACCTATTTTGTGACCGCTTGATTTCAGACGGGCATTTATATTCCAAGCCGCTAAAAACGAAGAATCCGACAGACTACCCGTTTTTACATAATATTAACCATCTGCTAATTGACATAGGTTATCATGGCAAATTGACTGAAAGCGGCGATTCATTATTGATAACTGAAATACCGTCATTTACCGACCCAAAGCCTAAAATCCCTGTGTCTAAGCAAATTGAATGTTTACGATTTTTAACTCTCTGCGGTTTTGTTTTTACCGGTATTGATTTAGAGGCAAAGACACTTAATATTTCGGAAGCACAGCCGATAGAAGTATCATATCCGAATAATCCCATTCTGCTGACGGGGTTAAAGGCCCTTTCGATAGCAAGTATAAAACTGCGAGTGAGATTTTATAATAACGCTGATAATCTTTTACGGTGCGATTACAGAGTAATGAAAACGGAAGATACGGACGTACTCAATGTTTTGAAAGACATTTTACACCCGTTACCCGAAAAACTGCAAAAGTTCGCCTTAGAATTACATCAACGCTATATAGATATGGGAATGACTTGCGTAACGCTCTATGACAACGAAGTTCATTTTGCTTATTCATATATAAAGAATAGCCGAAGGGCATTATCCATACGGGATATATATCAGCTAAGGGTATGGGAGTTTGGATTATCAATGAAATATGGCTATTGTTTAACTGTAAGAACCAAGAAAACAGAAAAATACGCGGATGTTATCGAAAAGTTCCCTTTGTATTTGCAGGAGAAAATTTCACAGGGGTATGGTTGTGACAGAAAGCTGCGCAACGAACGCTGTCAGGGCGGTTGTCAAGGGATTCGCATACCTTTGGATAATTCAATACTTGAAATGAAACGGGACATTGAAATATGGCTTGATAATGAGATGCCGAGTTCATTAAAGAGACAGTGATACATCGTAGAACACCGTCCCCATTGTTCTACAAGCTACTACAGGTAATTTTGTTTAGTGGAAGGTGACCATCTAAGATGAAAAACACAAAAAATTGCTCCAAATGCCAATCGACTGATATAATAATAGTGCAGGGAACACGGCAAGGATTTGGATGGGGCAATAATCTAAAACTGGGTGCTACCACATTAAGTGCCATAGTTGTCACAAAATATGTATGTGGAACATGTGGCTTTATGGAGGATTGGATTGACGATTTGCAAGACATAGAAAAAGTAAAAAAATATTACCTTAAACCTACAAAATAAACATTGCCGCAGTAGAACACCCTGCCTTTAGCCGTTCTCCGCCATCTGAATGGTCACGACCGTGCGGCCGTCCGCCGTATCGACCGTGACTTTTTGCATTGTCCTGGGTTCCAGCGCGCGCATCTCCTGCCCGCCGGTGTTGGGACCGGAGGCAATCTCGTCGGCGACCTCCATCCCCTCTATGACCCGCCCGAACGCGGCATAGTCCCCGTTCAGCGACGAAGCATCGACAACACAAATGAAGAACTGGCTCCCGGCCGAATCCGGGTCCCTCGACCGCGCCATCGAGATCACACCGCGCTCGTGAGGGATGTCGTTCTGTTCAAACCCGTTCGAGGCAAACTCACCCTTGATGGAATGCCCCGGGCCGCCTGTGCCGTTGCCGTCGGGGCAGCCGCCCTGGATCATGAAGGTGGGGCTTGTCCGGTGGAAAATCAGGCCGTCATAAAAGCCTTGCTCCGCCAGCGCAACGAAATTCGCCACCGTCTCGGGCGCTTTGTCCGGGTATAGCTCGATTTTGATGATACCGCCATTTGTCTCCGTATCCATACCGTTCTCCTCCATCTCATTGGTTTCATCTGTTGGGGATACCGCGTCCCCGCTCCCCGGCGCGCCCGGCAAGCCTTCCGGCGAATCAGACTCCAAGGCGCACGCCGCTGTAAGCGCCAGTAAAACGAGCGCGAGGCAAGCCAGTCTTTTCATTGTTGCATGGCCCTCCATCTTTCATATGGTATAAAGCATACCATAACTGCCGCCGCCAACGCAAGCGTCTGCCAGTAAAAAAATTCATACGGCATAGCGAGCCATATCATCAGCGCGTCCAAACACAGCGTCCCCAGCCCGAACAACAGCATATCCAGCGGCGCCGCCAGCAGGCTGTACAGCGGCTTGACGACGGCGTACAGCGCGGCCAGCAGTGCCGCCCACCCAAACAAAGAAGGCTCCAGCGGTATTTCAGACAGCCAGCACCCCGCCGCCAGCGCGGCCGCACAGCTGATATAGCGAGTGATATACAGTCTTATCAACGGTTTCGCCCCCTATACCATATGTATGCGCACGCGCACATCCTCATCCGCTTTGCCGGCATCCACGTCCACGTCCATCCCTTTTTCCTGCAAGACGGTGAGGGCTTTCACCATCATATCGGCTCCGCCCCGGGCCATCCGCCCGGCGTCGCCGCGAATCAGCCCCAGCAACCCGTCGGCGGAGAGAATGGCGGAGCGGAGAACATAGAGGGAGAGGGGCGGGATGGGCACAAAGATACGCCTGCCCCCTGTGCGCACCCGCACCCGCCCTACCAGCCAGCGGTATCTACTCCACATAGACCCGCACCAGCATCGGCTTGCCGTTCATCATCATATCCACATTGACGATGTCCTCGTCGGTGTCGGTCAGCGCGTCCACAATCTCGCCCAGATTCAACCCTTTGAGGTTGATGCCCTCGGCCTCCAGCTCTTTACTGACCTCCTTGGGGATGACGTTGGAGAGGATGCCGTCGGCAATCTTAGCCAGTGACAGCGGCAGCGCAACATTGACGTTGATGCGCTCTATATCTACGTCATCATCTTCGTCATCGGCGCTCATAGCCCCCTCCACCTTAACGCGCAGCTTCTTGCCCTTTAAGGCGGGGTTTTCAGGACGCCGGGCGTTGTTGTTATTGTTGCTGGTCACAGTGTTCAACCCCAGCGCCCCGAACAGGCCGGCGGCCTCCTCAGCGGTGATCTTACCGTTTTCCAGCAGTTCAAGGATTTTTTCTTTCTCGCTCATGTCATTTGACCCCTTTCATCATCTTGATCGCGGTTTCCGCATCAATCTCGCCGGACTCCAGCCTCTCCAGTATCACCGATTTATCCAGCGGCGGCGGGGTGTCCAGCCCCAGCGCCGCCAGCGCCCCTTCCAGCATCCCGCGGACGGTGGGGTAGCTCAGCCCCAAGGCCCGCTCCGCGTCCTTGATCGACCCCCGGCACCGCAGGAAGGTTTCGATGAAGCGCAAGTGCTTCTCCTCCAGCGCGCAGAACCGGCAGAGAGCGAATGTCCCCGTCATCTCCATGCCGCACTCTGAGCAGTTGACGCGGGTGAAATCCACCGTCCCGTTGCAGACCGGACACCGGCTGGGCGCGTGGTATACGTTCTTCGCCAAGTGGCCACCTCCTCTGTGTAATCAGAGAATAACACATGATATTATAATTGTCAATAGTAATATTGATTTTTTTAATATTATACTTAATTTTATTAAGCCGCATTGGATGGAAGCAGTGCACAGCCCGCAGGCGGCGGGTGATTTTCCTCAGCTTGACAACATTCGTTCCCTATGATACAATGCAACGACCATAAATCAGGAGGCCCGACATGGACGCCATCAAGCGCATCGCCGAAAACCGCAAGGCGCGGCACGATTTTTATATCGAAGAGACTCTCGAAGCCGGCGTCGAACTAACCGGCACCGAGGTCAAGAGCATCCGCGCCGGGGCCTGCAACCTGCGCGACGCGTTCTGCGCGGTCAAAAACGGCGAGATGTTCGCCCATAATTTCCATATCAGCCCCTATGAGCAGGGCAACCGCTATAATCAAGACCCGCTGCGCCCCAAGCGGCTTCTATTGCACCGCCGCGAGATCGAGAAGCTGCGCCGCGCCGCCGAACGCGACGGTTTTACGCTCATCCCCTTGAGCATCTATCTCAAAGGCCCGCGTGTGAAGGTAACAGTGGCGCTGGCCAAAGGCAAAAAGCTGTATGACAAGCGAGAGAGCGAAAAGCAGCGGGAAGCTCAGCGGGATATAGAGCGGCAAAAACGATAACGGAGTGTCGAATAGTATGGAATATAAACGAATCGTAGTGAAGGTCGGCACCTCAACGCTGACCCATTCCACCGGGCGGCTCCACATCGAACGGCTGGACAAGCTGGCGCGGGTGCTCTCCGACCTGAAAAACGGCGGGCGGGAGGTACTGCTGGTGACCTCCGGCGCCATCGGCGCGGGCGCGGCGGCGCTCAATTTCGAGAAGCCCGATACCGTCAGCGGCAAACAGGCCGCCGCCGCCGTGGGGCAATGCCGCCTGATGCACATCTATGACAAGCTGTTTGCCGAATATGGCCACACCGTCGCGCAGATTTTGGTGGCGCGCCACGACCTCACCGTTCCCGATCGCGGCGGATTGCTGCTGGACACCCTGCAAACACTGCTGTCGTGGCGGACGGTGCCCGTCGTCAACGAAAACGACGCCGTCTCCCACGCCGAAATCGCGCCGGGGCAAAACGGCCACGCCACATTTGGCGACAA
This sequence comes from Oscillospiraceae bacterium, assembly GCA_031254195.1. Classification (GTDB taxonomy): domain Bacteria; phylum Bacillota; class Clostridia; order Oscillospirales; family UBA929; genus UBA929. The sequence continues at coordinate 22,471 of JAIRUW010000067.1, forward strand.
CGACACCCTCTCGGCGCTGATCGCGGCGCTGGTCAAAGCCGACCTGCTGGTCTTGCTGACCGACATCGACGGCTTTTACACCGCCGACCCCCGCGAGAACCCCGATGCCCGGCGAATCAAACGGGTGACCGATGTCACCGATAAAATGCGGCTCGCGTCCGGCGGCGCGGGGACGGCGCGGGGCACCGGCGGCATGATCACCAAACTGGCGGCTGCCGAAATCGCTTTGGAAAACGGCTTCCCGATGGCTGTGGCGCACGGCAAAGACCCCGCCGTACTCTACGAGATACTGCGGGGCGGGGATGTGGGGACATTGTTTGCTAGGTCATGAAAATTCATACGCCAACGGGCGATTGATAATCGCCCCTACTGGCGTCACCCTATCCGCCCCCGAGCCACAAACGGCGACACAAACGCCCCGGGCGCCCGGACGCTGTCGCTGGTGTTGAAAAGGGTGGCGGAGTAGATAAACAGGACGTCCTGATTGGTAAACTCCACGAACTCGCCTACCATCTCGGGGTTTACATACCGCAGATCGACGAGCGTTATCGTGCTGTAGCCGTCCAGCAGCAGCGGGGAGAGGGAGGAAGCGTAGGAATCGCGGAAGAGGATCAGCCCACGCCCTGAGCTGTTTTGAGGGTTTTGCGCCGTGACGATGGCGGCAGGGCCGCCCATAAACATACTGTAGGAATCCATTGCGCCAAGCTGGGTGAGATCGTAGACCGGGATGATCTCGCCCGGCTTTTCCACGCTTGTCACAACCGCGTTATCAGTGGTCTCGCTAACAAGGTAGGTCAAGTCGTCCGGGTCGATGTTCAGCGCCGACTGCCCGTAGTAGACCCCGTAGAACCTGTCAAAGTGCTGCTCGGCATAGGGTTTTGGGTCGATAACGGCGCCCAGGCCCGCCGCCAGCGCGTCTACCACGCCGCTCAGCCGCTCCTGCCGCCAGTGGGAGTCGGTGCGGAAATAGTCTTCTAAGGAAAGCGCGCCGAACAGGCTGATATATCCGATCTCGTCCTTGATAAAGCCGCGCGCCGCATCCTCCATCCGCCCGTAGTCCAGAACCAGGTGGCCGGAGTTTTGCAGATAGGCGTTTTTGTCGGGCACGATGGTATAATACACATTGTCCAGCCCGTCCAGATACAGGCTGTGGACGGTGTTGATCGTCTCGCAAAGGCGGCGGATGCTGCTTTCGTTGAGCGGGTATTCGGTTTTGAACACCATGCCGTTTCGGATGAAAATGCCGTTGTTGTCCAGCTTTCGCAAGACATTCAGGTCAAAAACGGCCTTGAGGCGGCGGTACTGTTCTCGAAACATCATCTGGTCAACGGCGAAATCGTCGAAATCACTCATGAACTTGCCGCTGAGCAAGCCGTCCGCCGTCAGCTCGGGCATTTGCGCCAGCCTTCGCCGCTCGAAGAAGGAAAGCTCGTCCGGGTCCCTGAGGACATTGAGGAAAAATACCGTGAACAAGACGGCGAGGAAGGATATAACGGTAATCTTGTTTATCATCTCTGCACCCCCTAAAACCGGAAATACAGGAACGGATTGAACGAGGAATCGACCAGATAGGCCGTAATGATGAGGAGCAGCACAATGTTGAACACCGGGGTCAGCGCCTCGGCCACCGGTTGCAGTTTGGGGTTGAGTTTCGCCCTGTTGACAAGGTTTTTCAAAACCGGCGTTGCGCCGAAAACTGCCAAAATCAGGACAAACCCGTAGCTCCTGAGGTAATACGCCGACTCGGAGTTGACGGCGGGTACGTCCATCAGCCCCACCATCCCCTTGAGATATTCCGTGATGCCCGCCACGCTTTCGAGGTGGAAGATGACAAAGCTGAAGATGACGATGACCATTACATAGAGGTGTTGCGTGATTCTGGGTATCTTTTTGAGCCAATTTGATAAAAACAGCTTCTCCAGCGTCAAGATCACGCCGAAGTACAGTCCCCAAATGATAAAATTCCACGCCGCGCCGTGCCACAGCCCGGTGACGAACCACACAACGGCAATATTGCGCACCCATTTGAGCTTGGAGACGCGGTTGCCGCCCAGCGGGATATAGATATACTCGCGGAACCATGTGCCCATCGAGATATGCCAGCGCTGCCAAAACTCAGAGACCGATCGGGCGATGAACGGGTAGTTGAAGTTCTCCAAAAACCGGAACCCTATGATGCGCCCCAAGCCGATGGCCATATCGGAGTAACCGGAAAAGTCGAAATAGATTTGCAGCATGAACGCAACCACGGCAAGCCAATAAAACAGCACCGACTTATTGCCGCTGGCCAGCGCCGCCTGATTCAGCTCGCCCAGCGTGTTGGCGATCAGCACCTTCTTGCCCAGGCCTATAATGAAACGGGTCGCGCCGTAGGCGAAGCCCTCCCATGTATGCTTACGGCTGGTCAGCTGGTCCGCGACCGTCTGGTACCGTACGATCGGGCCAGCCACAAGCTGGGGAAACATGGTCACATACGCCGCGAAATCGAAGGGGTTTTTCTGCGGCCTGGCCTGCCCCCGGTAGACGTCAATGGTGTAGGACATGGTCTGGAAGGTATAGAAGCTGATGCCCAGCGGCAGGTGGATATGCAGCAGCGGGAGGGATGTGCCGAACACGGCGTTGATGTTGCCGATGAAGAAATCGGAGTATTTGAAAAAGCCCAGAATCAACAGGTTCCCGATGACGGAGACGAGCAGGGCGGCTTTGGCTGCCGGTTTGCCCCGGTATTTTTCGACAATGAGGCTGATGGTATAGTCCATTACCGACGAGAAGACCAGCAAAAGGACATAACCCCGCTCGCCGTAATAATAGAAGATAAGGCTCGCAAGCAGTAAGACTACATTGCGAGCCTTGATCGGCATGGTGAAATATAGGACGAAGAAGACAGGCAGGAAATAAAACAGAAACGGGATACTGGAGAAAAGCATTCTCTCACACCCTCAACGGCTTATTCAGCCAGCTTCAAAAACGCCTCGTGGATCGCTTTGCTGTTGTCGCTCATAATCAGCACGACCAGGTCACCGATGTTGTCAACGATGACGTCGCCTGGGTCAACACCCACGCAGATCCATTTCGCCGGATTGGCGTTGTCCCGGATTGTCTTCTTCACATCCTCAACATTGGCGCCGGATTCGAGGCGGAGCAGGACGAGGGAATAAGGGATAGCGCCAATAGCCGCCTCGGACGCGACCCCCTTGCTAAACGGGATGCCCTTGGCGAAGATAAAATACTCGATCGGGGCGCGGAAATCGTCCTCCTCAACGCCCATGTCCTCGCTCAGCTCGGTGTTCATGGTAAACGGCATCTCCACCGACGGGTCGATTTTGTCATAGATTTTTTGGATGATGTCCTCCAGCGAACCTTCCAAGCCGCCGCCCGCGCCGCCGTTACCGTTACCGTCGGATTCCTCCGGGGGCGAGGGCTCTTCAGAAGGCGTAGGCTCAGGGCTGACGTTGTTCGCGGGCGGGCTGGGACTGTTTTCGGATGGACTGGGGCTGCTCGAGGGGGAGGGGGATTGTGAGGCGCAGCCGGCCAAGCAGGAGGCCAGCAGCGCGAGACATATAGCAATAGTAACCAATTTTTTCATTTTCACCCTTCTTTCGTGATAATCATAGTGTATTATGTGAATTGTAACGTGTTTTTATGAAATAGTCAACAAGCAAAAGACAGACAGTTTTTTGCAGGCTTGCAAAACGAATGACAAAAATTTTCAAATCCCTATTGACAGGCAAACCATCCCGTGTTATTCTCTAGTTAGTGACATGAATCATTAACTCCATAACGCAACAACAAAGCGGGGTGAACGGCTTGAATGACAGCTTGCCTGTATTCCAGCAAATCATGGAGACGATTGAGAGCGACATCATCACCGGGGTTTATCAGACAGACGCCCTCATCATCTCCACAACGCAAATCGCAAGGGTGTATGCCGTCAATCCGACAACGGCGGTCAAAGCCATCAGCAAGCTGACCGACGCGGGAATCCTATATAAAAAAAGGGGGATAGGGATGTGTGTCGCGGAGGGCGCGCGAGAGAAGATCACAGAAAAGCGCAGGGACGCTTTTCTGAACAAAGCCATCGACGCGCTTCTGGCCGAGGCGAAAACTTTGGGCATCTCACTGGACGAACTGATCCGCGTGATCAAAAACAAGGAGGGGCAAAACAGTCATGATTAAGTTTGCAAACGTAACAAAACAATACGGCAGCCTGACGGCAATCGATCGGTTATCGCTGAACATCCCCGGGCAAGGGATATTCTGTCTGCTGGGCCGGAACGGCGCGGGCAAAACCACCTTGATGAAACTGCTGGCGGGGCATATCGCCGCCACGGACGGGGTGATTACCGTAGACAGCCAGCGCGTCTCACCCCGGTCGATGCCGGAAGGCGTCAACTTTATCGAAGGCGGGTCGGAGCAATTCAACATGAAGGTATCGGCCCTGATCGACACCGCCGCCGAACTGCAAGAGGATTTTGACCGCGACTTCGCCCGGGAGATGGTCCGGCGGTTTGAGCTGGACCCGGAGAAACGGTATAAGAAGCTATCCTTCGGCATGAAGACCATGCTCACCACCATCATCACACTGGCAAACAATTCAAAGGTCATCCTGCTGGACGAACCGACGCTGGGCTTCGACGCCATCATGCGCGACCAGTTCAACACCCTGCTGCTGGAAAGCTATCACGCCCACCCCCGCGTGATTATCGTCTCCACGCACCTGATCGACGAGATCGCCAAGGTGACGGAGCGGCTGATTATCATCAACAAAGGCAGGATTCTTGTGGAAACCGGGATCGGCGACATCGACGAACGGGCCTATACCCTCTCCGGCCCCGTGAGTATCATCACGCCATTGCTTGGCGAGTTGAACTGCATCGGCAAAACAATAGCGGGCAGCGTCATGGCGGCGCATATCTACGGCGACAGAATCACCCCGCCGGAGGGCGTGACCATTGACCGTCTGAGCTTGCAGGACTTCTTCATCCATATCGTGGGAGGGAAAGGCAATGAGTAAGCAGATTG
>JAIRUW010000053.1 GCA_031254195.1 Oscillospiraceae bacterium
CCCTGCTCAAAGGGCTGGCGCATGACAGCGGCTACTGCGTCATTGTGGCGACGCATGACGAAGCCGTGTCGGCACAAGCCGACACGGTCTGGGTCATTACCGACGGAAAGGTGAGCGAGATCAGGTAAACAGCTCGTCCAGCGTGCCGAACGAATAGCCCATCTCCCTATATTTATCAATCAAACCGCCCAAAATCTCGGCGTTGGTTTGCGAGGTGCTGTGGAGCAGGATGACCGCGCCGGGGTGGATACGCTTGGTCAGCTTGCCCATCGCGTGTTCGTGGGAAGGCTGGCGGTCGTTTTTCCAGTCGGCGTACGCGAGGCTCCAAAACACCGTTTTGTAGCCGTTTTTTTGCGCCATTTTGAGGTTTTGGTCGGTGTATTTACCGGCCGGCGGGCGGTAATACTTAGCGGCGCCCTCCCCTGTTACCTGCTTGATCTTTTCATCCAGATCGTTGAGTTCCTTCTTAAACGCCGCCGGGTCGGTCACCTGCGACATATCAGGGTGCCGGCTGGTGTGGTTGCCGATGATGTGGCCCTCGGACGCCATGCGGCGTACCAGCTCCGGCGCGGACTCCACATAATGGCCCACGATGAAAAACGCCGCCTTGACGTCTTTTTCCTGCAAGGTATCCAATATCCTGCCCGTGTGCCCATTCTCATACCCCGCGTCAAAGGTGAGATAAATGGTCTTTTTCTCCGGGTCCCCCATATAAACAGCGTCGAATTGCCGCAAATGCTCCCCCGAAGCGTTGCCCACCGGCGGCTTGCCTTCCTCAGGGAAGCCCAGGCCCCAATGGAGCGTCAGTAAAAGCGCGTAAAACAGCGAAAGCGCGTATGTCATATTGATCCACCTCCGCGTATAGTATGCGCAGTTCGCCAAAGTTCATGTATTTCCCCGCTTGTTTAGGAAATACTAAGCGCACTTTAGGCAAAGGAGAAACAAAATGAAATATAAACGTATCGCCGCCATCGCCGCGCTGGCCGTCGCCGCGCTCATCCTCCCCGCGCTGGCCGCGACATTTACCCTCGGCGACTTCACGGCGATCAACAACGAAAGCCAAAAGGGCTGGGGCTCCAACGGCACCGACGACAAGGAAACCAATCTGCCCATTGAAACACTGACAAGCGCCAAAACCCTGGTGCTGGAGTTTTCCAAGCCCCCGACAGGCGGGATGCAGATCATCTGGCAGGGCGACGGCGACGACTGGGCGTGGAACCAGACCAATGGCGTCATTCCTGACGGGGGCACGGAGGAGACCACCATCCGTATCGACCTCGCCAAAACGCTGATAAACTATGACAAATTCAAGGCGAGCACACACGCAAAAATCTTCCTCGGCTACTACAGCACCAACGTAGACGACCTGGGCGTCACCCGCGCGACCCTCGAAGGCGCCACCTCCGGCGGCGGCGGCAATGCGCAGACAGGCGAAAGCCCTGCGGTAAAAACCGCGGCGGCGGTGCTGATCCTCTCGGTGTGCGCGGCGGCGGTCTTAGGGCGCAAGATGAAAGCGCGGTAACCGGCTTTATACGGCAAAAAGCCCGCTTGAACAGCGGGCTTTTGTGGTTGCAATGTGTGGTTACGCCTTGATTTTGCGGATGGTCAGCACGCCTGCGCAGGCCGCCAGGGCGAGAGCCGCGAACGCGAGGGTAATCAAGGTAGCGTCGCCGGTCTTGGCGGCGCTTCCGGTGCTGCCAGTGCTGCCGGCGACCGGTTCGCCTACGACGAAGGTAATCTCAATCTTGGAAAACTCGCCGAGCGTCGCAACGTCTACAGGCTGTGCGCTGATGTCGGAGTTCCATTTGTTGCAGAGGGTGAGCCTCAGCCCGCCGTTGATGCCCTCCGTGTTCAGGTAGGCGGCACCGACGGATATGGTTTTACCGTCCAGCTTGAGGGAAGTAAAATTGGCGGTCATGCCATCTGTAAACGGGAAATCGGTATTCACGGCCGCGTAGTTGCCCCCGAACGCCACCGGCGCGTCAAAGGTGATGGTTATGGTTGCCGCTTTCCCTTCCTCGAAGGTTGTTACCCAAGTGGAGCTGTCGGGCCATTCGCCTACATCCGCGTTGACGTCGGAATCGAACTGCGCGCCGAACTCGGCCTTATAGCTCGCGGCAAAAGCGGGAACGGCAAGGACGGTTATCAAGACGACCGCCATGGCAAGGGCAAGGAATGCTCTTTTCACAATGTTTCCTCCTTAAGTAATAAATGGGTTTATAATATCATAACACGCGCCGAAAGATAATGCAAGAGTGAAATTGCAAAAGCCCGCTGTTAAAACGGGCTTTTGGATACAATTAGGTTTTACGCCTTGATTTTGCGGATGATGAGCACTGTCGCGCCGGCTGCCAGAGTGAGGGCCGTAATCGCAAGCACGATCAGCGTGGTGTCGCCGGTTCTGGCAGCGCCGCCACCACCACCGCCGCCGGATGTGGAGTAAACAAGGGTAGCGCTCTTAATGATGCTCGAAAGCTCGCCGTCCCAATAGCCAAGGGCTATTTTGACTTCGCCGTCTTCCCCGCTTACCGCGGCGGCCCAATCGGGATAGTCGCTGAGTTTAATGGAGAGGCTTGTGCCCTTTTCCGGGCCAAAGATCGCGTCAAACTGTTTCCAGCTCCAATTGTTGCCGTCGCCCATGAACACAAACTGAATGTCGCCGGTAGGTTCTTCGGTGAACTCAATTTGGATTTCCGTGGCATTCTTCAATATGTCGGCAGTCAGACCGGTAGATGTATTGTCTGTTCCGTCTGAAAACCAATAGCTGTGACCTCCGGGAGCGTTAAACGGGCCGAGGTCGTATGTGGCGGCAAATGCCGGGATGGCAAGGACGGTTACCAAGACAACCGCCATGGCAAGGGCAAGGAATGCTCTTTTCATAAATGCTTCCTCCTTAAGTAATAAATGGGTTTATAATATCATAACACGCGCCGGAGAATAATGCAAGACAAAAATGGCAAAACCCAAAAGCCCGTTGTTAAACGGGCTCTTTGGATGTAAATGGATTTTACGCTTTGATCTTGCGAACGATGAGCACGGTCGCGCCGGCCGCCAGAGCGAGGGCCGTGATCGCAAGCATAATCAACGTGGTGTCGCCGGTCCTGGCAGCGCCTCCGCCACCACCGCCGCCGCCGGATGTTACGGCATAGGAGCTTTTAATATCGGAAATGGTGATGGGGCTGTCCCAGTCGGCGAGGGTGAACTTAGCTAAGGATACATTTCCCATCTTTTCAAGCGCGGGGTAGTTGGCGCGGATTTTTGCCACGTCAACCGTTACGACAGCGCCGTCTATAGTGAAGCAGTCATCTGTTTGATTCCACCAGCTGTCTTCATACTGGAATATCACTGCGATGTTCCTAGCGGAAGCGTCCGAGGAGAACTCAATGACCCATGTGTTAATGGCAGCGAGTTCAGCGGGGGTTAAAGCTCTTTTTGTAGGTGCCCATTCGCCCGGGTCGCCTTCTCCTTCAGCAACAGTGGCATAAAAGCTAAGGCGGTCATCGCTGATAGCCAAGTCAACGCCGACGGTCAGGTTTACATTCGCCGCGATGGCCGGAACGGCGAGCATAGCGACCAAAACGACCGCCATGGCGAGGGCGAGAAATGCTTTTCTCATAACCTGTTTCCTCCTTATAGTAACTTATAATTATCAGTATAGTACCACATAAAACCATATAAATCAATAGGGCTCATAAAATATTTTCAGTAAAATAAATAAATCGCTTGACATAACAGCGGGTCGTATGGTACACTATGCACGAAAAATGGGCCGTTGACGTTCCGTTTAGCGCCCGCTCACCAAAATTGAGGAGGAACTACCATGAAACGCAAAGCCATACTTACCCTCGCGCTGGCGGTCGTCCTGATTGCCGTATTCGCGACCCCGGCCTTCGCCGCCACCACCAACCTAGCCTGGCCTCCCCCGCTGAAGGGCGGCGCGGCCGACAACCAATGGGGCTGGAACTCCATCATGGACAACGAGCCGGAATCCACCTTTGACGCGGACGCTTTCGTAAACGCGAGATACCTCGTGATAGAAGTATCCAACACGCCCGAAGAAGGAGATTTAGACTTTGTCTGGCAGGGATCCGGCAACGGCTGGGGCTGGGCCCAACAGCGTTTCGCGTTTGAAGATGTTTGGCAGGACGGCAAAATTGTGTTCGACCTTACCAAAGCGAGCAACGCCGATAAAATCAAGGATACCGGCGGCGACGGCGGCGCTGTTAAGTTCTTTGCCGCTTACTGGGAAGGCGGCGGCTGGGCGGACCTTGGCGTGACTAAGGCGTACCTGACATCTTCCCTCGGCGGCGGTGGGGGCGGCGGCGGCGCTGCCAGGACTGGCGACGCTACATTGATTACCCTCGCGGTCATAGCCCTCGCTCTGGCGGCCGGCGCGTCGGTGTTCGTAGTCCGCAAGCTCAAAGCGTAAAAAACACAGTCTTTGCAAAGCCCGCTTTACAGCGGGCTTTTTGCTTGTTATACTATAACCATTATGATTGAGATTCTTTCTCCACAGGTCGCCAACCTCATCGCCGCCGGGGAGGTTGTTGAACGGCCGGCGGCGGCGCTGAAAGAGCTGATGGAAAATGCCGTGGACGCCGGCGCGACTGCTTTGACGGCGGAGATCCGGCGCGGCGGCGTTTCGCTGATCCGCGTCACGGACAACGGCGAGGGCATGTCCCCCGAGGACGCCGCGCGGGCCTTTATGCGCCACGCCACATCAAAGCTGCGCTCCGCCGAGGGCTTGCAGGCCATCGCCACGCTGGGCTTTCGCGGCGAGGCTTTGGCGGCGGTCGCCGCCGTCAGCCGCGTCGAGCTTTTGACGCGCAGGCGGGGCGAAGCGGCGGGCACATCGCTGACGCTGGAGGCGGGTGTGGTAACGGCGCACGGCGAGGCCGGATGCCCCGAAGGGACGACCATCGTGGTGCGCGACCTGTTTTACAACACCCCCGCCCGCCAGAAGTTTCTCAAAAAAGACAGCACCGAGGCGGCGGCGGCGCAGGAGGCCGCTGTACGCGCTGCTCTGGCCCGTCCCGGTTTGTCGGTGCGGTTTATCAAGGACGGCGCGCAGACGATGCACACGCCGGGCGACGGGGACTTGAAAAACTGCCTGTACAGCGTCTTCGGCGGCGAGCTGGTGCGTTCGCTGTGCCCCTTGCCGAACAGCGGCGGCGAGGTGCGCGTGAGTGGCTTTACCGGTTTGCCGGCGTTGGCGCGTTCGGCAAGGTTTATGCAGTATTTTTTCGTCGAGGGGCGTCCGGTGCGCAGCCGCGTCCTGACGGCAGCACTGGAAGAGGCATACGCCGGGTCGCTGATGAGCGGGCGTTTCCCCGTTTGCTGCCTGCACATCTCCATGCCGCTGGAGACGTTTGACATCAACGTCCACCCCGCCAAGAGCGAGATAAAGTTTCAATATGAGCGAGCGGTGTTCGACGCGGTGTACAACGCCTGCCGCGAAGCCCTGCGGCAAGCGGGGCCGGAGGCCGCGCCTGCCGTGAGAATTGCTCCCTACACCCCTTCCGGCGGGCCGGTGCCGGTATTGAGCGCATCGTCGCCCTCGGTTTACGCGGCGGGCGTGCCGCGCCCCGCCGGGCCGCTTCCCTCTCCCCCGCCCCCGCCGCCAAAACCGCCGGAGGAAAATCTGGCGTGGCGGCTTATCGGGGAGGTGATGTCGGGGTATTTGCTGGTGGAGACGCCCGAAGCCCTGTGGATCATAGACAAGCACGCGGCGCATGAACGGGTGATTTTCAACCGGCTGAAAGCGGGCGAACGCCCTTTCCTGTCGCAGCAACTCCTCGTACCCCGCGCCGTCGCGCTGAGCGGGCCGGAGCTGGACATATTGACGGGAGAGCGGGCCTTTTTGGAGGAAGCGGGCTTTGACATAGACGTCATGGGGCCGGGAGCGCTGGCGGTACGCGCCGCGCCGGGCGATGTGGACGAAAGCGACATCCCCGCGCTGTTGAGCGAAATCGCGTCGCTTCTGCTGTCGGGGCGGCGCCCCGACCTGCGGGACGAAGCGATGCAAATGGTCGCCTGCAAGGCCGCCGTCAAGCTGGGCCGCTCTTCACAGCGTGAGGACATGGAACGGCTGGCCGGGCTGGTGATGGAGACCCCCGACCTGCGCCACTGCCCGCACGGGAGGCCGGTCGCGATGCGCCTGACGCGGAGCGATTTAGGGAGGCAGTTCGGGCGATGAAGGTTTTATGCGTCGTAGGCCCTACGGCCTCTGGCAAGACGGCGGCGGCTGTGGAGCTGGCGCTGTATTTGGGCGGCGAAGTCGTCTCCTGCGACTCGGTGCAGATTTATCGGGGATTTGATATTGGCACCGCCAAACCCTCCATTGAGGAGCGGCGCGGCGTTCCGCACCACATGCTGGACGTAGCCGGACCAGAGGAGGAATGGTCGGCGGGGCGGTACGCGCGGGCGGCTCGGGCTTGCGTCGAGGAAATTCAATCGCGTGAAAAGCTCCCCATTGTGGCGGGCGGCTCGGGGTTTTACCTCCGGGCGCTGACGGATGGTTTGACCGGGCTCCCCCCCGCCCCGGCGGATTGGTGTTTTGTGACCGTTGGCCTGCATCCTGCCCGCGACGTTTTAGAACAGCGCATCAAGGACCGTGCCGCCGCCATGCTGAAGGACGGTTTGATAGAGGAAACCCGGTCTCTTTTGCTGAGCGGCGTGCCTTCCTCTTGCGCCCCTATGCAATCCATCGGGTATCTGCAAGCCAGGGCGGTGCTGGACGGCTCCATGACAGCCGGGCAGGCGCAGGAGGAAATCGCTTTGCGTACGCGCCAATACGCCAAGCGGCAGCGCACATGGTTCTTCAACCAGATAGAGGCCCACTGGCTGGAAAATTTTTCTCCGCACGGGATAAAAACAGTGGAAAAGCTGCTTTCGTTGTGATACAATGGAAGAGCTAAGCAGTCCGGCAGGTGGCGGAAAGGAGCAATTCATTTGCTCCGTCTGACACCGTCTGGCGGGCGTCGCGAGGCTTGACAAGAACCAATAAACTAAAGAGAGGTATCTAAATGGGCAGTCAAAATTTGCAGGACATGTTTCTCAATACGGCCCGCCGCGAACACTTACCCCTGACCGTTTTTTTGGTCAACGGCTTTCAGATCAAGGGGCTGGTTCGGGGCTTCGACAATTTCACCGTGGTCGTAGATTCCGACGGCAAACAGCAGCTGATCTATAAGAGCGCCATCTCGACCATCGTCCCCGCCCGCCCCATACAGCTCAACCCGGATGAGGAATGAAAAACCAGGGGTTTTGGATTACGCGTATCGTTGCCCTTGCCCTTTTCATATTCGTGTCCGTTTACATGGGTTATCACATCTTCTCGGCCTTCGGCGATTCTGTACAGACCGTCACGGCGGTGTTGACATCTACAGCTGAATCCCTGCCTGTTTCGGGGGTCGTTGCGCGTGACGAAAACGTATTCTCCCTCCCGCCGGGCCTGATTGAGTTTACCGCCGCCGAGGCGGAACGGGTGTCGGCCGGGCAGACCATTGCCGTTTCGTTTCAAAGCGAGGCGGCGCTTCGGGACAGCGTCCTCCTCTCGGAAAAGACAGCCCGCCGCAACCTGCTGAATTATATTTTCAGCCGCAGCGAGATAGTGACCGACACGGCGGCGCTGGACGCGGAACTGCGTCTCCGCGCGGGGGTATTGCTGGCGGATATGTCGTCCGGCCAGTTGTCGGGCTTGTCGCAGCAGAGCGCTGAAATCAAGGCGTTGCTGTTTCACCAGGACCATTCGTTGGAAAGCGCGGCGGTCCTGCTGCCGCGGATTGGGCAGCTTGATGAGGAGATCGCCGTTCTGTCCTCTTCCGTCTCCGGCGCGTCCACCGCTTTGCGCGCGGACAACCCCGGGCTTTTCTCCTCCCTGACCGACGGTCTTGAGGCCGTTTGGACGCCGGACGCTCTCAAAGGGATTACGGTATCGGAGTATATATCCCTAAACGCCCTGCGTTCCCACCCTCCCGAGGAAACCAAAGGGCGCTTGGTGCGCGGCTGGACATGGCGCTTTGTCAGCCTTCTGCCCGCCTATCAGGCCAAAACGCTTGGCAATACCGCCTCCTTACGTTTTACCGACGGTTTTTCGTATATGATGACGGTCGAGTATGTATCATCTGAGGTCAACGGGGAATGCGTTGTGGTGTTTTCCAGCGACCGGTATATCAACCGTGTCATCTCCGAGCGCCGTTTGCAGGGGGAATTGGTTTACAAGGAATATGAAGGCGTGCGGATCCCCTGGGAAGGGCTGAGGGTGGATGAGGAGACGGGAGAATACTATGTTTATTGCCTCCTCCTCGGCCGTATCGTCCGAAAAAATGTTACGCTTTACAGCGAGTTGGAACGGGACAGTTACTACCTCGCGGAGTACCATCCCGGGGTGCGCACCGCGCTGCTGCCCGGAGATGAAATCATCATCGCGGCGAAAGACCCATATGACGGAAAAGTCATCCGCTAAAAATTGATTCAAAAAAATATTCATCTTTTTTCAAATATCTGTTGACATAATACATGTTATGTTGGATAATGATACCATGGCTATTTGATTAGGAGGTTCATAATGGGCATTTTAGAAGAGTTCAAGCGTCTGACCAAGCCTTACCCGGAGGAGCAGACGGATGCTTTTGAGGATTTCTCCAATTTCTCCAGCAAGGAGAATAAAGTGCGCCCCGCCTACGACAGCGCAAAGGCTGACAAGGTACTCTCTATCCACACCACAACACAGTTGCAGGTTGTGGTCGTCCAGCCTGAGCATTTTGAGAGCGCATCCGATATAGCGAACCACCTGCTGGAACGCCACACGGTCGTCCTCAATCTGGAAAAAGCCAATAAAGAGGCCACGCGCCGGCTGGTCGATTTTCTTTCCGGCGTTGTATACGCGCAAAATGGCAAAATCAAGCCGGTCGCCCGCAGCACCTATATCATCACCCCCTCCAACATCGACGTTATGGGCGGCGAGCTGATTGGTGAGCTGGAGTCAAACGGGCTGTACATATAACAGGGGCTGTGCCCCTCCCTAACGCATGGTTTAGCAGGAGGTGGATTTTTTGCTGACACCGCAGGAGGTTGCCGAAAAAAAGTTTGGCAAGGCTTTTATGGGCGGATACGAAATGTCCGCCGTGGATGATTTCTTAGAAGCCCTGACCGACGATTATACATCGCTTTATAAGGAAAACGCGCTGCTGAAGAATAAAATCCGTGTTTTGGTGGATAAGCTGGAAGAGTACCGCAGTGTTGATGAGTCGATGCGCAAAACCTGGCGCGAGGCCCAGAAAAACGCGGAAGAAATGATGAACCAAGCCAAAATCGACGCGGACAATCTGCTTGCTGACACACAAAAACAGGCGGATACGCGTACGGAAGAGCTTAACCGTCAGATTGGGCTGGAAGAGTATCGTCTCAATACGGCACGGCAGCAAACCGTCACTTTTGTAAACAGTTTACGGGAAATTTACCAGCGTCAGATTGAACAGCTATCGGTCATCCCTTCTATCGACCCGCCGCCGCAGACTGCGAAACAGACAATCGAAGCCGCGACCACGCAGGCGGCTTTTGAGATAGAGCAATCCGTGATGGCGCAAATAGAGGGCGATTATGACGACCACACGGATGATACGCGTGAGGCCGCGAAGAAAGAAGAACCCGCCCCGGCATCCGAGCCCGCCGAAATCAGCATCATCCACACCCGTGAGGGCGGATTCTATGGTCCCGACGGAAACGAGCTGGACGACGATGTGATCAAACTGCTGTGGGAACCGGAACAGGACACGGAAGTCCCGCGCCCGCGTACGGACGGCTTCCCTGATTTGGAGGAACAGTTCGGCGCGAACGTGGACATACTGAAAAAGGCAAAACCTTAGAGCGGAGCGCTTTGTTTCGCGTGTGTAGTTAAATGATAAATTAATGGATATGCAAAAGCGGCGGTCTTATCATCCGCCGCTTTTTGTGTTCTTTACTAGATGCGGATTTTACGCCGCGCTGCCTTTTTTCTTCTTTATCAAGACCACAGCTACGCCTGCAACAACAAGAATCGCTAGAACCACGAATATGATTGCCGTGGCAGACACACCGTCCGGGGAAGTGTCTTCCTCTTCGTCTTCGTCTGTACTTACGGAAGCCTCAACGACAACTGTCACAACGTCGGAAGCAACAGAAAGCGCACCGTCCGCTCTTACAACCGCATAGTAGTGGTAGTCCCCTGCTGAGAGGGTTGTAGGAATTGTGAAAGCTGCGCCGGTGGCGCCGGTTATCGCCGAACCGCCGGTATTGCTTTTTGTTGTGTTGCTGTACCATTGGTACCTGAGTTCGGGGAGGTCGCCGCCAGCACCCGAACCCGTATCACAGGTACAATTTGTAAGCTCGCCGTAGTAATCTTCATCAGCATAGAAACCTACTACCTTCCCGGATTCATTGCTGACAATCTGAACCGCGTTGACTGTGTAAAATTCTTCGCCGTATAACCCGAACAATCCGATTTCGTCCAGACTTCCGAGCTGCCCATCGACCGCTAATCCCGCTTCAAACACAACGATAATGATTCCGCTTCCTCCGGCAGGGACAGTGTTTTCAAGATACCTCGCCGGAATTTGGTTCGCAACTCCGTCGGCAGCGGTTGCCTCGTCGGTGCTGTGCGCGGCGTCATCGCTGTGGATTCCCGCGGTATTTCTGTATCTCAAGCGGAAGCCGCCGTTACTGCCCATTCTAGTCGTAATGTCAAATTTGATTGTGTAGTTTTGGCCGTTAACAAATCCGCTTGTGGGGATTAATGCGCCGTTGAAATCCCACGGGGTAACGGTAATATTTATTTCATTACTGCATGGGTCGGCTGCATCGGACAAAGCCTCGAGCCCTTCGGCCCATCCGACCGCCGCCGCTACGGAAAGGCTGCCGGTGATAGAGCCTGCGGCTACTGCCGCGTCTGCGGGCTGCCCGGTGATTGTGATTAGCGTCCAGGCGTCACCGACACTAAAGCCTGCGCCGGCGAGCGCGGTTACACGCTCGTTTGAGCCGCTGTCACCGCTTGCCCTGCCGACCACTTGAATCACAGCGGCATAATCACCCAGAGAGAGGTCTGCCTTCGGCCTGATTGTAAACGCAGCGGTATCTCCCTGTTCGGTAAGAATTGTTTTTGATAGTTCGCCGATTTCATAATTTGTTGCTGCCGGCTGTTCTAGTGTAACCTGCCCCGTACCTGTGTTGGTAATAGTGACGGTCTGTGCTTCGGGTTGAGTATAGGGCGGCTTGAGCACCCCAAAGGTTACTGAGTCCGCGCTGATAGAGTATGTAGCGTCGGAAACAAATACAATGTTAAAGGTCTTTTCCGTAATGTAATTTGTTCCCGGTTCCTTTAAGTCAAATTTGACGACGGCCGTGCCGAACGGAGCGGTTATCTGAGTGATTGAGCTGACGTCCGCGTTTCCTTCCGCCGACGCCGTTACAACCGGCGGCGCCGTTGCGTCGAACGGATGGGCGATTTCTGTTTCATACACAGTATAGTCTGTAATACCGTTGACATCGGTAGACCTTACCGGTATATCCGGGAGGTTGATTTCAACCCCGTCAACCATTATGCTCACCTTGGGCACTTCGGGCGGCGCGATTTGATGCGCGCTTGTGCTGAAGCCCAAGCCGGTTATATCAACCAGATTACCCGGGCCGCCTTTCACTGTGAGGAAAATCGCGTTCTTGCCGGTTAAGCTATCTACAAAAGAAGATACGTTGACCGAGCCGTGTATTGACTGGTTCGCAGAGTTCGCAGGCCCTGTGATTTCGCCGATTTTTGTGCCGTTCCAGGCCGCGTTGTCCCACGGCCCGTCCAGCCATACCTCTATAGTAACGGCTTCCGGCGTCTGCGGTGTATACCACAGATTAAATACGGTATCGTTGCCCGCTTTGGTCCCTTCAAACGCTTTCAGCCCTACGGCAGACGCGGTTGCCGCGTCAAGACCTCCGAAGCCGAAATACTTATAGCCGACTATATTCCCGTTCTGGACATTGGTAATGGGCGCGTGATTGTTCCAAATATCCCATGCGTCGGCCTGTACTTGATGGTTGGAAAGATAGCTCGCGATACCGGCGGAATAATACCTATACGGGTCAAGCCCATAGATTTGGAAGCCCTCCGAAGTCACTTCCGCGCCGGTGTACTCGCTGCCGCCGCCCTTAGCGGTCCATATGCCGTCGTCCGCATACGCGTCGTAACCCCGTATCGAAAGCAATCCTCCGTCGGCGACCGATTTCCCATCCCAATCAATCGTAACCGGCGCAACCATCGGCTGGCGTGAGCCGTTATACCCTCTCGGAGCTCTGTGATAGAAAGCATACCACTGGTCTCTAATCAGTTCAATGCTCCCATGGGTGTTGTGACCGCTGTAAGTCGTCGTTAAGCCTGTGCCGTTTTCATTCGGCACCACCGCGCGCGAATCTACCAAAACACCTCCGCTTTTCCAGGGGCCGAGCGGCGAGTCGCCGTAGCAGTAGCGCAGCGCGGAGTTGGTGCTGCCGATTCCATAATCAGGCCCCGAATATCCGCTGTACACCCAAATATATATGCTCTTGCCGTTTTGCTCATATTTACGGATAGACGCTGCTTCAAAGAAGTTAAAGGCCCCTAAGTCTTCACCCTCGACCACATACGGATATGATGTGCCCGACGGATCTCTAAGCACACCGTAAGAGCTGCTCGACGGAATAAAGTATCTCGCTTCCTGCCCATTTAATATCCCGCCCTGTCTGCGCGAATACATGGTATTCTGGTCAAGTTCCACCGCTATACAGACTTGGAAACCATAGAATCCGTACGCCCTGAAGCCGATTTTATAATCCGGGTCATTGGGGTCGTCTACATATTCAATAAAGACCGACGGGTCAAACCCCATTGTGCTGCCCGCAAAGAGGGTACCGTTGTCGTTGACATTGATGGGTTCATACGGACCTTCAGGCCTGCCTGTTGTTGACTTGGCAACCATGGCTTCCCGGCCCGGCCCGCGGCTGTGCGGATACAGATAGTATTCCTTGATGGTTCTGTCTCCGTTGCTGTCTCTTCGCAGAACCTCAACCAGGTCGGGGGCATACATGGTATCCCAGGTGTCGGAGGCAGCGCTATAGTACGAAAAGACTACCCCCTCATCCCGCCAGTTATCTACATCGTCAACCGGTGCGGACCAGACCCTTATATCAGGCCCGCAGTATGAGGTATATCTCGTGTCGTGTGACCCGATAATATAAATACGGTACTTACCCGGATGATCAGGGTCTTCAAAAACCCGCGGCTCGCCGTCCGGCAGATGCTCCCAAAGCGGCAAATAGGGGTTCACAGCCGTAACATTAGACGGCACCGACGAGAACGCGCCAAGTGCTAGTGTAAACGCGAGAAGCATAGACATCACTCTTTTCATGGCAAATAACTCCTTCCGCTCATTAGGGGGTCTCTCTGTCGCCCGGCAATATGTAGGTGGCTTCTAATCTTATAAAAACTGATTGAGATATGTATTATATTGTTGCTTGTATTAAAAGTCAAGTCCCGGTTGAGCTGTCTAAGTTGGTGTGCTATAGAAGCACCCTGAGAGCGCTTTCAGGTTGTCCCCGGAGGCGCCCAACAGGTTCCAGCTCAGTACCGCGTTCGCAAACCCGCTTTCTGCTAACAACGCCGCGAAGGAAGCGACATAGCCGGGGCTGCTTTCGCATATATCCGGCACAATATTGATCTCAAAGCCAGGGCGGAGAGTATCAGGCTTTAGCTCCCGCAACTGCGCCTTTACGCTCTCCTTTGAACAAAGAGTGTCTATATCTCCCCCCATTCGAGCTAGAATGTCATGAGGCGCAAAGCAATCCCGCAGCCATTTCAATTCAAAGGGCAACCCTGCCGGAGCATGGGTAATGCAGTAAATCATGGGCTTTATGAACGCTGCCCGAACCGACAGTGCCAGAAGATCCTGTCCCACCAGATAGGCTAACAAAGGTGCAAAAACATCCAACGCTACCGGCAGGCGGTGTTCTAGAAAACGATCCGTCAATGCTGCTACCGCTGAGGTAATGATATTTGCTTTGGCTTGGTAAAAACGATCTACAGCCTCATTCTCAAAACGGTAGATGCACTTTCTCATGTCCGCAGGTAAAAAAGCGGCAGGGTTATTGCGAATCAACTGCACTATTTCATCTGCATCCACCCCCTGCCGGGCATAAACATCCCGGCAGCTCTCGCAGAAACAGCCGAGGCCGTTCTCTAAGCCTCCGGCGAACGACGCATGGCGGATTTTATCCAAAAACACGCCGTCAAAAGGCAGATGCGCAAAATGCCGCCGGTAAAGGGTATAGGCAATTTCAATGTTATGCGCATTCGTCGGACAGGCAAACTGGAAATCCTCGCCGGGCATGATTTCAAACCCCTGCTGCTCCCGCCCCATATAACTTATGGCAGGGATGGGCGACAACTCTTGAGGAAGCTCCGAAAAAACCGGCAGCCAGAGCCAAAGCCGCTTACCCGCGCGATGGGTTACATCGGCTGCCTGCCGGTAACAGTCTCCCTGCGCCCGCCAGCCGATGATTACATCTCCCGGGCCTGTCAAGGAAAATGCTGTCTCCAGCGCTGCCGTTATATCCTCGCTGGCGTCGGCGGCGTTAAAGCCGCCGGTGGCAATTTGATATGTGTACCTACATGTCATGTCTTGAACCCATTGAACCATGCCCTTTCAGCAAAGGGCTTCTTATCCGGGGAGGTCACCGGCTGCTCCGCTATGCCTACAGGCAGGAAGCACACCAACTCATAATCGTCAGGGACGCCCAGAATATCCGCCATCTTACGCCCGATCACGTCAACATCCGTGATATAGCCTTCATACCAGCAGCTTTGATAGCCCTGCGCGACAACGGCCAGCAGCATGTTTTCGATTGCCGCCGAGTAGTCCTGAATGTTAAAGCACCTATCCCTATACGCAACGATACTTTGAGTCAGTACGCAAATCATGGCCGGCGCGGTTGCAACAGTGTCTATCTTAATCTCTTCATTCAGCCGATGCAGTAAACCCGCGTCGTCTACGGCAATCAGGCTTGTCGTTTGTGTATTACAGCCGGACGGCGCCGCCAGTCCCGCCTCCATGATCTTTATCAGGTCTTTTCTTGAAACGGCGGTGTTTTGGAATGTTCCGCGATAGCTTGCTCTGTTCTCAATGGTTTCGAGTATAGTCATTTTGAACATCCTCTCAATTTTCTGAATATAAGCCTATAGGAGATAATCAGCAGCAACGTTGCAGGAACCCATCCGGCCGGATCAGCCAGCAGGACGCCTGTCTCGCCTAGAACCGGCGTCAGAAACAGTACCGCCGCGATACGGAATGCCAGCTCCGCAAAGCCGGATAATACCGGAATAAGCGGTTTGCCGATCCCTTGTAACGCCGAGCGGTATAGAAACAGCAGATAGAGCACCGGCAATCCATACGCCAGCAATTGCAGCTGCCGCATCCCGGCGTCCAGCACGGCGGCAACCTGATCGTGGTCGCCCTCCACTAAAAGCCCCAGAATAAAGCGTCCGCAAAGCAGTGATAAAGCCATGATGATTCCCGAAGACACCAGCATCAGCCGCAATCCGGCTCTAACGCCTTGCTTGACGCGGTCGATCCTGCCGGCGCCGAAATTTTGCGCTACAAAAGTCGCGACTGCAGCTTCCCCTGCCCCTGCGGCGACCAGCAAAAGGCTGTACATCCGTTTGGCGGCGGCGACCCCGGCGACAAACTCCGCACCGTAGCCGTTGATATGCCACTGTACGATCAGCCCGCCAATCTCGATCGAAGCATTGCGCAGGCCAAGAGGAAGGCCCAGTCGCAACAGCGCCTTGGCCGATTGACGGTCTCCTTTGAAGCCGCAATCTTTCAATGCTCCGGTCTTACGCAAGATAACAAAGCAGTATATGCAAGCGAAAGACTGTGCCAGCAGTGTAGCGGCGGCAATGCCGGCCATTCCGAACGGTATGACCAGCGCGATGTCCAGCGCGATGTTCAAAACCGACGCTATAATCATTGCCCGAAGCGGCGTTTGGCTGTCACCCATCGCCCGAAGCGCCGCGCCCAGTAGGTTATAGGCAAACGTAATCAGCATTCCGCCCAGCAGAATACTCAAATATAGTGCCGCGCCGTCCAGCAGCTCCGGCGGAGTGTTGAGCAGTCTTAGCAGCGCTCTGCTCCCCAGCCCGCCGGCGAGTCCAATCCCGACGCCAAGCGCCGCCGTTATATAAACGGCGGTCACAAAGGCGCGTCGCAGCCCGTCCATATCCTTTGCACCGAAGCGCTGAGCAAAAACTGTGCCGAAACCGTGCGACGTACCAAGAACGGCGCTCATGACCAGCCAAAAGGTACTGCCTGTCGCGCCGACAGAAGCGAACGCCTCCACACCGAGCATCCGTCCCACGACCGCGCTGTCGGCCAACGAGTAAACCATTTGCAGCACGTTGGTCAACAGCAGCGGTATAGAAAAACGTAGCATCAACCGGATGGGCTTCCCATCCGTCATGTTTTTTAGCACTTATTGATTAAACTGAGCGTCAAGCATCGCCTGAAATCCTTCCAGTGTCGCGCCGGGTTTGCCCATCATCAGCAACGAGCGCATATTCATATCCTGCATCATTTTCTCAAACATGAACCCAAGCGAACCCGGTTCATTTTCCCCTTGCGCAAACATCGGCGCCTGCGCGGCCAGCCCTTTGACAAACTCCGGGCCGCCCGGCAACCGCAGGATGTCGCGGAACGGTGTATTAACGTCTACGAAAAACGGGATCTGCACCGTTGACGAGACGTTTACCTCCGTCTCCAGCGCAATGTCGCGCGAGGAGCGGGCTGCTATGACGCGGTATGCGCCGGACAGAACGTGAAAATCTTTGATTTTCGTGTTATAGTAGGAAAACGCAGACTTGTCGAGGACAAACGATACGGTTTTTGTCTCTCCCGGCTGCAAGAAAACCTTTTCAAATCCGCGCAGTTCCTTTTGCGCGCGAATCAATCTTTCGTCTTGCTGCATCGGCCCGATATAAAGCTGCACGATCTCCTTGCCGGCAGTTTTCCCGGTATTGGTAACATCCACGGTCACTGTCAGCATCTCCGTATCGTCGATCGCCGGGGCACTCAATGTCATCTTTGAGTACGTAAAGGCCGTGTAGCTCAGGCCGTGTCCGAACGGGAACAGCACATCCATCTCCTTGGTATCGTAATACCGGTAGCCGACAAAAATGCCCTCGCGGTATTCGGCGGCGTCGCCTTCTCCGCCAAAAAAGAGATACGACGGGTTATCGCTGAGTTTTTTGGGAAAACTCTCGGCCAGCTTCCCGCAGGGGTTGGACGCTCCAAACAGGATATCGGCAACAGCGCCGCCGCCTGCCTGCCCGCCCAAGTAAGCCTCTAGGATCGCGCCCGCCTTGCCGGCCCACGGCATTTCGACCGGCGCGCCGTTATACAGTATGACCACCAATTTCGGGTTGGCGGCGGCGACCGCTTCGATCAAACGGACATGTCCGCCGGGCAGACGCATATGCTCACGGTCAAAGCCCTCCGATTCATACGCGGGCGGCAATCCGGCGAAGAGAACGCAAATGTCGGCGGCCTTCGCCGCGGCGACCGCCTCAGCCTCCAGCGCAGGGTTGGCCTCTTCGCAGTCATGGATAGAGTACCCCTTGCAGTAGGTCACCTTGGCGTATTCCGCGGCGCCGTCCAGCGCGCTGATCATTGTAATCGGATTGACCTGAGAGCTGCCCGCCCCCTGATACCGCGGCTTCTCGGCAAACTCGCCGATAAACGCGATTTTTGCATCCTTTTTCAGCGGCAGCAGTCCGTCGTTTTTCAAGAGTACCATCGACTCGGCGGCAATTTTTCTTGCCAGCACGTTGTGTTTGTCTTTGTCAAAGGCTGTCCTCTCCCCGTTCCCTTTGACGCGCTCAAGGAGGTTGAGCAACCGCTCCACCGCAAGGTCGAGCACCGCTTCCTCCAGTTGCCCGGACTTGACGGCAGCGATGATTTTATTGTCATTATAGTCACTGGTGCTGGGCATTTCCAGTTCCAAGCCTGCGGCCAATGCCTTCACCCTGTCGTTGACCGCGCCCCAGTCGCTGACGACGATGCCTTCAAAGCCCCACTGGCCGCGCAGTATTTCCGTCAGCAAGAGATGGTTTTCGGAAGCGTACTCGCCGTTGAGCCGGTTATACGAGCACATGACAGTGGCGGGCTGCGCCTCTTGAACGGCCTTCTTAAAGGCGGGGAAAAAAATCTCATGGAGCGTACGCTCGTCTACACGCGAATCGCTGGAAAAACGGCGTGTCTCCTGATTATTGGCGGCGTAGTGCTTCAAGCTCGTGCCGATACCTTTGGACTGCACCCCCTTGATGTGCGCGGTCGTCATTTCCCCGGACAGATACGGGTCTTCGGAGAAATACTCAAAATTGCGCCCGCAAAGCGGCGATCTTTTGATATTGGTACCCGGCCCCAAGAGTATCCGCACATCCTCGGCAACACACTCGTCCCCCAGCGCCTCCCCCATCTCACGCAGCAGTTCCCGGTCGAACGAGCAGGCCGATAATACCGCAGGCGGAAAACAGGTGGAGGGTACGCTCTGCGCAATCCCCAGATGGTCGGTATCGCCCGACTGTTTGCGCAACCCATGCGGCCCGTCGGTCATCATGATAGACGGCACGCCCAGACGTTCGACAGCCTTCGTTTCCCAAAAGCCCAAGCCTGAGCAAAGAGATGCCTTTTCTTCCAGTGTCATTTGAGAGATTATGTTTTGAATATTCATACTTACACCTCTATGTTGATAGGTTGTGGCGAACTAAAGCGCTCCTCCTGTGTCATTGGACGTTTCCTTTTGCTAAATTCCCACGGTTCGTGGATTTTCGGCACATCGGTAAGCAGACGTTTTGTATACTCCGCCTTGGGGTTGAGGATGACCTCGTTGGCCGAGCCGAACTCGACAATTTTGCCGCGCTCCATAATATAGACAGAATCCGAAACATAGTATGCCAGCCCGATATCGTGCGTAATGAAAATAATCATCATGCCTGTCTCCTTACGCAACTCCATCAGCATATCGAGGATGGTAGCGCGCGAACAGGCGTCAATCATCGAGGTTGGCTCGTCGGCCAGCAGTATCTTCGGCTTTAGGAGGAAAATGCGGGCGATCATCAGCCGTTGCATCTGCCCGCCTGATAGCTCAAAGGGGTACTTGTTGGTCATTTCTTCATATTTTAGGTTGACAAATCTGCACGCTTCCGTCATCATTTCGATCTTTTTTTCCTTAGACAAGCCGCGCCCGCCGCGCATGTGGATGCAATCCAGCAACACCGCGTCGATCTTCTTAAAAATATTGTAGGACGAAAAGGGATCCTGAAATATAGCCTGAATACCCTTCCAATACTCCTTTTTCTTCCTATGCGAGCGGATATCTCGTTTCTGGCCCATAAAAAAGATATCACCCTCGGTTACGCTGATTAAACCGAGCAACATCTTAACCAAAGTGGTCTTGCCACTGCCCGACTCTCCTACGATCGAGATCAGTTCTCCTGAGTAGAAGCTAAAATCCACATGGTCCACGGCTACCGTTTTTCTTTCCCCGAAGCCGAAAACCTTGGTGACGCCTGTTCCGCTTAGGCAGAGCTCCTTTTTCTCATTGCTCATTGCGATAAGCCTCCCTGAGTTCTGTTTCGGGTATGATACAGCGGCTGCCTCGTCCGTCGCAAAGCTCTTCAAACGGGACGCTGGCCGTCTTGCACTGTGGCTTGACATACTTGCAACGCGGCGCAAAACGGCAGCCGTCCGGCGGTTTTTTTAGGTTAGGCGGCGTTCCTGGAATTGCTGTGAGTTTGACGTCACGCGTACCGTCTTCGGGGACAATAATAGATCCCATCAAGCCCTTTGAGTACGGGTGAAGCGGGTCAAAAATCATCTGATCCGCCGAGCCTCTTTCCACAATCTGTCCGGCATACATGACCATGATGTCGTCGGTGACGTTATACAATAGCGGCAACTCGTGCGTAATAAAGATCATCGACTTGATATACCCTAGCTCCATCAGATCGTGGATCATCTTAATCACCATCTTCTGGCTAGTCACGTCGAGGGCGGAGGACGGTTCGTCGGCAATTAAGATTTTGGGCGATAGGATGGTTGAAACGGCGATGACAGTACGCTGTTTCATGCCGCCCGATAGCTCCACTGCGTGCTTTTGCAGCGTGTCGGCGGGGAGGTTGAGAATCTCAAACCGCTCCCTTGCGAGATCGTATATATCACCTTTGGTCGCTTTG
Source organism: Oscillospiraceae bacterium (assembly GCA_031254195.1). GTDB lineage: Bacteria > Bacillota > Clostridia > Oscillospirales > UBA929 > UBA929. The sequence goes on from JAIRUW010000053.1 coordinate 20,285, forward strand.
GGGTTGTGTGCCCGTATGACGTCTTCGATAAACCGTATAATCCTCTGCGTAGGGTTGAGCGCGTTCATGGCCGCCTGCGGGATATAAGCAATCTCGTTGCCTAAGACATTTTTGCGCACATCGTCGGGATGCCTGTTTGAAATATTGCTCCCATCGATGATGATATCGCCTTTGATATAGTGCAGCGGTGCAAAATAATACCCCATCAGGCTGAGAGCCAGCGTAGATTTCCCGCAGCCCGATTCGCCCGCGATGCCCAGCGACCGCCCCTCTTCCACCTTGAATGATACATCATTGACGGCATAGACGCCTTCCCCGAAACGGGTAATATACTTTGTAGAGAGGTGATTGACCTCGAGTATTACCTTTCCCATATCAACACCCCCTAATCCCGCAGCTGCGGGTTGAATATCTGATCCAGCCCTGTGTTCATCAGGTTAAGCGAAAACGAGACAAGCGCGATGACCAAAACGACCGGGTAATACGCCCACCACGCGCCGCTGATATGCGCGGTGTATCTCATGGCCCAGTCCATCATTAGGCCCAGCGTAGCCGTATCGGTCGTTTTCGGGCCAAGGCCCAGCATCGAAAGACCGGCTTCGGCCAGAATCCCCGAAGATATTTGCAAGATAAACGCCATAACCACATAGGAGGCGATATACGGCAGAATATCTGTTATAATGAGCCTCGGCAGCGAGTGGCCGCTTAGCTTGCTTAGATTTACATGGTCGCGGCTGCGCAGAGAAATGACCTGTGCCCGCACAGAACGGGTTGTCCAAACCCATGAGGTCAGGCCGATGACGATCGCGACAGTCGTAACCCCGCGCTGTGATTGGTCGATGCTGTAGGCGATCAAGATCAGCAGCACAAACCCGGGGATGACGGTGAAGAGGTTGGAAAAAAACATAATGATATCGTCCGCCACGCCCCCGAGATAACCGGCCAGCAGCCCGAGCAGCAGACCTATCAGGGTGGCAACGGTACCGGCGATCAAGCCGATTTGCAGTGAGGTGCCGATGGCCGACACAAGCTCTCTAAAGGTGTCGCGCCCGAAATTGTCGGTGCCGAGCGGCAAACGGATCACATTGGCGACGTCACTGACATTGACATAGTCTGTCTCTGTAACCATTTTTTTGCGCACATATTCGCCGGTATCAGGATCAAGCTCGCCGACCTCAATATCCTCGGACTCAAAGATTCCCGCCAGCTTGTCGTCCAGCCGGGCAAAATACCTGTTTTCCGCAATTGTACTGCCGAGCCTTAGCTCCGGGTCATAGTTGTTCCACCAAAGAGCCAGCAAATCATGGGTTTGCTCGATATCTACGGCTTCCTCGGGCAAGCCGAAGCGCAGTAAGTAATCCTTGATATTCAGCCTGTCTTCGTTCGAGAGCTTGCTGTCGATCCGCTTTTCCGCGGCTCCGGGCAGCTTGAAGGTATATGTGCGCTGCGTGTTCAGGCTGTCGTAGACCGAGACATAGGTGCCGGGCTTGATAAAGGAATTCAGCCCAATCATTTGCAGCGGATTGCCGGGGCTGATAATGGGGTAGATGACGGCGAGCAGCAGAATGGCGGAGAAGATGACAAACCCCGTCACGAACTTGCCCGAACGGAAAACCTGACGCAAGGTGTTTTTCATACTCTCTCTCCCCCCTATTCATACTGCGCGGCTTTCACGCGCGGGTCGATCAAGCCGTAGATGATATCCAAAAGGAATACCGTCACAAGCACCATGATCGTGATGATCAGCGTGGAAGCCCCTATCAGCGGATAATCGCTCTCCCGGATGCCCCGCAGCAACGTCGTTCCGAGGCCGGGATAAGAGAAGATGATTTCGGCGACCAGCGCGCCGCCGATCATGGTTCCGATCGAGAGCGCCAGGCCGGTTATTTGCGGCAGCATGGCGTTGCGGAAGACATAGCCTACGATCTTGCGGTCTTTGATGCCCATGTAGCGGCTGTATTTTACATAGTCGGCGTTAAGCTCATAAATGCTCATGGAGCGCATACCGAGGGACTGCCCTCCGATCGAGATCAGCACGATCGACCAAAACGGCAGATGGTAATGCTTGATGATGCCCGTAAAAAACGTCCAGCTGAAACTGGGGATCATACCGGCAGGGTAACCGCCCTGAACAGGGAGCATTCCGAGATTGATGGCAAATACCGACAACAGAATCACGGCCATGCCAAAAGCGGGAAAGCCACCCAAAAACAGCGTAACAGGCATAAGTACCTTGTCGAAGCCTTTACGGATGTAAGCAGCCAGCGCCCCTAAAATATTGCCGAGGATCCACCCCGTTATAATGGCGGGGAACTGCAAGCCTATCGTCCATGGCAAAGCCGATTTAATTATATCGGATACAGGGGTCGGGTAGCGTGAAAACGATTTCCCGAAGTTCCCCTGAAACAGATTTTTTACGTAAATGAAGAACTGCTGAATAACCGGCTTGTCAAGGCCGAAATCACGTTGGTAACTCTCATAAATCGCTTGGGTGGAAGACGAGTCGTTGACGCCCGCGGCTACCCTTCCCACGATGATGGCAACCGGGTCGCCCGGCATCATACGCGGTAAAACAAAATTGAGTATGACTGCCGCCACTAATGTAATAAGAAACCACACAATTTTTTTGGTGAAGTATTTGCGATAGCCTTTCACGCGGAACCCACCCCCGATAAATGTTCCTATTCAAGAAGAGGCGGCCATGCTTCTATTGAGTGAAACATGACCGCCTCCGGCTGCTTTTATTAGCTCAGTCTGAGATTGTAGAGGTCGGCGATCGCGTAGCCGCTGATACAGTTGACCGGCGGAACATTGCGGCCGTCGCCCTGCTCGGTGAATCCGGTCCAAACCGACTCGTTGACGATGTGGAACTTCTCAGGACGGTACATCAGCGAGAAGGAAGGCACCTCGGTGAGATAAATCTCAACCAGCCTGGTGTACATTTCTTTCAGCTTGGCGCTGTCGGACTCCTGCGGGATGGCGGCGATAAGCTGGTCAACCTCGTCGTTGACGTATTGGCCAAAGTTGCCGCCCCAGTTGCCGTCGGTGCCGACAAAGGTAGTGCTGAGAAGAGCGCGGATACGGCTCCAGGGTTGTGCCGGGGAGATGCCCTGCGTCGAGAACATAAAGATGTCATACTCATCTTGGAAAGCGGAGGTCAGGTGGGTCTGATAGACCGACCAGTCGGGGAAGAACGTGACCATTTCAATGCCGATCGCTTCGCCGGCATCGGCCACGATGTGCATAGCAGCTTCCCAATCACTCCAGCCGCTCGGGCAGGAAACCGTATAGGAAAGTTTTTGGCCGTCGATCTCGCGGTAGCCGCTGTCGCCGATCAGGATTCCGGCGTCATCAAGCAGTTTTTTCGCGCCTTCGATGTCATTGCCTACCCATTGCAGGCTAGATACGGAGTTTCTGTCGTACATGGCTTGCTCGGCGGGAAGCGGGTTCATCAGTGAGCGCGGAACGTCCTTGAACGACGGGCTTTGATTGGTCATGGCGTTGGCAAGGATGAGGTCGTAATCCACAGCAATCGCGATGGCTTTCCGAACCGCGGGATTATCGAGGCCCGGCTTGCTGCTGTTCATGTTGAAATAGGCTGTGGGCATATTGGCGGAGATGAAGTAAGGCTCTTCCGCTATGTAGGTGGAAATGGGCAGACCCAATTCTTCCCAAAGCAGATGCACGTTGGCAATAAACTGCTGGCTGACGTCCACTTCACCGACAGAAATCGCGGAGTCGCCGGCGGCATTGTTTTCGTACAGCACATTGGAAAGATATTTGGGTGTGGGCAGCTTGCCCCACATGGAGGAATGCTGTCCCCAGTAATCGTCGTCCCGGATCAGCACAATCTTGGTATCGTCGGCAAAATACTTGGTATAGGGGCCGGACCATACAACATCTTCGCTCGTATCGTCGGCTATAGCGGAGACATCGCCGCCATTGCGGTCGATCAGCTTCTCAAGCCAGGCCTTTTGCAGGATATACTGCTGGCCGAGATAGGTGACCATCAGCAGCGGGTTGGCCGCTTTGCCGTTTTCCATGACAGCTTTGATTACTACGGTCTCGTCGTCCTGGGCGACGACGTCGGCGATATACGCTTTCCAGTTGGCATTGCCGTCACGGGAATACTGCACGCCGGCTGACCATGTGAACGCCGCGTCGTGCGCGGTCACTTTGGTTCCGTCGCTCCAGTAGGCGGCCGCTTTGATCTTGTAGGACAGCTCCGTGCCGTCGGCATTCCAGGTATAACCGTCTACGCCGCCGCTGGCAAGCAGGGGATACATTTTGTTGTCCAGAATGTTGTACATATACGGCGCTTCAAACATGGGCATACGGGCGCCGTCGGGGTCCTGAGTTATGGCAAGGGCGTTGTTCATTGCGCTGGAGAAGGGGTTCCAGCCGGCGAGGGGACCCCACTGGAGACCGTTGATATACAACACTTCGGTGCGCGGAATGTCCGTAATGACTGTGGGCGCGACATACGGGTCTCTGCCCACGCTGCCGGGATCAACAGGTTCACCGGGGTTATTTGACGGGTTGCCCGGATCGGGCGATGTATCCCCGTCACCCGACGCACACGCGGCCATTGCGATGAGAAGCAGGCAGGAGACGAGAGCGAGGGCAAGCAGTCGTTTGACTTTCATTTTGATATATCCCTCCATTTTTTATTTATCGTCACGGCTGTAAGCCGGAACGAACGCCAAATGACAGGTGTGAAAATTCTCCAAGTAAATATTAATTTTATATTAACTCTTTACCGCCGATTTGTCAAGCACAAAGCACAAAAAAAAGAAATAAAATTAAGGAACGGTTGTCATTATTGGCCAAACGCGGTTGACAGGGTTGGACATATATGGCATACTGAATGCTGAAAACGGTATAGGAGGCTGAAGCCAGTATGCAAAAGCAAACTCTGAACGGATTATGGCAATTGGAGATCCCCGGCTGCGCGGCGGCGGGCGGCGATCCCCTCCCCGTAACGGTTCCCGGCTCGGTCTACTCGGCACTGCTCGACAACCAAAAGATAGAAGACCCGTTTTGGCGGGACAATGAGCTGGAAGCGCTGGAATTGATGGAACATGATTTCATCTTCTCCCGCAGTTTTGATCTCGACATGCCCGGCTGCAAACAGCTATTGCTGGTCTGCGAGGGCCTGGATACGATCTGCGATCTTACTCTCAACGGGCAGGCCCTCGGCCGCGCCGATAATATGCACCGCATATGGGAGTTTGACGTTACGTCCATCGTCCGTCCTAAGGATAACGAGCTTAGGTTGATTTTCCGTTCCCCTACCAAAGAAGCGGCGCAGCGGTACGAGGAGATCTATACCGACGGCAGCGGCGACGCGATGCGCGGCTTTTCGCAGGTGCGCAAGGCGCATTGCATGTACGGCTGGGACTGGGGCCCCCGTCTGCCCGACGCCGGGATCTGGCGGAGTATATCGATCGTCGGGGTGGAACAGGAGCGGATCGACAGCGTGTATATCACGCAGAAACACTGCAAAGAGACGGTAGAACTGAGCTTTGCCGTTGAAAAATCCGGCGGGGGGACAGTTAAAATCACTGTGACAGGCCCCTGCGGAGAGGTTTTTGATTCCGATGGTTCCCCGATTGTGATTCCATCGCCGAAGCTGTGGTGGCCGAACGGGCATGGTGAGCAGCCTCTCTATACCGTCCGTGTTGAGGTTCCCGGCGATATTTGGGAGCGGCGGATCGGTCTGCGTACCCTGACGGTAAAGCGAAAAAAAGATGAATGGGGCGAATCGTTTGCCCTGACGGTCAACGGCCTTTCGATCTTCGCGATGGGCGGCGATTATATCCCTCAAGACAACCTTTTATCCCGCGTGACGGAGGATAAAATACGCATTTTGTTGGAAGACTGTGCCGCCGCGCATTTTAACTGCGTCCGCGTCTGGGGCGGGGGTATCTATCCGCAAGACACATTCTTTGACGTTTGCGACGAGCTGGGGCTGATTGTGTGGCAGGACTTCATGTTCGCCTGCGCAGTATATGAGCTGACGCCGGAATTTGAGGAAAATATCCGCGCTGAGTTCATCGACAACATCAAGCGCCTGCGGCACCATCCGTCGCTCGGCTTATGGTGCGGCAACAACGAGATGGAATGGCAATACGACCACAACGCCTTCAAAATGACTCCGAAGCAACGCGCCGATTATACGCGAATTTTTGGATATATTCTGCCGCAAGTGGTGCGTGAACATGACCCCGGCACCTTTTTCTGGCCCTCCTCGCCCTCTTCCGGCGGCGACTTTGACGAGCCTAACGATGAAAACCGGGGTGACGTCCACTATTGGGATGTCTGGCATGGAAACAAGCCTTTCTCCGCATACCGCGACTTTTATTTCCGTTTCGCCTCGGAATTTGGATTCCAGAGTTTTCCTGACAGTAAAACCGTCCGGGCTTTCACCTTGGAAGAGGACAGAAACGTCTTTTCTCGGGTGATGGAGATGCACCAGCGCAACAGAGGCGCCAACGGGAAGATTATGATCTACCTCGCCGGGACATACCGTTACCCGCATAATTTCGATTTGCTGTTGTACGCATCCCAGCTTTTGCAAGCCGACGCCATACGCTACGGCGTTGAGCATTGGCGGCGGCATCGCGGGCGCTGTATGGGAGCCGTTTACTGGCAAATCAACGATATCTGGCCGGTTGCGTCCTGGGCCTCGATCGATTATTTCGGCCGGTGGAAAGCCCTGCATTACGCCGCCAAGCGTTTCTTCGCCCCCGTACTTCTCTCCTGCTGCGAAACCGGCGAGATGACGGAGCGTCCAAGCTGTGTGTCGCAACCGGAACCGATCCGCAAAGCGGCGCGATTTTCTATCGCCAATGAAACGGCGAAAATCGTAAGCGGTACGGTGCGGTGGGCGTTACGCGATCCGTTGGCAAGCATTCTCAAAAATGGTGAGATATCCGTTACAGCGGACGCGTTCTCGTCGGTCTGGCTGGACGAGATAGATTTTACGGACTGCGACGAGCTATATAACTATGTCAGCTTTGAGTATGAATCCAATGGGGCTGTTGTTTCCTCCGGCACGGCGCTGTTTTGTATGCCAAAACATTATCCGTTTAAGGATCCAAAGCTGCAAGTTGTACAAAACGGGGATACAATCACGGTTTGCGCGTCCGCTTATGCCAAAAGTGTAGAGATATACTCCGATGACAGTGACTTTGTGCTCTCGGATAATTTCTTTGACCTCAACGCCGGAAGTGTCACAGTACGCATCCTGCGGGGCGAGGCAAAAGATATCAAGGCGCGATCTGTGTATGATTTACAATGAGTGAGGGGTCCGTTTTTGTGAACGTAAGCGGCGGCATATGGGAGGTCATAACATGGACGTCCGTATACTAAAATATTTTCTTGCCGTCGCAAGGGAGGGGAATATCACTAAGGCGGCAGAGGCCCTGCATGTCACGCAACCCACTTTGAGCAGACAGCTTATGGATTTGGAAAACGAAATGGGCGCGGAGCTTTTGCGCCGCGGCAAGCGCAATATCACCTTGACGACGGCGGGAACCCTATTTCAGCAAAGGGCGCAGGAGATTGTGGCATTATTGGATAAAACGCGGCGGGATATAGCGGAACATAATGACGCGATCGGCGGGACGATTTCCATCGGCTGCGTTGAAACCGCGGCGTCGCTCTTATTGCCGGACGCATTGGAGGCTTTTCATTCCCGTCATCCCATGGTGCGATATGAGATTTACAGCGCGAACGGCGACGGCATTCGCGATAAACTCGACAGCGGTCAAGTGGACATGGGAATTCTTGTTGAACCTGTCGAAGTCGCCAAGTATGAATTTGTCCGTCTTGCGTTTCAAGATACATGGGGCGTTTTGATGCGCAGGGAGGATCCGCTTGCTAAGAAAGAAAACATAAGGGTTGGGGAGATTGTAGGGCTACCTCTCTTCTTGTCCCATCGGAGAATTGTGACCGATGAAATTGAAAGCTGGCTCGGCGAACACTCGAACCTTCATATCGTTGCGACACATGACTTTATTACCAATATCATGCTCCTGATTGAGCGCGGACTCGGGTACGCTGTTACTTTACAGGGCGCTTATTCGATACGGCCTAGTGAGAAATTGCGCTTTATACCGTTCTCGCCGGAACGAAAATCGGGTCATGTGATGGCATGGAAGAAAAACCGGATTTTCGGACAAGCCGCCTCTCTTTTCATGGACTATATTAAAGACAATCATCATACGATATAGGCATAATAATCTATGTAATATAAGTATTTTACATTTCTCTTTTTCTGGCCTATAATGCAATCTATAGAGAAAGGGGAATCACTATGCACATTTTACTTAATTATTCGACAAACGCCGCTTGCCCGCAAAATCCGGCGTGGCGAATTTCAGAGGTTGGATACCAATGGGCGCAGCATGTTTTTGCAAAACCAAATGTGAAAAGGAGAATCCATGATGAAGGTATTGTTGATCAACGGAAGCCCCAATGCCAACGGATGCACATTCACGGGACTGAGCATCATCAAGGAGCAGCTGGAAAAAAACAGCGTCGATTCAGAGATATTTCAAGTTGGAAAAAAACCGGTTTCCGGCTGCACAGCTTGCAGAGTCTGCAAACAACCGGACAAAGCGGGAAGATGTGTCATTGACAATGATTCAGTAAACATTGTGGCGGAGGCTTTGAAAAAAGCGGACGGAATCATTCTCGGCTCCGCCGTACATTTCGCTTCCGCGAGCGGAGCCGCCACATCCTTCTTTGACCGCTTGTTCTATTGCACGGAAAGGGAAACGAAAAGATTGAAGTTCGGCGCGTGTATCGTCAGCTGCAGGAGAGGCGGCAACAGCTCTGCGTTTGATCAGCTAAACAAATATTTCACGATCTCACAGATGCCTGTGGTATCCTCGTGCTATTGGAATGGCATTCACGGCTATACGCCGGAGGACGTATATGCAGATGAAGAAGGTGTCCGAATCATGAGAACGCTGGCGAATAATATGGCTTACCTAATCAAATGCAAACACCGGAGCAATGTGGCGCTGCCGGAAGAAGAACCTTTAGCCATGACAAATTTTATCCGATAAAGGAGTAAATAACATGAATTATGTAAAATTTGGAAACACAGGGATGGACATATCGCCTGTCTGTCTCGGCTGTATGAGTTTCGGCGAGGTCAGAGAAGGGATCGGTTCGCATCGTTGGGTACTAAACGAAGAAGAAAGCAAAGAGATTATCAAACGCGCGCTCGGCTTAGGCGTCAATTTTTTTGATACGGCGAACTGCTACGCGGCAGGTACCAGCGAAGAATTTACCGGGCGGGCTTTAAGAGAATATGCGAACCGCGACGAAATCGTCGTTGCGACAAAGGTGTTTCAGCCGATGAGCAAAGGCCCCAACGGACAAGGATTGTCCCGCAAGGCTATTCTGAGCGAAATCGACAAGAGCCTGACCCGCCTCGGAATGGACTATGTAGACCTATATATCATACACCGCTGGGATTACAATACCCCGATTGAGGAAACGATGGGCGTCCTGCATGACGTCGTCAAAGCCGGGAAAGCGCGGTATATAGGCGCGTCGGCCATGTACGCGTGGCAGTTCCAAAAGGCACAGTATACAGCGGAAAAGTATGGCTGGACGAAATTCGTATCCATGCAGAACCACTACAATCTGCTCTACCGTGAAGAAGAGCGCGAGATGATGCCGCTTTGCGTCGATCAAAAAATCGCGTCAACACCCTACAGCCCGCTTGCAGGCGGACGGCTGGCCCGCGATTGGGAGGCGGATACGGCGCGGTTTAAGTCAGACGAGATTGCCAAGATGAAGTATGACTCCACGCGGAACAACGATAAAATCATCGTGGACAGAGTCGGCGAACTCGCTGAAAAGTACGGCATCCCGCGGGCGCATATCGCACTCGCGTGGCTGTATGGTAAAAATCCGGTCGTTGCTCCGATCATCGGTGCGACAAAAATTTCTCATATTGAGGACGCCGTGACCGCGTTAGAGGTAAAGCTGACGGATGAAGATGCGGCGTATCTGGAAGAATTGTATACCCCGCATAAGGTTGTTGGGGCGCTCTAACCCAATTTATATTACAGAAATATCAATGCTCTGACGAATGACTTTCCGTGCTTCCTCAGAAGCACACATAGCACACATGATTTTTTCTTGTGTGCTTTTTTATATCCAGTTCATTATCGCTATTCTATGAGTTATATCCGTACATTTTTGAAAAACGTTTCAAGATGATAAACGATAATCTGCAACATTTACCTGATAGTAAAAACGGAAAAGAATAGAGGGAAATGTGTGGTCTATGAAATAAGACTTGCGGTTTTTCCCCAGTTGTGCTATAATATCATCCGGGAGCAGGACGGCTTGAAAACACAAGTGCGGGTGTAGTTCAATGGCAGAATTCCAGCTTCCCAAGCTGGATGTAGAAGTCAATAAAAGCGTTACGGCGGTAGGCTTTACACCTACCGCCGTTTTGATTTGCCCCATTTTTTGGCCCCGGCTACTCCAAAAGCTCGGAGTGCGACCCGGTCCTCACGAAACGCACCTCGTCACCGTCGTACAGATAAAGCAAAATCCAGTCCGGCTCAACGTGACAATTACGATGCCCTTTGAAGTTCCCCACCATCATGTGATCCTTGTTCTTTGGAGGTAGCGGGTTCCCGACAATTAAGTCGAACATGACGGCCTTGATCTTCGTGAGGTCTTTACCCTGTTTCTCGCACAGCTTCATGTCCCGGTGAAACTGTGTCGTAAAGGCTGGCGTTCTCATCCGATCCCCAGCGCCTCAAACATCTCGTCGGCTGTTCCAAACCGGTGCAGATTGACGCCGCTCTCCGCGTCCTCCATGGCGCGCCTTGTCGCTTCGTTCGGGACGGGTATCTTAACCTCAAACGGCAGGCCGCCGCGCATTATGATTTGAGTAAAAAAGATGTTCACCGCGTCCGCGGTCGTCATGCCCAAGCGACTTAGGATAGCGTCCGCTTCGCTCTTTATCTCGGGGGCAACCCTCATGTGGAAGGATTCTGTCTTAGCCATAAAGCACCTCCTTTTTGTAGTAACTATATTGTAGCACGGATGGTAGACAAATGCAACACTTTTATTATATCCCCAGCTTCTTGAATAATTCCTCCGGGGTCTCGAACTTCGAGAGGTCGCCGTCCAGTTCCTCGTCCCGCGCGGCCGCCGCGGCCTCCTTGCTCGGCTTGGGCTTCCACTTCTCGCCCTTGTAATACTCGTTAAGCAGCGCGGACGCCCGGTCGAAGGCCTCATCGGTCATGGCGGTATATGTCTCCGTGACGTCCTTGGAGGCGTGGCCGAGAAACTCCTTCCTCGCCTTTTCATCCACACCGGCGGCGTACAGATCGGTCGCGTATGTGTGGCGCAGGTAATGGGGCGTGACCTCCTCCCCGAAGGGAGAGGTATCATACAGCACTGCGTTCCGGTACAGCTTAGCCCCGGCCGTGATATGGCAAGCCCGGGAGAAAGACCGCCACCACCATATCAGAGTTTGCCCTGTGGCGTGTTTTCCGTCTCCTTTTGGGAATAGTATAGCCCCCGGCTCCTTGCTCTCACATTGCTCAGTCAGGATAGGCAGAAGCGCGTCCGGGATAGGCACCACCCGGACGCCGACCTCCTCGCCGTTCCGGGGTGTGTTTTTCCGCATCTTGGCGGCTTTGGTACCGCCGAGATCTCCGACGTTCCCGTCGAAGGTGAGGGACTTGTTGACGGTTAGCCGCTTGTTCTCGAGGTCGATGGCCGCTCGATCCAGCGCGGCGGTCTCCCCTCTTCGTAGGCCGCAGTATAGCATAGTGAGAACATAGGGGCCGCGCGGGTGCGTTTCGGCCACCTTAAGGACGGCCTGACGCTCGACGGCCGTCAGCGGCCGGCGCGGCTCCTCCCCGACTTCGGGCATCTCAAGCCGGGTGGCGGGGTTACGCTCGATGATACCCTCCACCTCTGCATCCGTGAATAGCTGCCGGACGGCCTGCCGGATCTTCTCGACAGTCCCCTTCTTGCCGCCTTTGTAATTGTTGAGCAGGGCTTGTAGATGTGACAACCGTATGTCCCGCATACGCAGGGAGCCGATAACCGGCAGTATGTCATACTTGAGCTTGGCTTGGTAGTGGTCGTGCTGAGTGCGGGTGGTGTTCGCCTTGTATATCTCCATCCACCTCACCGACCACTCCCGGACGGTCATGTCGCCCAGCATCACGCCCCGGGCATGGAGACGCTTGGCCTCGGCCAGCTTCTCGTCGCGTTCCTGTTTGGTACGGCCGCGGACATAGACGCGCTCCGGCGTGCCGTCTGCCTTTTTGCCAATGACAAAGGAGCCTTTATAGTATTTGTTCTTTTTCGACCCTTTCTCCTTCGGCATATCTACCCACCCTTACACATGACCCCCGCGCCCGGCCATGGGCGCGGGGGCTTTTTCGTTTATCTACGTTCCTTAGTTTTGTCTATATTTGATTTAGAACTGCTAGGGTCAAAGTAGAAACCAGGTAGACGCTCAATCCAAACCTGCAACGCATCGAGCCTTTTAAGTGATTGTTTTTTGATTTCGTCAACATCTCTTTCTCCATCGACACCTGTTACCAAGTCACAAACATAGTTGACGTAATCTTTATATCTGATTAACAACTCTTGAAAGTGTTCCTCTATACGTTTTCGTTCATCTTCGGTGAAAAAACTATTATTTGCCCAATGGCGAATGCTATTGACATGTAGGTCTATTAAATCAGGTTTTCCCAACAAAAAGTCTGTAGTAACATCAAGTCTATTCGAAAATTTTACCAATATATCGGTACTGGGGGTACCGCCGTTTTTCCATGCCCCTGTGTTTCCCGTACTTAATCCAAACTCTCGAGCTAATGCAGTTGGGGTAGTTCCTTTTTGGAGGCAGGCTTTTTTTAGTTGTTCATAAAACACAAAAAACAAACTCCTTTTTTGTATAATTTTCACAAAAACTCAATTAAAATGAGTTTTTGTGTTGACGGCTCAGTTATATTGAGCTATAGTAATGCTACCGCGTTATTACAGGAGGTAGAAAGCATGAAGCCAAAATACGCATTAACCGAGTTTGGAAAAGAGTGCTCCCGCTTCAGAGACGAACACATAATCTCATTCAAGGAAATGGCAAAAGCAGCCGGAGTTAGCGAGCAATGTTTCCTAAAAGCCCGAAGGAGCGACCGTGGACTTGTGGATTTACGCCGCAAAGTCCGTGAGTACATGGATAGAGTGAATTCTGAGCCAAAACAATAAGAAAATCAAACAACTGAATAACGCCACACCAATACTCCCTCTAGCGGATAAGCAACGCATGAAGCGTGCCAAGCTATCGGAGGCAGGCTCTAGGTCGGACACGGATACAAGCCGGAAAGGTTGGGTAGGTGGCTTATTACTAAGGAAGCAATCACATTTGTGGGGCTTTCTCGTTATAATATAACCGTTTACGTAATTATCTAACAAAAAACTCCATTCTCAGACTCTTTCTGTATAATGGGAGTTACCCGTTTCGTCTAATGAAGCCGGCATAGTTAAGTAAAGCTCTTTTGTTGCACCTGCAAAGGACAAGCCTTTCACTACCACTTTGAATTGGAAAAACGCGCCTTGTGCGGTGGGTATGAAACGCTGCTCTGTATCATAACGGTGTTTTGCTCTACGCTCACACTACACGCTTCCCCTTTCGGCAGCCTTCGGTGGGGCAAACCACCGGCTTATTTTACATACGAGGTGGTTAATATGAACGATGAAAAGCAACATCCGGTGGAGGCCAATGCCGACGAATTGCGCCGCGAAATCTCCGAAATGGTAGACACCATGACCGACGCCCAGCTGGATCAAGCCCTTATTTTACTGCGTCAATGGCTGCTTGAAGGATCCCCTTAACGCGCCCCAGCTTGTCGTCCGGTATGCCGGCAATCATCGCCCGTAGCTCCATCCGAACCGACTGCCCCTGCCCGGGGGTGGTCGGCTTTTCGTCGTCTGTCATACCGATAATATAGGCAACGGACGTGTCGAGGTACTGCGCGATCAATACCAGCTTATCAGCCGAAGGAACGGATCCCTCCGCCATATGGTCGACAACGCTCTTGCTAAGACCCAGCTCTGATACCAGCATTTTATTTACCGAAACTCCTCGGACCTTTGCAAGGCCGCGTATTCTTTGCGCCCCTAAATTCAAGTCCATATGTCACCCCTTGACTTCCCCATATTCGGGGAGTATAATAAAACCAAATAAACCGTAAGGATGGTTGCTATGATCTCCCAAAAGCCCCCTAGAGGGATTAACTCCCGTAATTTTTCAGTACAGCCATTTGTCTGCATGCCCCGCTCTATCGTCATCCGCATCAATACCGAAGTCTTCCATAAGAAAGACATGAATAGTAGTTTCAGCCCGATATTTCAACCCTGCGAGTCGTGCGGGCATACAGATGATTGTCATACGTTCAATTTCGACAGGGTGGTACACCCGGATCAATTTCGATCGTAGGATACCGTTACCCAAAATGAATGATACTGAAAGGATGGTAGCTATGCCTACAGCCGATCAAGAAGTCCTCTGTATACTACGCGAAATTAGGGACGAACTGCGAGCGATTCGGGCGGTAATAACCTGCCCGGCGCATTACACGCTTAATGTAACTGGAGAGGTGACTGATGACCTTCTTGCTCAGGTCAATAAAGCAATAAGGGATTCGTTTCCGCCGTCCAATCTCATTGGCGAGACGCTCAATGCTTACCCGGGATTCTAACCTTCCCGGCTTCTCTTAATGTCCTGCGCGTACTCCTCGAGCCTCTCGGCCTTTCTCTTCTCCCCGCTGATAATTTCGTCGGAGCAGGTAAATATCCACTGAAGCCCTCTAAGGGCGAACTCCTCGTCACATATTTGGCAAAATAGCTCGACATGTAGGGGGTCCGGTTCGGCAGGCTTCCCGTCCCTCGCATTTATGCAATTCACAAAATGCCCGTCAAAATAATATAGCTCCGACAAACCATCGTTTCTTCCGACGATCGGGCCGTGTGTTGTCTTATAGCGCGGATCTAAGTCGGGATGCCTATAGTACATAGAGTGCTTACGCATGACCTGCATAATCGGTTCTGCCGCCTCGTACATTTTTTTGAACTCCTCGGCGAGTTTAGCGGCGGCTTTTATACGCCTAGCGGACATCTCGGCATACTGCTCGTCCAGCAATTCAGCCCTCTTAGCAATATCAGGATTCATAATGGAACCTCCTTTGTAATTTTATGCACCTTGCACAAAAGCAGGGTGCTATTTTTGTGCAAAAGGT
>JAIRUW010000063.1 GCA_031254195.1 Oscillospiraceae bacterium
AAGCCTGTCGATCCGGCACATGCCGTCGAGCAGGCTGTATTCGGTGTGGACATGCAGGTGGGCAAATCCGCTCATGAGCGCCTCCCTAATAATAGTTTTGAACTAACAATCATTCCTAAAATATGTGTTGTGAAGGGTATTTGTCCAAAACCTGTTCAACGCAGAATATGCTTACAGTGCCAATTTATAGTTCGTGATTTATACAGACATATTCAATAATTTCTCCAACAAGCGACTCATCTTGTTCTACGCCCGGTTCTGAGTTTGTCATTACAACGACACCTTTTTGGCTTTTGTAGTAAGCACGCAATTTGCATTGCATACCAACACCCCAGCCTTGCGAGAAGAAGTAAGGGTTTCCATTTGAATCGTTTACTAAAAACACGCCCATCCCTGTATCGTTGCTGCATCCGAATGGTGACAGCATAAACTTAGCCATGTCATGAGTTAAAACTTTACCGCTTTTGTCTTGATAGCTTTTTATTGTGTCAATAACAATAAGTGATAATTCGCGTGTGGTTGTCCACAGAGCAGCACCTTCGATGTTTGGATAGCACGCTCTTATTTCGTCAACAATATCACCACTATTGTCATGCCCAACAACACAATCGGATAGAGCGAAACACTCAAATTTTTCCTTGCCTATTTCCCAAAAAAATGTTTTTTGTAAACCTAAAGGGTCAAATACAATACGCTTTGCAATTTGTGAGATTGCTTCACCAAAAACATCTTGCAAAACCTGCGATATGATACTGTAGCCAACATCAGAATATTCACTGTCAGTTTCGGGGATATATTTCACTTTAACGTCTTCTTTGTGATAAGCAGTAGCACCCGTTATAATATCAATGGGGCTGGGGATTTTATCTCCGCTTTTATAAGGCGCGAAGCTGCCCTCTAAATCGTACAACCCCGCTTGGTGCGACAATAAGCGAGCTAATGTAACCTTATTTTTTTCTGTAAAATCATTATCGGCGATTTTCCATGACACAAGATATTCGTTTACATCTCTGTGCAAATCCAGCTTACCGTCTTGAGCCAAACTCAAGACGCATAAAGCGGTAATCATCTTGCTTATTGAGCAAGCATGGAAAATAGAATTTTCATTTATACTTTTTTCAGTTCCTTTTTCCATGACACCAAAAAACTTGTTCCATTTAATTTCAGCATCCTCAAAATAGGACACACTCACGCCGGGAACATTAAAATGGCTCATGCGTTCAACTACGTTCATGTTCTACCTCCGAAAATATAAGTTTTCTTCGTCATTAACAGCACTAACAGCGCACTTATACGTTCTAACGAACGCCGCGCACCTGCCGGGGGATTTTTCGCCTATCAGCGCAAAAAGGGGGAAATGGATATACACCCTTTGCAACACATTTTCTACAAATCCACATCAATTTCTAAAGAAATGCCCCGCCAACGCGCCGCCGTCCGCGAAGAGCCGTCCCCGCGCCCCGCAGGCTTCGGAAAACTCCTTCGTGTCATCTATATCCCTTATTTTTTCACTGTCAAACAGCACAAACGGCACCGGCTCGGACGTATGCGTCCGTATCTCCAGCGGGGTCTTGTGGTCGGGCAGGATCAAGATACGGTGAGGCTCGCCTGTGCTTTTCAAATACTCGGCGACAGGCTTGAATACATCACTGTCGATCCGTTTAAGGGACGCCAGTTTGCCCTCCATGTCGCCGGTATGGGAGCACTCGTCGGGCGCTTCGACATGGATGAAGACAAAATCCTTGCCGCCCTTAAACGCTTCGATGGCCGCCGCCGCCTTGCCCGCGTAATTTGTATGCAGTGTCCCGGTCGCACCGGGAATGTCCG
Organism: Oscillospiraceae bacterium; assembly: GCA_031254195.1. Lineage (GTDB taxonomy): Bacteria > Bacillota > Clostridia > Oscillospirales > UBA929 > UBA929. Next base: position 1,828 of record JAIRUW010000063.1, read on the forward strand.
GGCAGGACATCCCAGCGCTGCATCCGATGCCCTTGAGCAGGTTGACGGCGGCGACCATGCTGCCCTTTACGCCGTATTTTTGCTCCAGCGGAGGGAGCGCCAGTTTTTTCCCCTGCCCCCATATCCAAAGGGAGTTGGCTTGGCGGCCTTTTAGCAACGCATGACTTTTCGCCATCAGGCGGCGTATCTCCTCCGCGCCGTTTCCGGCCGGCAGGTGTGCGCCGACGGTTTGCCCCAGAATATCATGGGGAGGCGTCGTTTTGCAGGTGGTATCCAGCCTGTCGGTAATCAGCAGGCAACGGTAACTGACGCCGGGATAAAAGCAGAGGCCGTCTCCGCCCAGCTCTTTATCTATAATGTGGATGATCTCCTCGGCGTCTTCGTTGCCAATCTCCCCCGCGCTGTGGTCTTTCATCACCAAGTCTTCATACGGCCCGTCCCCCTCCAGCGTGACCAGACTCGCCCGGAACGCCACGTCGGCTTCACCCATCGGCAGACCCATGGCGGCGGCTTCCAGCGGCGCGCGCCCGGTGAGGTACACGGCAGGGTCATATCCTAAAATCGAGAGGTTGGCGGCATCGCTGCCCGGCTCCACCCCGTCGGGAATCGTTTGAACAAGCCCAATCTCGCCGGCCTTGGCGTATTCGTTGATATGCGTCAACCCGGCGGCTTCCAGCGGCGTTTGGCCGCCCAGCGCCGGGACAGGCCAGTCGGCGCACCCGTCGGGGACGAGCATGAGATATTTCATAATTGTGTCAAACCCTCTTTCATATGGCGCGGCGCTATCTCTTTCCGCCCGCCAGCTCCGCCAATTTGCGCAATCTGTGGTTTAAGCAGCTCTTACCGACCCCCAGCCTGTCTGCGAGCTGCGCCATGCTGTCCTCGGGGTACGCTATCCTCGCCCGCGCCGTTTCCTTTAGCATCTCCGGTAACCCATCCATTTGCCCGGTCTTCTCCAGCCGCATTATTACGCCTCGCAGGCGTTCGGCGGCGGCGAGGGCTTTGTCTACATTGGCCGTGTCACAGTTGACGCGGCGGTTGACGCTGTTGCGGATCTCCTTCTCCAGTTTGGCCTGCATGACGGCCATTGCCGCCAGCGGCGCGCCTGTCAATGCCAAAAAATCCTCGATGGCTTCCGAAACTTTCAGCGCCAGCACCTGAACCCCGGCCCGCTCCCCCAAAGACGCTTCCAGCCCGCTCTCGCGCAGCAGTGCGCTCAGCTGGCGCGACAGGACGCGGTGGGGGGTGACGATCTCCAGAAGGTACTTTTTCAGCGGGTCGGTCACCGTGCCGCCGGAGAGGAATGCGCCGCGCCAAAACGACGCCTGACAGCACTCCTGTTCCAGCACGGCGTTGTTGAGGTGCAGGACGGTGTCGTCGCCCGCGCCGTATCCGTAGGCCCCGCGCACCGTTTGCACCTGCTTTGGCCCTGTGACGGCGAAAAGCCATTTGCCGCCGTGCTCTGGACGGGATGGCGCCGGGGGAAGGATTCCGAAAGCGGCGGCAAACAGCGGCGGCAGCCGTTCTGCGAAAGCGGTGTGGGAGGTCAGCACACGCAACCCCTCGGCGCGGAAGGTATTGCCCAGCAGCAGCGCCCCATAGCACTCAGACTGGGCACAGCACGAACGTTTGATAGGGGCGCGGCATAGCTCCCGCTTTACCGTCGCGCTGAAACTGGGCATAGACGCCTCCTATTGTCAGGCCCCGCCTTTATTCTCTTCCTCCAGCTTCTCCCGCATCCACTCCAGCAGCGCCTCATCCGCCTGCCTGTATAGCCCGGTGCGGGGGCGCTTCTCGATCAGCAGCTCGGTCAGCGCGTGCGCCAGCCGCAGCGGGTGGTGACGCACCTGTCCGCCGCACAGCATCATGAGGGGGCGCTCCCGCAGCTCGATCCCGGCCTCGGCGAACTGTTTGCGCCCGATATCCGCGACCCCGGCGTTCTCCCCGGCATAACGGCCCAATACCTCTTCCGGGACGGGCGCGTTATTGACAAGGCATATGTCGAACACCTGCCCGCCCGCGTGTTTATTGATCTCCCGCGCGTGGTCGAAGCAGTCGTATCCTTCCGTCTCGCCCTCCTGCGTCATGATATTGCACACATACACCCGCAGTCCGCGGGAGGCTTGCAGCGCCTCGGACACGCCGTCCACCAGAAGGTTGGGGATAATGCTGGTATACAGGCTGCCCGGCCCTAACATCACCAGCTCGGCCCGCCTGATGGCGTCCAGCACATCATGGTGCGCCTTGACCGGCTTGCTGAGGCTCACCCTGCGGATGCGGCTCTTTTCTTTCTTCTTGCAGTCGGTAATCCTGCTCTCCCCGGTCACCCGCGTCCCGTTTTCAAAAACAGCCTCCAGCTGCGTAGGCACCGCCGACACCGGCAGGACGCGCCCGGTCACAGCCAAAACGTCGCTCATCTGCCGCACCGCCGTCTCAAAGCTGCCCGACACGCCGGTCAGCGCCGCTAAAAACAGGTTGCCGAAGCTCTGCCCGGACAGCGAACCGTCGGTGAAGCGGTGGTTGAGGAGCTGTTCCATCGTCGGTTCGGTGTTAGCGAGGGCGAGGATACAGTTGCGGATGTCGCCGGGCGGGATGATACCGAGGTCATTGCGCAGTGCGCCGGACGAGCCGCCGTCGTCGGAGGTCGCCACAATGGCGGTGATGTTCTCGCTGCACAGCTTGAGGCCGCGGAGCATACTGGAAAGCCCCGTGCCGCCGCCCAGCGCGGTAATGCGGATACCCGACCCGCGCAGAGAATCCAGTTCTGGCTGCATGGCTGCGCCCTCCTGTTCGTATGTTGTTTATTACGCGGATTAGTCTTTATTCAGTTCCTCATGCCTGATGTTATTGAACGTAATAATACTTTCCTGCCGCGTGTATGTCCGCAGGGGCGTGAACGTCGGCGGGTTGGCTGTGCTGGTGCCGCTCATGATGCCGTTCGCGCGGACGAAATTGATGCCCGGACGCGCCCAACTGTCCGCCGCGTTCATGTCGGTGAAGTCGGCGGCTGGGGGGTTGCTCACATCCGCGCCAATGGCGCGGCAGGTGTTCAGTATCATGGTCGCGGCCTGCTGGCGGTTGAACTGACCATCGGGGTTGAACCGTCCGGGAGCGGTATCGGTGGGGGCTACCTCGCCGCCGGTGATCCCGATGCGGTAGGCGGCTAATATGTTTGGGTCGTCGGTGTCGCTGAATATATGGCTCATTCTTTCAGGCAACCCGCGTTCCTCTACGACTTCGGCGATAGGCTTATCCAATGCGTACTCCACCCAGCGGACGGCCAGTATGCAGAACTCAGCGCGGGTAATGACGCTCTTATAGTTGTCCTGTATAGCTGGAGGGACGAAACCTTTGCCGAGCGCCTCCGTGATGCCACCATGCGCCCATGTGTCGGCGGTGTCGAGGTTGGGGGGCGGCGACGCCTCTGTCGGTGGAAACGACAGCGGCAGAACGATTGCGGTCTTATCGCCAGTCAATCGTTTGATTGTTTCTTCGGCGTTTTCGTCGTAGTAAAGCCATAAATGACCGCCTTCGCGCGTATCATCGCGGAAAAGTACGCCGTAGTTGTTATGCGCGTAGGTATTGCCGGAAAAATTAAATGCGTCCAACGTCGCCGGGCTGTTTACATGGAACATCGTCCCCTTTGAGATGTAAAAGATATTGTTGGTGTAATTGACATTCACAAATTGCTGTGGATGATAAAAATCATATTGGTGTATCGGATAACTTTTGCCCATAAGTCCCCGGTCGGTAAGATAGCCGGTGTACATATAGTAATTGTTGTCAATGTATACGTTGCGATACCGCACTATGTTCGGATCGTCATTCGAGAAAAATTGAGTTAAATTCGTTCCGTAACCTGTTCGCTCAATCAAATTCCCATTAATTTTTATATTTTCAAAGGTGCCGTCCAGATTATGCTCCAGATTATAAGGCCCGTTCATAATGTCATGGAAATAGTTGTTGGCTATGGTTACATTGCTTATACCTTGAAATGTAATCGCGGGGCCGTCGTCCGCCAAAACCAAATCGCGCAGCGTCCTGACTTGATCTACAGGCGGGTCATCGGGAGAAAAGTACGCGATTGCGCCGCCGCCTATAAAGCCTATTTCGCAGTTTTGAATGGTGACGCCCTTTGCTGCGGTGATGGCTACTCCCGCATGGTACATGACGGACAGGTTATCCACTGTCACTCCGCCTCTTGGGTCGTGAATATGGATGATTGCGCCGCCGCTGTATTTGCCGTCAAAAGGGTGTTTTGAAAAGGTGTTTTTTACAAATTGAATGGATGAATACACCTCACCGGGGTTGCCTTCATCGCAGCGGAAGTAGAATTTGCCGCTCCTGTTTTCCTGTATAAAGAACAAAGCGTTGCCTACCTGACCGCCGAGGTCTACCCCGCCTCCGTCACCTTCTTGGCCGTAATAAGAGTCACGATCCGTATCGTAAGGTGTCAATCCTTTGAGGTCTACATCACAGAAAAATTGCAGATTATCCAGTACGCTATGGGTATACGGTGTTTTCAAATCCAAACTGACGACATATTTCTGCTGATTCACGTCCCAATAGGCGACATATTTGTCATCCAGCACTTCGTTGCCGTTGACGTGCAAAAAGCCTACTTCCGCAAGCTCTGTGTGATATTCCCAAATATTATTTGTACCCGGCACCAGTTTCCAATACGCCGGATTCGCGCCGTCTTCCGGCGAGCCGTAAAACTTTGGCTTCTCGCCCGTTCCGTACGCGGAATAAGTGACTCCCTTTTTGCAATGAAGCATTACGTCGCGCCATATATCCCCGCGATTAAAGAATAC
>JAIRUW010000064.1 GCA_031254195.1 Oscillospiraceae bacterium
CATGCCTTAACTTCAAAAGCCCTAACCAAGTCCTCAGCGATTATCTCGCGGTTATGTAGCGAAACCATATCAAGGGCTTGCTCTATTATTCTGTTACCTATCATTGACGCTTCTACAGCTTCGCGTACATTTATCAAAATTGCTTTCTTGCTAAATGGTACGGGCTGTGGTATAATAGATACAGTATAGACGGAGGAGGCGGCCTTATGAAAAAGCGGGCGCTGTTCAGTGTTTCCGATAAAACGGGTGTATGCGAGTTTGCGCGCCGCGCCGCCGCGCTGGGATATGAAATCATCTCGACCGGCGGGACGCAGAAAGCGCTGGAGAGCGCTGGCGTCGCTGTCGTCAATGTATCCAAAATCACCGGCTTCCCCGAGTGCCTGGACGGCCGACTCAAAACCCTGCACCCGGCCATCCACGGGGGCATCCTCGCCATGCGCGGCAACCGCGACCATATGGCGCAGCTTGAGCTTTTGAATATTGGCTTGATCGACATCGTCGTCATCAACCTCTACCCCTTTAAGCAGACCATCCTGCGCGAAGGGGTCCGTCTTGACGAGGCCATAGAAAACATCGATGTCGGGGGGCCTACCCTAATCCGCGCCGCGGCCAAAAACTGGCCCGACGTGGTCGTGGCGGTAGACCCGGCCGATTATGACGGCATCCTCGATCAACTTGAAAGCGGCGGCGTCCCGAGGGAGCGTCGCTTTGAACTGGCGTGCAAGGTCTTTGAGCATACGGCGCATTATGACGCGCTGATTGCCGAATATCTGCGCCGCCAGACCGGTATGCGCTACCCCGAGACGTTTACCGTTACATACGAAAAGGCGCAGGAACTGCGTTACGGCGAGAACCCGCATCAGGCGGCGTCCTTTTACCGCGAGATTGGCGGCCTGCAAGGCTCTTTGGCCAGAGCGGAGCAGCTGCACGGCAAAGAGATGTCCTTCTGCAACATCAACGACGCCGCCGCCGCTATAGCGGTCATCAAAGAATTCGACCAGCCCTGCGCGGCCGCCGTCAAACACGCGACCCCCTGCGGCGTCGGGGCGGGCGGCAGTCTGTTGGAAGCATACCGCAGGGCATACGACGCCGACCCGGTCTCCATCTTCGGGGGCATCGTGGCGCTGAACCGCATCTGCGATACCGGTATGGCGGAGGAGCTGTCCAAGACCCATCTGGACATCATCATCGCGCCGGGCTACACCGACGAGGCCCTTGAGCTGCTTATGCGCAAAAAGAATCTCCGTATCCTGTTGTTGGAGGGGATATGCGACCCCATGCCGGAGGATTCGCTCGACTTCAAGAAAGTACAGGGCGGACTGCTGGTTCAGGAAGCCGACCGCGCGTCGTTCGATCCCGACGCCTTGCAGATTATGACCAAGCGGGAACCGTCTCCCGACGAGCTGGCGTCGCTCGATTTTGCGTGGCGCGTCTGCAAGCATGTCAAATCCAACGCCATTGTGCTGGCGAAAGACAGCATGACGGTGGGTATCGGCCCGGGTCAGGTCAACCGGGTCACGGCGGCGGAGATTGCTATCCGTTACGCCGGTGAGCGGTCTGTGGGCAGCGTCATGGCGTCCGACGCGTTCTTCCCTTTCCCAGACTGTGTGGAAGCCGCCGGAAAGGCGGGCGTGACCGCCATCATACAGCCGGGCGGCTCTGTACGCGACCAGGAGTCGATTGATAAAGCGAATGATTTAGGCATTGCGATGGTTTTTACCGGCAAACGCCACTTCAAGCATTGAGATAGGAGGTTTTACGGCATGAAGAAAATCTATGTCCCTATGATCCGCTACGGCGACAAGGAGTTTGACGAGGGGTTTGTCGGTTGGGGCTTCCAAAGCACCGAGGATCAGATCCGCGACGCGCAGGCGGTTTTGGACATCATCTCACTTGACGGCTTAAAAATCCTCGACCTCGCCTGCGGTCTGGGCAACTACCATAGAATTTGGACCAACGCGGGGCATACCGTCGTCGGCACGGATCTGTCGGAAACCTTTATCATGATGGCGCAGAATACCCACCCGGAAGTGACATACCGCGTGGAGAATTTCTACGACCTCGCGGAGGAGAACGAATACGACCTTGTGACGATGATCGACACGCCCGTGGAGGACGAGGACGTTCCGCGCAACGCTTACCGCGCGCTGAAGCCGGGCGGCAGCTTCGTTTTCCAGCTCTCCAATCCCAACTATATGCACCTGCGCGGGCAGAAGCTGGAAAACAGCCGCAGCTGGCAGGAAAATGAGGACCGCACCTTCCTGCTCACCCGGCATGAATATAACGAGGACATCGACCGCTGGGAGTATGAGGAATGGCACCTCAACATTGAGACGGGCGAGATTGTCATTGAGCACAACTTCTCCACCCACCTCTCTTTCTCCCGCTTGGTAGACATCCTGCTGGCCGTAGGGTTTTGCAGCGTGGCTTTCGTGGACGCCGACGGAAGGCCGTATGGCACGAGCAAGGAGGAACCCAAAAACTTTTTCTGTATCGCCCATAAGGGCACGAAATAACGGTAAAAGGCGCGTTATGCGCCTTTTACTATTTTGAGGTTACGGAGGGCTTTTATGGTTGCGGATTTGCATATCCATACCTATTTTTCAGACGGCTCCCAGTCGCCGGAGGAAGTAGTCCAAATTGCTAAGAAAAAAGGGTTGGCCGTCATTTCTGTCTGTGATCATGATACTGTTGCGGCCTACAGCCGTTTGCGCCCCGCCTGTGAAGCCGCTGGAATCCGTCTTGTGCAGGGCGTGGAACTGGATGTGTATTGGAAGGAGCAGCAGGTGCACTTGCTGGCATATAACTTCGATTCCAGTCATGCGCCAATGTCGGAGCTGATGCAAAAAAGCAGGGCCGAACTGGACTATACCAGTGTTGAGTTGATCGAAAACATGGAAAAGGCGGGACAGCCGGTGTCTGTATCCGGCTATGCCGCCTATGAAATGCCGCTCGGGCGCGGGGGTTGGAAAGGGATCAATTATCTCCTTGACAAAGGGGTTATCAGCGATTTGAAGCATTGGCAGAATCTCTATCGGGAATACGGCGGCGGGGACCCTGATTTTCCCTCTGTTGAAAAAGCCTGCCGCATTATCAAGTCCGCCGGGGGCATACCCGTATTGGCGCACCCCGGCAACCGATGGCCCGACAGAGTGCCGGATTTCCCTGATATTTTATCGAAACTCAAAAGCTGTGGGATAGAAGGCGTTGAATGTTATCATCCCGATCATACAGCCGAAATGACAGACGCTTGCCTAGACTTTTGCCGTCGGAACGATATGCGCATTACCTGCGGCGGAGACGGGCACGGTTGTTTTCTGGATGAGAGGTATGACATCGGCGTACTCAAGGTGGATATGAACGATTTAGACTTACGGGGAATCATTTAATCTATCGCTTCGACCCCAGTATCCTGTACAGCGTTGATAAACTGACCCCCATCTCCGCCGCGGCTTTACGCTTGCCCTCGACGGTGTTGCCGTAGATATTGATCATCGCCCGCGCGTGGTCGCGCCCGTAGGCGGCCCGCATCTTGCGCAAGGACCCCGTCGCCGGTCCGCTCCCGGTTTGCTGGACCGCTCCCAGATACGAAGGCAGGATAATCCCGCCGGGGCAGGCGTCCACGGCGGCATCCACGACCTCCCGCAACTCATCGATATTGCTTTTCCAGTCCTGGCGGGACAGAATATCCCTTGCCTCCTCCGAAAACCCCTGAACATCCTTGCCGGTGGCGTTGGCCCGCGCCGAAGCGAACCGCAGCGCGGCCGGGACGATGTCCTCGCGTCTGTCGCGCAATGGCGGCAGGAAGACGGGCATGATGTTCATCCGGGAATATAAGTCCTCGGGGAACTCCCCGCGCCGCGCCTTTTCCGCCAGCCCCGGCTCGGCGGTCGCCATCAGACGGGCGGTCAGCGGCTTAACGTCCAGCCCGCGCACGACATGGCGCGAGGTATAGAGATTGGTCGCCTCCAGCAAAAGACTTCCGCCCCATTTGTCGATCCGCTCGCAAAAGAGCGTCCCGCCGCCCGCTTCCAGCGCCGCGTCCCGCAGGTTCTCCGGTGTGCTGTCCGCGCGGACGGTGAGGAACGGGCGCTCCTGCTGCCTGTTGGCAATCCGGTGCAGCGCCATCGCGAAATCGGCCTTGCCTAACCCCGGCTCCCCGATGATCAGCGCGGGTGTCTTGAGCATGGCAAGCCTTTGGATGCGCTCCCAGACCGACACCATCGCCTCGCTGACGGTGGGCAGGGCGTCGGCTGTCAGTTCCTCAGACACAGGATCGGGACGGAAGAGGATCAGCGCGCCCACCAATAATTCCTCAGTCTTGACCGGGTAGGCTTCCATCAGCCCCGGCGCGGCGCCCCCCGCTCCCCGCAGCTCCGTACGGAACGCCGACTGGCTTACTCCCTCCAGCGCCGTCTTGACCTCCGGCAGTTTGGCAAGGTCCATCCCGGTCAGCGGCACGGGGCAGGGACGGTCATTGACATACACGGTCTGTCCGTCGCGGTTGAGAAGCGCGGTCGGGCAGGGAAGCGCGTCCAAAATCCCGAGCAGCAGGTCCTGCTCCGCCTGTCTGTAGTCCATTGCTCTACCCCCTATAACCCTAAAAGGAACTTATTATGAGAAAGAAACTAACTTCCATACTGCTTGCGCTGGCTTTCCCGTCCCTCTTATACTTCTTCCATACCGCCATACCAACATTGGCTTTCGCGTTCACGCTGGCGCGTACGCGCGCGCAGTCTCCAGGTTTGGACGGAGAGTTCTTGCGCAATCAGGCGTGGCTTGCTGTCCGTACGGCCACGCCCTGGCTCATCATCCTATCCGCTATTCTAACGCTGCTCGTCGTCGGTTTGATATTTATTCTTCTCGGCGAGAAGCGCCAACGCGCCTTTACACTGAGACGGTTTGATCTGGATACAAAATGCGACAGGCTCCCGTTGCTCTCGCTGATCACGGCCGCTCTGGGGCTTGGCCTCGCGCTGAGGGCGGGGCTGTCGCTCCTTCCCCTGCCGCCTTCCTGGATCGCCGAATATTCCGACAGGGCTTCCTCCCCTTTGACAGGGGCGGGGATTATGGCGCAGATCCTCTGTACTGTCGTTGTCGTACCGCTGGCGGAGGAAGCTGTTTTCAGAGGACTCAGTTTCCGTTTCCTCCGGCGGGGGTTTTCTCTTCCTATCGCCATAACGCTCCAAGCCGCGCTTTTTGCCGTTTTCCACGGGTCGACGGTTCAGATGATATATGCTTTCCCCGTGGGGATCGTCTTAGGGCTGGTATACGCCCGATGCGGGACACTGGCCGCGCCCATCATCCTGCATATGGCTGTCAACGCCGTTTCTTTCCCGCTGCCGAACGCCGCATGGGGGCAATGGCTCTGCCTTCTGACCGGTATCGCGGTCACAGCGGCCGGGCTTCGCGGCGTTTGGGCTAAATCAATAATGCTCCGCGTGTCACCGAATACGTCTCCAAATCCTCCCCGATGATGATAAAGTCCGTCAAACTCACACCGATGGCGCGAAGCGCCTCTTTGAGCCGTTTGGCTTCGGCGATGTCTTTGAGCGACGGCATCGGGCTGCCGTGCGGATGGTTGTGGCCAATCAAGACGCCCGCCGCGCGGTGCTGCAACGCCAGCCCCATGGTCACGCGCAGGCTGTTCTCCACGCGGGCGGCCGAACCCGCCGCGTCTCTGGCCAGCCGTTCATGAATCAGCCGCCGCTTCGCGTCCAGATACGCGGCGAGTATACATTCATGCTTCTGCCCTCCGAGCCTTTCCCGCACAAACGCTTCCATCCGTTCCGGCGTATCCAGCGGTATTCCGGGCTTTGCGGGCGGCCCCGCGCCGTATGCCTGAGAGATGGCCCCGATAAAATGCAAAAACGTGGCGGTGGTCTTTCCCACTCCCTCGATTTCAGTCAATTCGCCGGGTTCGGCGTCCAACACGCCCCGCAGTGACCCAAACCGGTTGACCAGACGGTGCGCGATTTTGTTTGTGTCGACTTGCGGGCGGATATAAAACAGAAGCATCTCCAATTGCCTGTGCGGTTCTGCCGGCAGCCCCAGCTTACGGTATTCCGCCCGCATCCGCTCCCGATGGCCCTCGTGCAGGTTTTCCTTCATAGAGTCACACTGCCGGGCGCGATCCGGGTTTAACGCAAGGAATGCCCTCTTTGCAAAGCGGGCATTCTTCCTCAGTCCAAGACGGTATATCCAGTCTGACCAGCGCCTCAAACAGCACGTCGAACGGGTTGGCGCCGCCGGTGCGGTCCACCAGCGCGCCCACGCCTATGATCTCCGCGCCGTGCTCCCGGCAGACGGCCATCGCCTCTTTAACGCTGCCGCCGGTCGTAACGACGTCTTCTACCATAAGGATGCGTTCGCCTGGAGTTATCGAAAAATTGCGCCGCAGCTTGAATACGCCGTTTTCCCGTTCGACAAAGAGGTTGCGGCATCCTAAGTGGCGGGAAACCTCGTATGACATGAGAATCGCGCCGACTGCGGGCCCGATGACCGCGTCCACACCCGAAAACTTCCCGGCCAGTGCCCGGCAGAGCTTTTCAGCCATTTCGGCGTGCTGAAAAACTTGTGCGCCCTGTATATAAACCGCGCCGTGGCGCCCCGAGGTATAGCGGAAGTGCCCCTCCAGTCGCGCCCTTGTGCGGTCTAAAATATCCAATACCGCTTTCTCGTCCATTTATGGTCCCCCTCGTTATTGACATTCCTATAGAGGATACTATATAATAAATCTGCTTAAAGCACAAGGGGGTACCGCATGAAAAATCAAGTCTTTCGCATTTTTGTGGAAAAGAAGCCGGGTCATGACGTTGCCGCACGATCACTTCTGCGCGACATCACCGGATTTCTGGGCGTATCCCTTACCGGGCTGCGCCTATTTTTGCGTTATGATGCGCAGGGGGTCAGTGAAGAGGGCTTTGAACGCTGTCTGCCGGCGGTTTTCTCCGACCCGCCCGCCGATTCTGTCTACCGCGAGCATTTGCCCTCCCTGTCCGAAGGGGCACGCCTGGTTGCGTATGAGGCGCTGCCGGGCCAATTTGACATGCGCGCCGACTCATGCGAGCAGTGTATACAATTCCTGCTGGGCGGCGAGCGCCCCTTGGTTCGTTGCGCTGCCGTGCTGGTATTGGACGGCGCGGACGAAGCCGCGGCCGAACGTATCACGGACTATCTCGTCAATCCCGTGGAATGCCGCCTTGCCTCGCTTGATAAACCGGAAACCCTTGAAAGACAGTATCCATCCCCCGCAAAAACGCCTGTGCTGGATGGGTTTACCGCGCTTGACGACAAAGGGATTCCGGCGTTTATCGAGCAATACGGCCTAGCGATGGACGAAGCGGACGCGCGGTTTTTGCAGGAATATTTCCGCTCTGAGAAACGCGACCCGACGCTGGCGGAGGTGCGCGTGCTGGACACCTACTGGTCCGACCACTGCCGTCACACCACGTTTTTGACCGAACTCACACATGTCAATATTGACGATTCCCGTGTGCGGGAAGCGTATGAGCTGTTTCTTTCTGTTCACGGCGCGGACAGGCCGGTCACACTGATGGGCATTGCCACCGCCGCCATGAAGCATATGCGGCAGGAGGGACTTCTGCCACAGCTTGACCTTTCCGAAGAGGTCAACGCCTGCTCGGTAAAGGTCACGGTCGATACCGAAGCGGGGGCGCAGCCCTGGCTTTTGATGTTCAAAAATGAGACGCACAACCACCCCACGGAGATTGAGCCGTTCGGCGGCGCGGCAACCTGTATCGGGGGGGCTATCCGCGACCCGCTGTCAGGCCGCTCCTATGTCTATCAGGCCATGCGCGTCACCGGCGCCGCCGACCCCCGCGCGCCCTTCGCCGACACGCTTCCGGGCAAACTGCCGCAGCGGCTTCTGACCACGACCGCCGCCGCCGGGTACAGCTCATACGGCAACCAGATCGGCGTAACAGCCGGTTTTGTGCGCGAGATATACCACCCCGGCTATGCCGCCAAGCGGATGGAGCTTGGCGCGGTGACAGGCGCGGCTCCCGCCCACCATGTGGTGCGCAAGGAGCCGCAGCCGGGCGACGTCGTCCTGCTGTTGGGCGGCGCGACCGGGCGCGACGGCATTGGCGGCGCGGTAGGAAGCTCCAAGGCACAGGGTATGGATTCGGCGGTCGAATGCTCCGCCGAGGTGCAAAAGGGCAACGCGCCGGAAGAGCGTAAGATCCAGCGGCTTTTCCGCAAGGAGCGCGTCGCGCGCTTTATCAAGCGCTGCAACGATTTCGGCGCGGGCGGGGTTTCCGTCGCCGTCGGCGAGCTGGCCGATGGGCTGCGCGTCTACCTTGACCGTGTCCCGGTAAAATACGGCGGCCTCAGCGGTACCGAGCTGGCCCTTTCCGAATCACAGGAACGCATGGCTGTGGTCATCGCGCCGGAGGACGCCTCTGCTTTCTGTCTGGAGGCGGACAAGGAAAACCTCAACTGCACGATGATCGCCGAGGTGACCGCCGAGGGCCGCCTTGTGATGGAATGGGGCGGCGAGGAGATTGTCTCCCTTTCAAGGGATTTCCTAAACTCAGCGGGCGCGAGGAAAACGATGCCCGCGAGCGTCAAGCCGCCCGTCCCTTCAAAGCAGCTTCCTTGGGAAGATATGTCCCTTTCTCCGTCGGAGCGGCTCTTGCTGCTCGCTTCAGACCTCAATTTCTGCTCACAGCAGGGGCTGACGGAACTTTTCGACGCTTCAGCCGGCGCGGGCAACGTCCTTGCCCCTTACGGCGGATTGGCGGGCGCCGCGCCGGAGCAGGTGTCGGCCATGCTGATCCCTGCGGCGGGCAGCCGTACCGCCAGCGTGATGGCCTGTGCGTTTGATCCCAACATCAGCGACCCCTTCGGCAGCGCCGTCTTCAGCGTGGTGACCAGCGTCGCCAAGCTGGCGGCGGCGGGCTGCGCGCTTAAAGACGTCCATCTGTCTTTGCAGGAATATTTCCCCCGGCCCGGCAAAGACGCGGAGCGCTGGGGATGGCCTCTGGCGGCGATGCTCGGCGCGTTTTGGGCGCAGATGGGCCTGTCGGTCGCGGCAATTGGCGGTAAAGACTCGATGTCGGGCACTTTTGAAGGGGAAAACGGCCGCATTGATGTACCGCCTACCTTGGTCAGCTTCGCCGTGGCGGCGGCCCCGGCGGCGCGCATCGTGTCTTCGCACTTTACACGGCACGGCAGTACCGTTTACCTGATGGAAACCCCTGTCCGCCCGGACGGGTTTCCCGATTTGACCGGCCTGCGCTCCATGTGGGAACGCCTGCACGGGTATATATGCCGGGGCGCGGTGCTTTCCGCTTATGCCTGCGAGATGGGCGGCGCGGCCGGCGCGCTGGCGCATATGAGCCTTTCGGGGTTGGGCGTGTGCGTTAACCCCGAGCATTATGACGAAGAGTTCTTTACCACGCCATGGGGCGGCATTGTCTTTGAAAGCCCGCAGCGCCTTGAGGGGGAGCGCGTCATCGGCGTTGTGCAGCAAAAGGCGGAGCTCCGGCTCGGCAGTGACTTCATCCCGATCGACAGCCTCTATACCGCTTGGTGGAAGCCTCTGGAGAGCGTATTCCCTACCGAGGCGCCGGAGCGGGAGGATAGGCAGATCCCAGTATTAGAGCACATCAAACGCGCTCCGCCGCCGGTGCATCTCCTCAACGCAAGGCCGCTGGCCGTTATCCCCGTCTTTCCCGGAACCAACGGCGAGTATGACATGGCGGCGGCGCTGGAGTCGGCCGGAGCCATGACCGACACGCTAGTCGTTCGCAACCTGCGCGCCGATTGGCTGGAACAGTCGGCGGACGCGCTGGAGAAGGCTTTGCGTAAGGCGCAGATGCTGGTATTGCCAGGCGGGGCTTCGGGCGGCGACGAGCCATGCGGTTCGGGGAGGTTTATCGCCGCATTCCTGCGCAACCCACGCTTGGCCGACGCCGTGCGTGATTTGCTGCACCGCCGCGGCGGCCTGATTTTGGGCGTTGGCAGCGGCTTTCAGGCATTGGTCAAGCTGGGGCTGGTGCCTTACGGCGACATCCGCGAGATCGACGAAGGGCATCCGGCGCTGACTATCAACGCCATCGGCCGGCATCAGGCGCGGTATGTCCATACCCGCGTGTCGTCGGTGCTGTCGCCGTGGCTGATGCGGTGCGCCCCGGGCGAGATCCACACCGTGCCCGTTTCTCACGGGGAGGGGCGGTTTACAGCGTCTGATTTCATATGCGAGAGCCTTATCCGGGGAGGGCAGATCGCTTTTCAATACAGCGACGTAAAAGGCAACCCCAGCATGGCCACTTTCGTCAACCCCAACGGTTCAGTGCTGGCAGCCGAAGGCGTCACCAGCCCCGACGGGCGCGTTTTGGGCAAGATGGCGCACTCCGAGCGCGCGGGCTTCTATGTGGGTAAAAACATCCCCGGCAACAAGCAGCAGCCCATCTTTGAGGGAGGCGTGCGGTATTTTCGGTAGGATACGGAGGGCTTTATGTGGCAGGCATATAAACACATCGTCCCGCATATCGCGGTAGGGAGCGGCGTACTCAACGGCGTCGCGGGTTGGATTGCGTCGCAAGGGACCAAAATCATCCTTGCCGTGACCGACCCCAACACCCGCCGCGCCGCGGGAGACGCGTTGCTGCCAACATTGCGAAACGCAGGGCTGGATGTGCGCGAGTGCCGGTTTCTACAGGACGAGCCGCTGCCGGACGAGGCTTCGATCGGGTCGATCCTCGCGGCGTATTCTTCTGATATTGACTTGATTTTGGGGGTGGGCGCGGGCACGATCAACGATCTCTGCACCTATGTCGGCGCGAAGGTAAAGTGCCCCTCCGCTATCGTCGGCACCGCGCCGTCGATGGACGGTTACGCGTCGCTCGGTTCGGCGATGCTGCTGGGGGGGGTGAAGGTTACGCCGCCGACACAGTGCCCGATTGCCATCTTTTGCGATACGGACATCCTCAAAAACGCCCCGCGGCGTATGATCGCGGCGGGCCTGGGCGATATGCTGGGTAAATATACCGCGATGGCGGACTGGAAGCTCTCCCATTTGCTGACCGGCGAGCCGATGCCGGAGGAAATCGTCACACTGGTCGAAACTGCGCTGCAAAAGTGCGTCAAAGACCCACATGACATCCAAAGCATCACTGAAGGGCTGATATTGAGCGGTATCGCCATGAGCCTGTACGGCGACAGCCGCCCCGCGTCGGGAACAGAGCACCACCTCGCGCACTATTGGGAGATGCGCTACCTCAAAGAGGGCAAGGCCCATGTCCCGCACGGAATCAAAGTCGGTCTGGCCGCGGTGGCGGCTCTGGCGCTTTGGAAAGAGCTTCCGTCGGTCACGCCGGGGGCGGAGACCGCTCCGTATTGGGACGGTATTTGCCATATCGCAAAAGCCTTGCCCGCGCCTGACAGTCTGGCTGAAATGCTGCGGAACGCCGGCGCGCCGGCGCGCCCTTCCGAAATCGGCCTCACCCATGGTATCCTGACCGACAGCGTGGTATACGCGCGTGACCGGAAGCCGCAGATGTATACACTGTTGCAACTCTTGGGCGGGTTGGGGCGGCTGGAGGATTTTTCCGAGCGCGCGGCACGGTACTTTGAAAAAAACGCCCTGTCCGGCGTTAAATGCTTTGTACTGGATATGGACGGCACGATCTATTTAGAGGGCAGGCTTTTCCCGTTTACAGGAGACTTTCTCGATCAGGTCAGGGAGAATGGGCGGGATTTTGTCTTTTTCACCAACAACTCCTCACAAAATACGGCGTATTACCTCAATAAGCTCGAGGATATGGGCATCCCTGTGCCGCCGGAGAAGCTGCTCATGTCTACCCATGTCCTGCTGGATTGGCTCAAGGGCAACGCGCCGGGGCGGAGGGCATTCGTCGCCGGGGCAAAGCCGCTGATCGAGGATTTCGGGGAAGCGGGGTACATCGTGACGGGAGACAGCCCGGATTTTGCCGTCTTGGGGTTTGACCGGGACATGAATTATCCGCGCCTGACGGCGCTTTGCGATTTCGCCCGCGCCGGGCTGCCGGTTTTTGGCGTGAACATGGACTATAACTGCCCGGTCGAAGGCGGATATATCCCCGACTGCGGCGCGCTCGCGGCGGCGGTCAGGGCTTCGGCGGGCACGGAGATAGAGTTTTTTGGGAAACCTTCGCGCAGGACGCTGGAGTATATCATCCGGCAGACGGGGTATAAAGAGGAGGAGCTGTGCTTCGTCGGTGACCGTCTGTATACCGACATCGCCGTTGCGATGGGAACAAAGGCCCGCTCGGTGCTGGTGCTGTCGGGCGAAACAAAACGGGAAGACCTGCAAGGCTCCCCGTTTGTACCGGATTTGGTTGTAGAAGATTTGGAGGAATTGTCACGCTCTATCCCATAGATTTGAACCCCAGTCCCAGCACCTCGCGGGCGTTTAAGAGGATCATGAAGCTCGACGGATCCACGCGTTGCGCCGCCGCTTTCAGGCGGCTGACCTCGTGGGGGCGGACGGCGACAAGCAGTGTGGTCGTCGGCTGTTGGGTGTACATGCCGCGGGCGTCCAGGCCGGTACAGCCGCGGTGGACTTCGTTTAACACAGCGTCGGCCATCTCCTGGGGCCTGCTTGTCACAATCAGCGCCGCCGAGGCGTGGTCCATGCCCGAGAGCAACATGTCTATGACGGTGGCAGAGACATATTGCACGAGAATGGCGTAGAGCGCCGCTTCGGGACTGCGGTAGACGAACGCGGCCGCCACGATCACGAAAGCGTTGACGGTCAGGTTGACGCGCCCGAGGCTGACATGCGGTTTCTTGCGTGTGACCATTTTGGAAATGATGTCGCTTCCCCCGGTGGTGGCGCCGCGTGAGAATACCATGCCCAGCCCCACGCCCATCAGCACGCCGCCGTACAGCACCGAAAGCAGCTTGTCTTCGGTGATATGCCATTCGGCGATATACGGCGTGAGGAAGTCGATCATCAGGCTGGACGCTATGATCGCGACGACGGTGCGGACTAGGAATTGCCGCCCCATGCTTCTAAAAGACAGCAGGAAGAGCGGAAGGTTGAGCAGGATGATCGTTACGCCCATCGGCATAAAGCCTGTCAAATGCTCGATCATCTGCGCGATGCCGCTCACGCCGCCCACGATGACGTCCGCCGGGCGGATGAAAATCACGATGGCGGAGGCAAGGGCAAGATTGCCCAGCAGGATGAGCGAATAATCCCATATCGCGCGGGTCACGCGGTTGCGGGCCGCCCTCTGCTTCTCAGGGTCCTTATGAATTTTTTGTTTGTCTTTATGCCGTTTCTTCATTGAAAACCACCTCAAAAAGTTCCTGTAATCGCTCGGTGTGCCCTCCCAGCCAGAGCCAGCCAAACAGCGCTTCCAACGCCGTGGCGCTTTGGTACTCCGCGCGGCTGGCGGACGGCGGTATCCCGCCGGGCTGTGCGTTGCGCCCGCGCCGCAGGACGGCGGCTTCCTTTTCGGTCAGCAGCGGCATCAGCCGTTCCGCCGCCTTTGACTGCGCGCGGGCGTTGACATATGATACGCGCTTAGTGTGCAGCTCTTCCGCTCTCGCTATCCCCTCCGCGCAAAGAGAGGTGCGCACCATCAAATCGTAAACGCTGTCCCCGACAGAGGCGACGGCAAGGATACACAGCGCGTTGATCTGTTTTTCATCCATCGGGCTGAACACTTGTCATTCCTCCAAAAGAAAGGATTTGAGCCATTATGAGCGTCACTGTGTCGGTGGTCGTCCCGCTGTATAACGAAGAGGAGGTCATCCATGAATCGTACCGGCGGCTCAAAGAGGTCATGGACGGGACGGGCGAAGGGTATGAGCTGATTTTCGTCAACGACGGCAGCCGCGACCAAACATGGGCGATGGCCTGCGCGCTGGCGGAAGCCGACCCCCGGCTGCGTCTGATCGGCTTCTCGCGCAATTTCGGCCACCAAACCGCTATAACGGCAGGGATGGACGAGGCGGCCGGCGACGCGGTGGTGGTCATCGACGCCGACCTGCAGGACCCTCCCGAGGTCATCCCGCGGATGATCGAAAAGTGGCGCGAGGGCTATCAGGTGGTCTACGGCTTGCGCACCAAGCGCAAGGGGGAGAGTTTTTTCAAGAAGGCGACGGCGAAGCTCTTTTACCGCACCCTCAACGCGCTGACCGACGTCACCCTTCCGGTTGACGCGGGGGATTTCCGCCTCATTGACCGCGCCGTATGCGACACACTGAAAAAGCTGCCGGAGCGCAACCGCTATGTGCGCGGGCTGGTGAGCTGGGTGGGGTTTCAGCAGACGGCGGTGGAGTATGTCCGTGCCGAGCGGTTTGCGGGCGTCACCAAATACCCGCTGCGCAAGATGCTGCGTCTCGCGGGCGACGCCCTAACCTCATTTTCCTATAAACCGCTGAAATTGTCAATCCTAATTGGCTCGCTTGTTTCCATCGCGAGCTTTGTGTATGCAATAGTTATTATCTGCCAGCGACTGTTTACCGACATCCTTATTTCCGGCTGGGCGACGCTGGCCTGCCTGACGCTCTTTTTCAACGGCATCATTCTGATCATGATGGGCATCATCGGCCAGTACGTGGGGCGGATTTACGACGAGACTAAGGGGCGCCCGCTATATATTGTGGCGCAGCGGGTGAATTTTGAGGATCCATGAGCCACGGCGGGCAGGTAAAGTCCGCGCATTGCGCCTCGTCTTTGAAGTCAATGACGGCAGTCATGACCTCTTCTTTCCTCATAATGACGATTTTCACCTCATCGTGACACCCTTTTTTGTCGATGTAGGCGTACATCTCCACGATCTCCCACGCTAACGCGGTTTGACTCAGGTCAAACCGCTTCATTTTTTCGTCGAACACATCACGGGAGTGGACGCTCCATTTTGCCGGGTCATATGTGTTCTTAACGATAAAGTATTCATTTTTGATCTCTACATCGCCGATAAGCATGGTATTGATCAAATATTCTATGCCGGTGCCGATGCTTTCGCACAGCCGCATATGCGCGAGCGTTTCCTCCTTGTATGTATATTCCTTTGTGATGATAGATACATTGTGGCGGGTGTCCGGGTGGTCATACAAGGCTGTATCAATGAAATAAGCAGCAGTAACCATAATTCCCCCTTCTCTTAACGAACGCTAGACTATATTACGCAACATAGAATGCGGGTATATTCTATTGTACGTAATAATATGCGCGTTTGTCAATGCGCAATACGAAAATATTGCGCAAAATGGTAGAATTGTTGTTGAGGAAGGTGAGGATTCGTGACAAGGGCAGAGGTAAAAGCCATGGGCAACCGGATGAAGGACAGAAGAAAATCACTAAAATATACACAGGAGCAATTTGCCGAAGTGATAGGAATATCGGCAAGCTCTTACACGCGGATCGAAAACGCCTTTCAAAAGCCCTCGCTTGACACCCTGATCAGGATAGCGCGGCATCTGGATTTATCGCTGGATTATTTGGTTTTTGGCGCGGAGAACGGACGCTTTAATGAAGTCCTGGACACAGACACCCTCAACGCGCTGATCAAATCCGCCGACAGCGATAAACTCCTCCACGCAAGCAAAATTCTCGCGAGGATCGCGAAGGTGAAGGGCGTTTAACGCGACACCCCCTGCGCCGCCTCCGTCAGCTCTTCTGCGCTCTCCATCAGCTTTACAACCGAAATCTCATAGGCCGTCATATCGACCGGTTCGCCGTCAATGACCTTGGTGTAGACGCGGGATTGGAAACGCCCCGCGATATGCAGCGGCTGCCCCGTCTGCATCATGGCGCAGGACCGCGCCGCCCCGCCCCATGCGATCAGCGGCAGGTAATCGGTGCGGCTGTATGTACGCGGCACGGCGAGCATGATGTCGCAGATCTCCCGCCCCAGAGGGGTTTTGCGGTACCCCGGAGGGCGGCAGAGCGTGCCGCTTAAAAAAACATTGTTGATATACTGCCCGTCGGCGGGCAGTACGTCGCGGGCCAGTGCCGATACGATGAGGCGGCCGCCGACGCCGCTTTTATTGTTGTATGTACGCATTTGCCCCGAGACCTCCACCTCGGCGCCGGTTTGCGCTCCCAGCCCTTGCAAGAGGCTCTCGGCGGCCAGCACGCGCACGCGGTCATTTTTGCCGGACAGGCGGCACACATCCAGCCACAGACGGAAAAACCGCGCCTCATGCGATGTATGGCTCCACTCGGCCGGTTTCGCGAGGGTCCCGCGCAGGACAACAGAATTCATACACTCCACCTCGATTGTGTCGCACTCCATGCGCGCCTTACGGACAATCGTGGAAGTGGGGTAAGTCCCCCTTGCCACGCTCTGCACGCCGATGGAGCAGCTCGTGGAATGTATATGCGCGGGCGGGGGCAATCATGTCAAAGGCAGCATCATCTCATACAGTTTGTCCGGTGAGCACCCGGCCACCAGCAGCGCCCCGGCCGCGGCCAGCGCGGCTTCGGGCCGCGGCAGCGGGGGGAGGGGTATCTCTTGGCGCTCAAGACGGTTGCCGCCTAGTGTAACGACGTCTCGCTGAAGCGACAGCAGGCAGCCGTCGCCGGAGCGGCTGGACAGCGTTATAGTGTTCCGCGTCCCGAGACCGTAGGTGACGGTCTGCTTCGCCGTCACATGCGCCGACGGCGGCACCACCGCCGTTTGGAAAACCCCTTCGGGCAGCTCCTCATGGTCCGGCATGACGACCAAAACCTTCATAACATCACGCTCCCGCAGTATCATGTGCGGGAGCGTTCTGGCCTATACGGCTTTATTCTGCCTTTTGTGGGGTTTATTGGCGGGCCGCTACGAATCAATGATAGCTTTGGCCGGCGGACTGTGGTACACTATTTATGTAAAAATTTTACGATGGAGTTGAATCTTATGGAAAATAAGGCAAAGTACCGCAAGCCATCCATTTGGATATTGATAGGCGTCTGTTTCATTGCGGGGATATTTACTTTCACTTACTCAACAATCATTACAGACAGAACAGAATCTCCTAATGGGGAATACAGAACATGGAATAATCGAATTACAAAAACCACTACGGTGCAGCATATTAGCAGCGGGACTAAATCCTATTTCGGCAATCGCGGCAGGCCGTCGCTATTATGGGCCCCGGACCGTAGCCTGCTAGCGCTGACAGCGAGCGGCAGTAACGGCAGCCGCAGAACGGAAATGATTGATTTTGCCTACGGCATGGCTTCCGGGATTATTCCGACTAAATTTGATATTCAAAAGGAGCTTGGACGGGAACGAACGGACGAAAAAGACAACACACGGGTAGAAGTTACAAAATGGCTTGACAGCAACCATGTGTTGGTGGAGTTTTCCTGGCCGGGGGACGAATGGGAACCGTCTGTCCAAGGATGGCTTATCTTTGACTTATCTGCCTATGCCATCAAAGCGATTACCGCGTCCGGCTGTGATAGAAACAGCGGGGAGGCTGAGGAGCCGATGACGGATAGTGGAGAACAGTCTGATATAATCGTGGAGATCGATCCGCCAATCATTCACCTCGGCGATCTTTCGGAGCCGCTCTCCCTCAGAATCAAAAACCTTTCAGAGGAAGAATACCGCGGCGGGTATCACTATAACCTTGAAATCTATGACAACGGCGAATGGAAAGAAGTTCCGCTGATGCTTAATCAAATATTTAATGATATCGGGCTAATTATAGAACCCGGCGGGGAAGTAGTATGGCCTCTGAATTTGATGCGGTATGAACGGGATAATTTCGACTTTGTCCCGGGGAGATACAGGGTGGTATACGATAAGTGGCACGGTGAATTTATGATTGGGTTTATAAGCGAATAATAAAAAAGATAAAACACGCGCGGGGAGAAGGAATCTTCCCGCGCGTGTTTGCTCTTTAGTACCCTATACCTCCATAATCACCGGCAAAATCAGCGGCTTGCTCTTCTGCCGCCGGTTGAGGTAGCCGCTCAGCGCTCCGCGCAGGCTTTGCTTGATGGTCGCCCAGTCGGTATAGCGCTTCTCAATACAGTCGTCCAGCGTTTCGGCGGCGATTCTGCGCAAATCCTCCAAGACGGCGTCGGAACCTTTGGAGAGCGCGAAGCCGCGCGTGATGATTTCCGGCCCCGCGACGACGGTGGAGCCATCTGCCTCCATGGTCACAACGACCAGCAGGATGCCGTCGGTGGCAAGGTGCCGCCTGTCGTGCAGCACGGCGCCGCCCACGTCGCCCATCTCACCCGAACCCATCCCGTCCACCAAAACGCGCCCGGACGGGACAGCCGTGCCCAGCTTGATCCCCTTTGCGGTGATCTCGATAGGCCGCCCCAGCTCGGGGATGAGCATATTTTTGTACGGTATGCCGCTCAGCGCGGCGAGATCGTTGTGCGCTTTCATCATGCGGAACTCCCCGTGGATGGGGACGAAATATTTGGGCTTGGTCAGCGCGAGGATGAGCTTTAGCTCCTCCTGGCAGGCGTGCCCCGATACGTGGATGTCGGTCAGGCGGCGGTAAATGACCTCGCAGCCGCGCTTGAACAGCTCGTCAATCATCCTCGACACCGTCTTTTCGTTGCCGGGGACAGGCGACGCTGAAACGATGACGCGGTCGCCTACGCCCAGATCGACTTGTCTATGCGCCCCAAACGCCATGCGGTTCAGCGCAGACATAGGCTCCCCCTGGCTGCCGGTTGTGATGACGCAGACATTGGCCTTGGGCAGGCTTTTGACCTGTGAAAGCTCGATGATGGTGCCGGGCGGGATGTCGATGCAGCCGAGGTCGATGGAGAGGGCTAAAATATTCTCCATGCTGCGGCCGGTGATGGCCACCTTGCGCCCCGTCTCGACCGCCGCGTTGATGATCTGCTGGATACGGTGGATGTTGCTTGCGAATGTGGTGACCACGATGCGCTTGTCACAGCCGCGGAACAGGTTTAAGAGGGCCTCGCCGACGGTGCGCTCACTCATGGCGAAGCCGGGGCGTTCGACGTTTGTGGAGTCGGAGAGCAGCGCGAGGACGCCCTTGCGCCCCAGTTCGCCAAGGCGGGCAAGGTCGATCATGTCACCCACCACCGGGGTGCTGTCGATCTTGAAGTCGCCGGTGTGGAGGACCGGCCCGAGCGATGTGTGGATGGCGAACGCCACCGCGCCCGCGATGGAGTGGTTGACATGGATGAACTCCACATCCATACACCCGGCCCGGATGACCTGCCCCGCTTCCACGCAATGGATGTGGGCGTTTTTGGCAAGCCCCGCCTCCTCCAGCTTGATTCTGACCAGCCCCGCTGTCAGCTTGGTGCAGTAGATGGGACAGTTGACCGTGCGCAGCAGGAAGCTGACAGCGCCGATGTGGTCCTCGTGGCCGTGGGTGATGCAGAGGGCGCGGATACGATTCTTATGCTTTTCCAGATAAGCGAAGTCAGGGATGACGATATCCACCCCGAACATATCCTCGTCGGGGAACGAAAGCCCGCAATCCACCAGCAGTATATCGCCGCCGTGTTCATAAACCGTCAGGTTTTTGCCCACTTCGTTAATACCGCCCAAGGGGATAATCTTCAATTTTTGCGACATTTGATCAGTTTTCACTCCTATTTGCCTTATTATGTAACGCGCGGCGCACCGCGCGGTTAACGTCATAGCAATTTCGCTTATTATAGCACACTTGGATTCATACGGCAACCTTATTTTTCCGAGCCGTTGCCTAAGGACTCCACTTTTCTTGCGAAATCCGCGTATAATTCGTCGGCCAGCTCCGCGCTCATCCCCTCGGCGATGATACGCAAAGCGGAACGGTTGGGCAGCGGCGCGACGCGTACCCAGCCGCCCCGGGCGCGGGAGCGTATCCCCTCGCTAAGCTCCGCGCCAGGAAACAGACGCGCCAGCTCGCGCATGACGGCCCCCCGGTCGGCCCGGACGGCGACCTCCCCCGCGGTGAGGTGGAAAGAGGGGAGCTGCCCTAAAAATCCCGACAATCCTTTTTTGTGTTTACGGCACCCGTGCGCCAGACGCGCCGCCATGAAAACAGGGTCGCGCATGTAGGGCTGGGCGGCCAAAAGAGCCCGCGCCTTTTCCCCGTCGCGCTCGACCCGCAGGGCGCGGACGCCCTGCCTTGCCGCAACATCGTCTAAAAACGCGGGCGCGTCGCAAGGCAGGGCGAGCCTGTCTGCGCCGCAGGCGGCTTCCATGAAAATCATACTCCCGAGCAGATGAGCGGGGTCGGCCTCTCTGCCGTCTTCCAGCACAGCCGTGAGGGACAGCCCGTCGCTGTAAAGGATAGGACCGCCGTTTGGGACGCACCCCGCCAGCGCCAGCGCGCGCCGCAGCAGATCCGTTTCCGGCCCGCTGCCGCCGGCGGACATAGGCACCGGCGCGAAGCCCGACACCGCCCAGCGCGGCGGGGCCGCCGCCTCCGCGGCGTACTGCTCCGCAAGGCCGGACAGATACCGCGCCGGACGGAGGCTTTGCGGGTCAGCCGGCGTTATGTCGCCGCGTAAAACGGAGGCTTCCAGCCTGCGCTCCTCCGCCCTGCCCGGCGCGACGCCGTCTTGGTCAAAGAGATACAGCGTGAGCAAGCGCCCGTCCTGCCGTACAAAAATGTTCAGCGGGATCCGGTGCGCTTTCCCGGCAAAGGCGGCGCAGGACGGCGTCAGCGCGTCGGTCAGCACGGCCCGCCCGCCCCCGGAGCAAACGCCTGCCTCCAGCGCGAGCGCGGCCACACGCGCCGCTTCGCCGCCCCGCCACGACACGGCCACATCTTCCCGCGCGGGCTGTGCCGCCGCCAGGCCCAGCTTAAAGCAAAAGTCCGGCGTTACGTCCACATGCGGCAAACCTCTTATCACGCCGTTGGCGTCAAATACGCTTCCGCGCGGGGCCGCTCCCTTGCTGACATTGCCTGAGACCCGCGCCCCGGGCTGTATCTCCTTGCGGGGCCAGACGCGCGCCCCTTCTAAAACCAACGCGCCCTCGCCCACGGACGCGCCGCCGCCGATGACCGCGCCCTCTAAGACCGACGCGTTTTCGCGCAGGACCGCGCCGCGCCCCAGATACGCCCCGGTACAGCGCGAACGGGCCTCCATCACCGCGCCGTCCAGCACGCCGCCCTCAACCCTGGCCCCGTCGTCCACAATACTGCCCGCCCCGATAACGGCGTACGGCCCGATAGAGACGCCGCTGCCGAAGCGTACGCCGCGCCCGATGTAACAGGGTTGTGTGACCGAAACCCCCTCCGGCGGCGGCGTTTGCGCGGGCAGATCCAGCTGGGCGCGCCCGTCGAGGATGTCGCGGCAGCACCGCAGAAACGCGCCGCTGTCGCCTATGTCGCACCAGTACCCTTCGGCGGGATAGCCAAAAAGCCCCATTCCCCTTTCCAGCATGAGCGGGAAGAGGCCGCGGGCAAAGTCAAACGGGGCGTTGCCGGGGATCAGCCGCAGAGCGGCAGGCGAGAGGATATAGATGCCGGTGTTGACCGTGTCGGTGAAGACCTGCCCCCATGACGGCTTTTCGATAAACCGCGTGACCCGCCCGTCCTCGCCCGTCATCACCAGGCCGTATTCCAGCACATCGGGGCGGCGCGCCAATATCAACGTGGCGTCGGCGTGTTTTTGATTGTGATAGTCCAGCGCGGCCCGCAAGTCAAAATCGGTCACGGCGTCGCCCGACAGCACCAAAACCGTCTCGCCGTCAGACTCGTCCAAGGCCGCGCGGACGCCGCCCGCCGTCCCCAACGGCTCTTTTTCAATATGATAGCGCATCGTGACGCCCAGCGCCGAACCGTCGCCGAAGTGGTCGATAATTGTCTGGGGCATGGCCTGCAATGTGACGGATATGTCGTCGAAACCGTGTTTTTTCAGCAGTTCTACACCATATTCCATCACAGGCTTATCAAAAAGGCGCACCATCGGCTTGGGGCATTCGGCGCTGATGGGGCGCAGGCGCGTGCCTTCCCCCCCTGCCAGCATTACGGCTTTCATATTTTTCCTCCCCCTTGTCAAGCTCCGCGGCCTTTGTTCTTCTTTTCCCAGTATGAACCGTTCGGACAAAGCATATACAGGTACAGGGGAGGAGACGGGTTATGTGGGTTGTGCTTTTGCTGGCGGGGCTTTGGTTTACACTGCGCAGCGGCTTTTGGCAGGTTTTTTATATCGGGCGTATTTTTAGGGAGACACTCGGCTCCCTCCGGCGCACTGCGCCACCGCTCTCTCAGCCGGAGGCAAGCAAAGGCGTTACGCCCTTTCAGGCCATGTCCACGGCGCTGGCGTCCACCGTCGGCACCGGCAACATCGCGGGCGTGGCGACCGCCATTGTCGCCGGAGGCCCCGGCGCCATCTTTTGGATGTGGGTCTCGGCCCTTTTGGGGATGATGACCAAGTACGCCGAGGTGTTTTTAGCCGTCAAGCACCGCAAAAAAGCCCCCGGCGGGGGCTTTTACGGCGGGCCGATGTATTACATGGAGGCGATAGGCTGGAAAATACCGGCTGTCATTTTTGCCATGCTGTGTATGACGTCGGCGCTGGGCGTGGGCAACCTCACCCAGATCAATACACTGGCCGACGCCGCCTACACCGTCTTCCACGTGCCTAAAATGGCCACCGCCGTCGTCACGGCGTCGCTGGCGGCGTTGGTGGTGCTGGGCGGCATACGCTCGGTCGGGGCGGTGACGGAGAAGCTGGTGCCGTTTATGTCGGTGCTGTACATAGGCTTGAGCGCCGCCGTGCTGATCATCTGCCGCGACGGCATCCTCCCGGCCTTTCAAATCATCGTTGCCGGGGCGTTCACGCCGCAGGCGGCGTTCGGCGGGGCGGCGGGCTATACCGTCTTCCGCGCCATGCGCTACGGCGTCAGCCGCGGCGTTTTCACCAACGAGGCCGGCCTTGGCAGCGCGCCGATCGCCCACGCCTGTGCCGACACCGACAGCCCGGAACGGCAGGGGATGTGGGGCGCGCTGGAAGTCTTCATCGACACCATCGTCCTCTGCACGCTGACCGCCCTCGTCATCCTCGCGGCCGGGGTGTTCACGCCGGGCGGGGAGTTGGACGGCGCGGCGCTGACCGTGGCGGCGTTCGAGCACGCCTTAGGCCCGTTCGGCGCGGGCGCTGTCGCCGTGTGTACGGCGCTGTTCGCGTTCGCGACGATTCCCGGCTGGTGCTTCTATGGCGAGCAGTGCTGCCTATACCTGTCGCGTTCCTTCCGCGCCCGCCGGCTGGGAGCGAAAAGCGAAGTTTCGCCCCCTGACGGACGATGGAACAGCTCTATCCTTTACCGCGCCGCGTTCATCGTGCTGCTGCTGCCCGGCGCGGCCCTGCGGCTCGAAACCGTGTGGCATTTCGCGGATGTGATGAACGCGCTGATGGCGCTGCCAAACCTCGCCGCCCTGCTGGTGATGAGCCGCCAAGTCTTCGCGGGACTGCGGGAACTGTAGGGGCGGAACATCCTCAGGCCCTGCGGGGCCATAGGCGGGCGATTGATAATCGCCCCTACAGACTTCCACCCCTCTTTCGCAAAAGAGGGTGCCGCCCACAGGCGGCGGGAGATTTCCCCGCAGGTCAGCGGGAGTACCAAAAACCCCCCGGCTCTCGCCGGGGGGTTCTCGCGCCGCGCCGCGGCGGGGGTTGGTGCTAGATTAAGCAGGGGGGGGGTTGAAGAGTGTCGCGGTTGCGGGTACGAACCAGGAAACATAGCCGTTTGTCATGCCGAGGCCGGCGGCGTTCGGGTTCCATGTGGCAAACCCTATGCCGTCACCTACTGCAAGAGCAGAAAGGTTGTAACTAGACATGTCCACTGCTGTTTTAGCTCCTAATCCTGCTTTGCTGGTTACGCGGATGCTGTCTTGCCATGTGTTGTCAACGATAAATTGGATGCCGCCGTCAATTGCGCTGAGATCCCAATCTACCACAAAGTAGTTCGCCGCTTTGGCGTCAAGCGCTTCATTAGCTGTAAGTTCCCAGCCGCCATAGTTTGCGTTGCCGCCGTTGTTCCATGTCTGGCCTGACAGTTCCTTGATGAAGCCCACGACCACGTCGACTGTATCATACGTGCCGCCGTCGAAGTGCAGGGTGACGAACATCTCGCCCGCGACGATGGTCTCGAGGCCACGCCCGGTGAAGGTAGCCACGCCGGAAACGGCACTGGCCGTGGCACCGCCGCCGATGGCAAAGGCAGCCGTGTCCTCAGCGGTGAGTGTGGGTGTGAAGGTGGTAGAGCCGCCGGTATTTACTTCGCCCCACGCGTCCATCTCGGTGATGGTGATGGTCGGGATGGTAGCTTCGCCAGCGGTTACAACGGCGCTGACTTGTGTCGCGCTCGCTACGGCCCAGCCCGCGGTGGCAGGCACTGTGACCGAGAAGGTCCACGGGTCGGCGGTGAAGCCGGCGGAAGCGTCTGCGGAGAAGGTGATCGAAACGTTGGCCGTCCAGGGCCTGGCGTTGTTCGGGGTACCGGTGACAGCTACGTTCATCGCGCCGCCGGCGCCGTCAAACGCGCCAAAGAATGCCAGGCTTTCCAGATAGGTTATGAGGGCGGCGCGCAGAGCCGTTGTGGTGTTATTGCCGAAGCTGTTGGTGTTGTACGCAGTGATGCCGGTCTGGGCTTTGGTGAGCAGTTTGGCAATGGGGTCGACGCCGAGGTGGGTGTCCACATTGGCTTTCGCGGTGCTCAGCCCTACGACGACCGTGGTTTGGTCAATGTCCAGCGCGGGGAGAAGAATCTTCGGGGAGCCGGGTTTGTCAGCAACAGGCATACCGGCGACCCTGTAGTTGAGGGAGGAGATAGCCGCTGTGAGTTCCCTGCCGTCAAAGTTTCCGCCTGCAATCGCGTCTCCGTGGATGCTGGCGATGCTCGGGAGGGGATTCATCAGGTAAACAGCCGGGCCGAACTCGGCAAAGATGTTGTTGATGGCGACCATGGCGGCTTCCTTGAAGGCTTCCTGTGTGGCATAGACCTTGTTATCGATCTCCACATCTGTCAGCTTGGTTTTCAGCGAGGCAACCTTGCCGAGGAAGTTGCGGTTGTCCACATTCCTGCCGTTGCCGCTGTCATTCCTTCTAACGACAAGAATCTGATCCATGGTGGTGTAGTTTCCGCGGTCACCGGCCTCGAAGATGTAGAGGTTCCACTGGCCGTTGTTGGAGATACCCCAATCGGCTACGGCGGCGGCGCTCGCGCGGGCAGCCTGCTCAGAACCGCGGGCGTTGACGTAGTAGTGGTTGTTGCCCTGCGTGCCGTAGAACACGGCGTCGTTGCCTTCCAGTTCCACATGTGTGCTGCCAGGGCCGTTCTCATAGCCGAGGATGGCGAAGGTGCTGACGTTTCCGCTGTATACATAGCGGGAAACCAGCGCGTCGGAATCAAGGATGGTAACCTGGGAGATGGTGTTGGGGGTGCCGTCTTCGCTCTCATAGATGAACACGTCGCCCCTGCGGATCGGGTCTGTTTTGAAGGCTGTGCCGTCTGTGGAGCGCTCGTCACGGCAGGTCAGCGTCGCTTCGGTGCCGTCGGAAAGCATTGCTTTGACGGTGCCCGCGTAGAGGCTGCTGTTGTCGTTCTGCACCCACCAGTCAAGGGCAACGGCCCAGCGGGTTCTGGTGGTGCTGGAGAGCGCGCCGCCGGCGTTGATAAACGCTGTGCGGACAAACGCGCCGCCGGTGGCGTTGATGCCGCCGTTAAGATCCATGCGGTAGGTTTGCGTGGTGATACCGGTGACGCCGCTGAAGCCCGGTACGCTCTGGTTGTAGACATTGTAGACGTCCTCGCCTTTGGAGTTCTTCGTCTTCACGAAGACGGCGCTCTTGTGGTCGTCATTGTTCAGCATCATCAGGCCGCGCGAGTTGTTGAGGCCAAATGTGTTGCCGAGGGTGCCGCCCCATGTGCTGTTGAAGCGGCCGCCCTGGGTGGCTTCCAGCCTGCCGGCGGGGGGCACAAATCCGATGTCGCCGGTCGGGCCGCTCTTTTGCTCGGCTTGGATCTCATAAAGGGTGACCCTGTTGCCGCTGAATCTGTACTCGAAGATATTGTCTTTCAGCAGCTTCTTACCGCCGCTTTCGCCTGAGCCGTAGACTTCCCAAACGCTGCCGCTCTGTAAGTACAGCGGAGCTCCGTTAGCGGTGTTGCCGTCGGTGCCGTATTGGTTTGCGCCGACCGATTGGTTATTGGGTCTCGCCGTGGCTTCCACCCAAGCGGTGTCAGCGGCATTGCGCACAAAAATCTTGTCGATTTCGTAGCCGACGGCATGGGTGCCGTCTTCTAAGAAGAGGTCAACCATGTTTTTCCAAGTGTTGCTGTTGTAGCTGGTCTTCCCGTCCACGCCGGCCGCCGTGACTACGGCGTAGGTGCGCTTGATCGGGGTGGTGTCGATGTTGACGACCAAGCCGTGCCACAGGGTGATGGTGCGCTTGTTGGTAACGTCCGCGGTCTGGAACGCGCGGATCCAGTTGTTGCGCTGAAGCATGTTGTAGGTCACGCCGCCCATGGTCATGAAGCCGGAACCGGGGTTCACGTCCGCCGAACCTTGGACGGAGGTGACGAGGCCTTCCTCTTGATCATTGATGGGCTTGAACCAGTAGCGAACAGCAGACCAGCCCGGGCCGTAGCTGCCGTCAGTTCTCCACTGCGCGGGGATGGTCAGCTGGCCTACGGCCACGAAATCCCAACGCGCCGGGGTGTAGGTGCCTTCGGGGCCTTTATCGGCTGCCTGCTGTCCGTTGTTGATGGTGGGGGTGCCGGCAGGGCCGGTCCAGCCGCCGACGCCGATGCTGGAGTTGAACATCCAGTTCCAGCTGGTGCCGTCGCCGGGGAGTTCGGAAACTTGGCCGATTCTGTAGTCTTCAATGTAGACCCAGCGGACGACTTCGCCGCGGCTCGGGTTCCTCGGGTCTACACCGGTGATGACGATGACGTCGGCGTTCATGTAGTTTTGGAGGGCGTCCCAATCATTGACGCCGGTTCTGATTTTGCGGTTGAGTGTTCCCGCGTTGCTGTAGTTTAAGAACACTTGCGCGTTCTGGGGCAGAGCCCCGTCGATGGCGGTCGCGCTGATGCCGGAGAGGCCGTGATACAGGGTCTTCTCGCCAATCCAGTCAAAACCGAAGACGGTCTCTACGTCGAGGCGGTGATACTGGCCCGGACGATAGACGTCGCCGTCGAGCACAGCTTCAGAGCCGGGAACCCAGTGGGTCAGGCGCTCCCTTTCGGGATGCTCGAAAGTGATGTTGATCTGACGGCCGATGTCGTGGAGGCCGATTTCCATCGCCGCTGTGTCTGCCGCGGAAAGGATGTATGTATCCCACGCGATGACGGTGTCGCCGCGGCGGTCAAACTCGTAGGGGCGCTGGATGACGGCGCGGCCCTCAGCCAGTCCGCCGCTGTTGACGGTGGGTCTGGGAGTGCCCGGAGTGTGGCTGTCAGCAGGTTCCCACTGGGTGTGGGTGCCGCACCAAACATTGTTGACCGAGTCAGACTCGACAACATTGGTGACGTTCGGCAATCCCCAGTTCTTGCCATCGGAGATGATGGTGAACAGGCCGCTGACCAATCTGAACTTCGACCACGCGAAGGTGTAGCTGGGGTTGGAGGTTCCTACGCCCCACATGCCTTCGACGCTCGGGTCGCCGGTGCGGTAGCGCTCGTTGGTGATCGGGGTGTACTTGATGTGTTCGCCGTTGA
>JAIRUW010000048.1 GCA_031254195.1 Oscillospiraceae bacterium
CATGAAATACGGAATCAAGGCCATAGTCCGCACGCCGCTGAAGACGGCCTTGTTCTTCCTGCTGATCGCTGCCGTCACCGCCTTCCTTTCTCTCGGCGTCGGGATATGGCGCGGCGCGGAGGGTATGCTGGACGACGCCGACGAGATCTTCAAGACGGCGGGCGAGTTCGTATACACCGGCGGCAACTACCCCGACGGCAGCGTCCATGACGAGACCCTGCAAACGGCCGCCGCCGCATTCGACCGCTCCCTGCTGACACGCCCCGAGGTGAAAGCGGCGGAGGAGAACTACCTGATGCCGGCGTATGTCGAGGATTTCGCCCCCAGGCGGGCCGATATGCCCTATGGCCGGACGGCGGTGATGATTGTCACCGTCAATTATCCGATGGACATGCTGGACATGCCCGATATTTTCAACGTGTTCATAGAGAATGTCCTGTACTCGCCCGGAGGCCACATGGGGATGGCGATGCTGATGTATCAGCCGGAGGGCATGACCCTGCAACGGGGGCAGAGCTATGTCGTCGTCGGGCGGATCGTCACTATCAAGGGGCACAACTATAACGGCTTGCAGGTCATGTCCCCGGAGGAATTGGGGTATACCGACGCGCCGTTCCCGTTTATCGCGGAGGTAGACAGCGTTTTGGACGAAGGCCCGTTTTGGGACGGCGAGGCGGGAGCGTTTTATCGGGACGTAGTCGAGAAGCTCAGAATCCTCAACAGCTCGTCGGACGTCATAGCGACGCATGACGTCACCGCCGTCAGCGAGTTCCATCGGGGCGAGTTTACATTGAAGAGCGGGAGCTTCTTCACCGAGGAGCACCATCAATCCGGCACGTACTGCATCGTCCCCGAACGCTTCGCGCGGCGCTTTAACGTTTCGGTCGGCGATACGGTCGATCTCTCCGTCCTGCCGCAGACTGCCGGCACGGGGCGCTTTATGGGCTATGACCCGTCGGGCGGCTTTGCCGGCGTTTCGGCCTATACCATTATAGGAATCTATGACGCAGAGGCCCCGACGACGCCCGTCTATATCCCCGCGGCGGGACAGCCGTGGCTCTACCACAGCGACGCCGACTACGTTCTGGCGCGTGTGACACTGCACAGCCGCCACGCCGCGTCGTTCCTCGCCGCACTGGAGGGCGCTTTGCCGGATGGGGTGCGCTTTGACTACAACGACCAAGGCTATGCCGCCGCCGTACGCTCCATCATGTCCGTCCGCGCGACCGCGCTGATGATCACCGGCGTCTGCGTGCCGGCCTGTTTGCTCGTCCTTTGGTTCTTCGGCTTCTTCTTCGTCTTCCGCAGCCGCGAGACGGCGCGTATCCTGCTGATACTGGGTACGCGCCCGGGCGGGATCGTCCGGTTCTTCCTGGCGGGGAGCGGGTTGATTACGTTATTCGCCGCCGCCGCCGGGACGGTGAGCGGATACTTCGTTACGGAACGCATCTTCCACACGCTGTTCACGGCAGCGGAGGAAGCCACCGGGCGAGACGCGCGCTTTTCGATCAGCGGGTTCGGGATCAAGAGCGGCGAATATACACCCGCGCTTGGGGAAACCTCCATCCTCTGGCCAATCCTCACGGCGGCGGCCGTCCTGCTGGTTGCGCTGGCGGTCTGCCTTTGCTTCGCGGGACTGCTGATCCGCTCGCAAAACCCGAGGGTGCTGTTCCGCCGCCGGGAGAAGCGCGGAAGGAAGCACGACCGCGGCTCCGCGCCCAAACGCCCCGCCGGGGCGCGGCTGTCGGCGGCACTGCCCACCGTGACACTGCGCTATGGCGTACGCTCCATCCTGCGCGGCGGCAAGCGCAGCCTGACCGTCCCCGTTCTGTTCGCCGCCCTGCTGTTGTTCCTCGCGCTGTATACATCCGTGAGAGACGGGTATCAGGGACAGCTCGCCACAGTATACGACGACATCCCCGTAACCCTACGTGTTTCCGACATTTCAGGGCGTAAGCTCGATAATTTGGTGTTTGAGAAGACGGCCCTGAATTTTATGAAGGAAACAGGCTTTGCCGCGGAGATTTGGGGTTCCGCCAACTTCCGCAGTGAGCGGAATATGGTACGCACCGCTGTGGACGACTGGAACGAGATCGCGGTTTTAGAACTCGCCTCTTGGAGTTACGGGATGTCTTCCTATCAGGTGGAGACATTTCTAAATCAGATGCAAAGCACCACTGACCCGCTCATCGTCACGGAGGATATTTCCCGCGCGCCAGAATTTTACTTTGTCGGTTTGCCCGACGCGGAGTTTATCGACGGGCTGGACTGGGATTATTTCACTGGCGAAGCCGAGTATGAGTATATGGATAAGACTGCTGAGTGGTATGGCATAACCTATGAATTCAGCGAGATCGTCCAGCCCAGCCGCGCCTGTTATATCCTTGTCTCCCGCGCCTGGCTCGACGCGTACGGACTAGCGCTCGGCGACCATATCATCCTTTCAATCGTTTCCCCCAACGAAAGATCATGGAATTTCACCTGCCAAATCGCGGGTGTCCTCGACACCTACGGCAGCCGCAAGACCGTATACGCTTTTCACCCAGACATCAACACATTTGTGGAGGGCGATACGGTCACCGTGGTTGAGCACTACGGCAGAAATTCGATTGTTTCTATAAAACATGGGCAATGGGATTCTAACGGAGAGACGTTCGGGGCTTGGTTCATATACGTAACCGACCACTATACCGGTCAAGAGAAGTTCTATTCTCCATGGAACTGGAGGCTACGCATTGATGTCAACAATGCATTTTCTGATGAGGAATCCGCGAAACATGCCGCCGACCTGTTGCAGTCCTTTCTGTTTAACGATTTTGGCGACGAGCCTATGGAGGTCACCTCGTCATATGTGCAATCTGTCCCCGTCCTCAACGCGGGCGGCGCATTGTTGCAAAACACTGAAAACCTAAGCGCGTTCAAGGACTGGCTTTCGGAGCGCTATGACCAGCTTGGCAAGGGCGGCGTCAACCGCCGCTGGGTGGTCATCGACGACGACACGCTGTATACCACCATCGAAAACCTGTCGCGCTACATAGGCTATATGGACATGCTCTACCCCGTCATCTTCGCGCTGATTGCCGCGATGGGGTTCCTGATTTCCAACCTGCTGCTCAAAAGCCGCGCCGCCGAAATCGGCATCCTGCGCGGCGTGGGCACGCCAAGGCCGGGCGTCTTCTTTGCGCTGTTCTGTGAGCAGGTGCTGCTGTCCCTGCCGGGGCTCTTGGCTGGGATATGTTTGCCGTTGCTGATGTTTACGGAGATAGGGACGGCGGCTGTTCAAAACGCGGGGCTGTTTTCCGCCTGCTATTTCACCGGCGCGGCCATCGCCATACTGCATACCTTCCGCGACAAAGCGATCAAAAACTTAGCCAGAAAAGAGGAGTAAGCCATGGCTATTATCGAACTGAACGACGTAATATACCGCTACGTAACGCCGTATCATACGGTGGAGGCGTTGCGCGGCGTCAGCGGGGCGTTCGAGACGGGGCGGTTTTACGTCCTGCGCGGCTCCTCGGGCAGCGGCAAGACGACCTTGCTCTCGCTGATGGCGGGGCTGGACCTGCCGACCAGCGGCGAGATTCTATATGACGGGACGGCGACCAAGAGGCTCAACGCCAACAAGCACCGCCGGGAACATGTGGCGACAATCTACCAGAGCTTCAATCTCCTGCCGCAGCTTACTGTGGCGGAAAACGTCATGTACCCGATGGAGCTCAACGGCGTAAAGCCTAGGAAGGCACGGGAGAAAGCCCTAGAACTGGTACAGACGGTCGGGCTGACGGAGAAGGAGTTTACCCGTTTCCCGCATATGCTTTCGGGCGGGCAGCAGCAGCGGGTGGCTATCGCCCGCGCTTTGGGGACGCCCGCCAAGGTCATTTTGGCCGACGAGCCGACGGGCAACCTCGACTTGGAAAACAGCGGGTTGGTCACGTCCCTGCTCAAAGGGCTGGCGCATGACAGCGGCTACTGCGTCATTGTGGCGACGCATGACGAAGCCGTGTCGGCACAAGCCGACACGGTCTGGGTCATTACCGACGGAAAGGTGAGCGAG
>JAIRUW010000071.1 GCA_031254195.1 Oscillospiraceae bacterium
CCCCGGCTTTCATAAGCAGAAGAGGTGAGCTGGAAATGCTTGCGATTATATGCTCCGATAGATTGAAATTCCGAATAAACCCAAGTATACGCTCATCATCCATGATTTCGCGCGGATCCATACAACCCGGCAGCAGCAGCGAATCATAGTCCGCAATACGCAGCTCCGACAGGGCCTTGGTTCTTCTGACGCATAAACCCTCTTCGCTAACCGCCTCTTCATTCAAACAGAAAACATCATATTTCCTTCCCCCTTGTGAAAGGACCGATAATGCGACGCTGATTTCATAGTTGCTAAACAGGTCAAAGAGCAGCAAAGCGGTCTTTTTCATAGAAAACACCCCTATTCGTCCTTTGCTAAAACATATATGGTTCCAGCTTCTTAACGCTCTTTTTGTCCATCGCGGCCAGTGACGGAACGATGTAACGGTTGCCGTCCACATCAAAGACAATCAGGCTGTCCTCGTCCAGAAGCCGGATGTTCTTGCTTACGTCCTTGACGGCGCAGTTTTTGTCAAACGCTTCGCCCCGTCCGGTGACGCGCAGCTCCATGTAGACATAGCCCATCTTGTCCTTGACCGACTTGATCTCCACGATCTCCGGGCAGTAATACCGCCGGTCAAGCTCATTGTTGACGATCCGAAGCTGCTCGCCGGATAGGTCGGTCAGCGAACGGATGACGCAGATTTCCTTGTTTTCATGGTCGGCGACCGATATGTAACCGGACGGTTCGGCGATCGGCATGGCGCGCCGCAGTGATATGCGCTTATACTCGTTTCCGTCGTACCGCAATCCGGTAAAGCCGCCCGGCGTCTCGTAAAACTCGGCTTTTTCCATATCCATCAGGCCGAGATCTATCGCTTCGGCCAGGCCGGTCAGTTGATTTTGCATTGATGTTTCCATGGTTTGAATCCTCCTGTTACGGGCACAGCCCTATAATATTGTCACAAATGTCAGAGAGATTGTCTTCCGCGTCTTTTACATGCAAATCATGCTTTTCGTCATCGAATAAGCCATGCTTCTGTTCCAGCATCGCGGCGACCGGGGCGGGCAGATGCCCGTTCATCCGTTTGGTAAACCGCTCCTTAATAACATCCAGCTCCGCGGTCACAAGGATACGGACCGCCCTTTCGGGAAGCAGGGCTAAATGCTCCTTTTCGCTGATGACATAGACAATGACTTCCTCCGCCGTCTCATGGGACCGCAGCATTTCGGCAAAGTTCCTTTTTGCCTCTTCCTCGTTCTTGGCCAACCTGCTATAATCTTTTCCCGTGTAGACTTTCACATTGGCTCTCTTCGACAGTTCACTCGCTATAGTGGACTTCCCTGTGCAGCTCTCTCCGAAAATCCCGATTACCATGCTGCCTCCTCCTTTGCGATGTTAAGCGCTCTGTGGATGGTGTCGATTTTTCGTTTGTCTTTGTCGTTGGTTTTATCTTTCCGGTACTCATCATCCTGCGAGCTCTTGTATATCGCGAGATACTGATGAAGGGTCGGGATTCTGTAAACCGCGCCGTTTTCTTCGATAATCGGGCACTCAACCAGATCAATCCCCGCAAAATCACACAGGCCAGGAATCGTTGAATGTTCATTCGTTCCTTCAATCGCGCAGAATGACATAGATATATCGTCGCTGTAACGAAAGCATTTCTCATGCAAATCAATCATCTCATACCCGCCATTTTCCATGAGCTTCACCAGATCCGCCCATTTTTCGGAAAGCATGAACAAAGGAACGCCTACGTCAATATCATCGGGCGACAAATTATCGTCCACAAGGCGTTGAAGCCCCAATGAGCCATGTAAAACCGGAATGACTGAAAACGCGGTGTTAATGTTTTGGGCAGTTTTATGGAATAACCCCATAAGAATCCCGTCTCTTTTTTGATCGTTGCTTTTTGAGTGTTTCAAACATGGCACCTCCTATGCGTCTGTGCTGTTCCCTCCTGCTGATAGACTACCTCAAAGTCTTCAAATACTACGGGCATGGCCTCTGAAAACTCATATCCCAGCATCTTTCCTTCCTCCGTAAAGAAGTGCCTGTGGCCTGCTTGCCACGATTCAAGCGACTCATCCTCGCCTTCGCGTTTGCAAATGTCAAAGGTCATTTCGCAAAAGGGCAGGATTGTCACGGCAGTCGTTTGGATCACGCAGCGGGGGTTGCCGTCCCAATCGGTCACGATGCTGTAGTCGCCGGCCTGCGGGATTCTCCCCATTTCACGCTCACACGTGTACAGGCTGCTCGCCGTGGCCCTTTTTTGCCCCGACAGCACCAAAGCCAGCAGCTTATTCGCCCATTCCTCCGTCAGGTCAAAGTGGAAGCATTCGATATAGGTTGTCGTGCTGTCTAACTTCGCGGAAGCTAAAAACTCCCGCCAAAACTCATTTACGTTCATAGTTGTTTCCTCCTATTTGTGTTGAAATTGCCGTTAAACCGTATTGCGGGGAACCTACCCTTTTATCATTTGCAATTCACTGTCTGTATTCTTCCTCTTGAATCCATATTTTTCATACAGACCAATCGCGTTTTTGTTCAGGACATCGGCCGCTAGAAATCCCTTGACCGCCCCATTGCTAGCACCGTACCGTATTGCCTGTTCCATCAGCTTTTTGCCAAATCCTTTGCCCTGATGATCGGGGTCTATGGCCACCTCTCTGATCCAGAGGGTTGTGCCTTCGTTGTAGATAGAGACACAACAGTATCCTATGATTGCGGAATTTTTGCGTAAAATTAGGACTTTGCTTTCAGCCAGCCAATCCTTGAACCAATCGGGCGATTCTCCTTCAAACCCTCTGGACTGCAACCTGCATTTCTCTGACAAGGCTGAAACCTCTTCACAATCGCTTGTAGTAAGAGTTTCGGCCTCTTCAGCATTGCACAACGGAGCCGCCGTATTGGCTAAATCCAAATTCCAAAAGTCAGCATATTCACCCCATTCGGTGAATCCGAGCTCTTTAAGCGGCGCCGCAAACTCGCGAGGGACAAAGTGCAATCGAAGTTTGCCCGGCATGTCAGAAATCTTCTTGATCAAACATCCAAAATTATTGACAGCGAAATAGAGCATTGCCGGCATTTTGCTTGTATCATGCAGTAAAATCATATCTTCGCAATCCTGTAGAATCTCCGCGTTTTTGCAATCCTCAAAGTCAATGTAATTCATGGATGAGTATGTATAGTCTTTTGCCCTTTTGGCAAGCATGTCGAAAATGTTTTTGGAAATCATGGCATCATACCTCCCAACTATAAAGATTCGTGGCGCCCGCCCTTCATATTCTCTACAGGCATTGGGGCATCTCCATTCCGCATTTAGCGAATGAACTCTGCAAAACCGCTTTCACGGCTTCATATTCCGGCTTCCCCTTCCCTATCCCTTTTCCTATGAAGAAACCGAGAAAGCCCAGCCCGTGCCATACATGAAGGAGGTTTTCCGTCTCATAAAAGACGTCCATACCATATTCGGCTTCATAACTGTCAAGAAAACCCTTCCGGTATGTCATGGCGGCGTCTTCGCCGTATTGCATCCTCATCCAGACCGTCAGCCGCGAAATGTCGGCCATCCAGCAAAGTGATTGAACGTCGTCCCAGTCGATCAGTGTTATCTGGTCTGAATCAACAAGAATATTCTTCGTCGAGAGGTCGCCGTGGCAAAGCACGGACGGAAAACCGTCGCACACCTTTAACCGTTGATGAATTTCCTGCCTGACCGCTTCAAGCTCGTTTGCGTCAATGAGTCTCAGCAGAGGGGAGGCGTGGTCGTCGAGACTGTCGGCCATATACTCCGAAAATGTTTCCCAGCCGGCGGCTTTCCCGTCTCCGGTATATCCGTAATTCGTCAGTTTAATCCGGTGTATCCGCGAAACCAGCGCCGCCAGTTTTTGAAACAGCGCAACCATCTCGTTTGCGGACAGCGTCAGCCTGTCGGCTGTCGTCCCCGGCAAACACTCTTCGATCAGATAGCCGCCCGGAAATCGCCTGTCCTCCCGGTCAAAGACCAGGATGTTTGCGTGGGGGATGCTATGCTCGCTTAGTTTTTTGCTGACAAACAGCGTCTTTCCGTCCTCCGGCCAGTCACGGCTGCTATAGATCTTGAATATATAAGGCCGGGAATCCGTTTCTACTCTATAAACGCGATTGTTCATCACGTTTTCATATTGATGGACTGAATGCGCTTTTTGCCCTGTGCGCGCTTCAAACGTACTTTTGACTAAATCAATCTGATCCATGGTATATCCTTTCTCAGGCATCCATGTTAATCGTTTTAAGCCCCTCCAACTGAATCGTGTACAGCTTGTGATACTCTCCCTTTTTCGCCAGAAGCTCCGCGTGTGTTCCGGTTTCCACCACCTTGCCGTTGTCGATAACGGCGAGGCTGTCGGCGTCGCGCAGGGTGGACAGGCGGTGGGCGATGGCGATGGTGGTGCGGCCCTTTTGCAGCTTGTTCAGCGATTCCTGTATCGCCGCCTCGGTTTGGGTGTCCATGGCGGCGGTCGCTTCGTCTAAAATCAGTATCTTCGGGTTTTGGATGATGGTACGGGCGATGGACAGCCGCTGCCGCTCGCCGCCGGAGAGGTCTTCGCCGCCCGCGCCCACGCGTGTTTCGTACGCGTTGGGCAGGTTCATGATAAACTCATGCGCGCTGGCCGCCTTGGCCGCGCAGATGACCTCCTCAAAGCTCGCCCCGGGGCGGGCATAGCGGATGTTGTCGGCGATGGAGCCGATGAAGAGGTAAATATCCTGCGAGACGATGCCGACATTCTGCCGCAGCAGGCTCAGCGGGAGTTGCTTGACGTTGACGCCGTCGAGCAAAATCTCCCCGGCGGTCACATCATAGAGCCTTGCCATCAGGTTGGCGATGGTGGACTTCCCGGCGCCGGTCTTGCCGACGATGCCCATCATCTCGCCCGCCTTCACCTTGAGATCCATCCCCTTGAGAACGGGGGTGGCGGGGTCGTATTCAAACCAGACGCTTTTTACGTCAATCTCGCCGTTGAGGGTTTCCAGCTGGACCGGGTCTTCCGGGTCTTCCACGTCGGGTTTGGCGTCAATGATCTCAAAGACGCGCTGGGCCGAGTCCACGCACCGCGCCCACCAGTTGGATACCCACGACATAAACTCCAGCGGGCCGTACAGCATGGTGAGATAGGCGATAAAGGTCAACAGCGTGCCGAGGGTAATCTCCCCGTTCAAGACCATCACGCCGCCATAGGCTGTGACGGCCACCTGTCCTACGAACATAAACAGGTAAATGAGCGGGAAGGCGGTGAAGCCAATATTCCAAGATTTAACATCCACATCGTTAAACTTGTTGCTGACGGCTTTGAAACGCCCGGCTTCTTCATCCTCGCGGGCAAACGCCTTGATGACGCGCTGGCCGTTGACCGAATCGCTGACCATCGAGTTCATTTGCGCCCCGTAAACCCAGAAGCGGTGATGGAAGCGGCGGAACACACCCCAGAGGATGCGGAAGAAGAGAATCGAGACGGGCATGATGAAGACGACCATCAGCGCCAGCTTGAGATTGAGCATACAGAGCACGGTGATGACCCCGGTCAGCATGAATGTGTTGACGACGAGGTAAGGCAGGCCGTCTACAAAGAACCAGTAAAGGTTGTTGGCGTCCTGCGTGACGCGGCTCATCAGCGCGCCGGTGCGCTTGGAGGTGTAAAACCCGACCGACAGCCGCTGCATAGCCTCAAAAATCTTGAGCTTGATGTCAAAGATAATCCAGGGCACCGTCTTGGCCAGAACAAATTGATACAGGACATTGAGCGCAACGCTAATGACGCGTACGGCAAAAATCAGGAGAACGATTGCCGCGATTGCGCCGTAATACTGCCCGCCTTCGGTCAGCACCTCGTCGATCAGCAGCAGCGAGCCTATATACGGCGACAGGACGGAAAACCCCGTGCCCGCCAGCATGACCAGCAGAATGGTCAGCACCTTGCGCCGGTAATTCGTAAAAAACCCGAGCAGGCGCCCGGTGAGGCCGCGCTTGTCAAGGCATTTGGGGCAGATTTTGCGCTCCGGCTCGGGGTACCGCCCGCCGCACTTGGGACAGAACGGCTCCTCCTCGGTGGGGACTTCCTTTAAGGGGTCCTCGCCCTCCCGGATATTTTTGATTACCTTGACCAGCCGCTCCGCGTGGGCCAAAAAGCCCAGCGAAAAGAGCAGGAGGGCTTTGACCTCCCCGTCTTTATCGGCAAATAGGCGGCCGGTGGTCAGCAGGCGCTCACAGTCCGGCTCACCCAAATCGGCGAGCGGGTAAGCCTCCAGCCTGTCCGGCTCATACAGCGCCACGATGCGCCTCGCCCCCTCGGTTTTGACGACTTTCTCCCAGCCGTAAAGGATATAGAGGGTGTCTTTGCTGAGGGCACAATATACGTCCGCGCCGCTGCCGTCCGGGGTCATGTCGGTATGGATCGCGTAGATGAGTTTGGATACGTCCAGCCCCTGACGCGCAAACGCCGGGGCCATATATCGCGGGATGGATGGTTTCATGGGTCCCTCCTATGGCAAAAAATAAACAGCCAATCCTGAAGACCGGCCGTTCTATCATCTGCCGGGCATAATGCCCCGCAAATATAAAAATCGCGGCAAGTCTCCGGCAAAAGCGCCGGTCATGCCACGAACCGCAAAACGCTAATTGCCTATTATTGGATGAAAAGTCCTCCGTTCGGAATCTTGGGCTGCATGGTTCTCAGTGTCACTGGGTGAATCCTCCTTTCTTATAATTTCCTATAGGATACCAGCTTTATCATCCCCTGTCAAGTGCTTTTTTCCTGATAATCAGAATAATTTATACCCGCCCGCGGTAAAGTGCCGGCGAGTGATTGACATTGTGCCTGCGGTATGGTATTCTGTATCAGCGCCGGATTAGCTCAGCTGATAGAGCAGTTGATTTGTAATCATCAGGTCGCCGGTTTGAATCCGGCATCCGGCTCCATATAATCCCCTAGAGCCGCAACGGCACTAGGGGATTTAACTTGCCTTATGCGATCTAATTTCTGCAAGCCGTACATCCATTGTACAGCCATATGTAAAACAAGATACCTCTGTTTGACTGCAACCTCAGCACAAAAAATCGTGCATTGCCGCCTTGAATTTTTCATACTGTCTGTTGATCAGCTCTTTGTGGTCAGTGTCGGACAAGCCCTCTCCTTTATCAAACCCCTGCTCGGAAAGAAAATAGCTAAAACATCCGGCCATCTGGCTGTTATCGTGCTCCATTTTCGGATAATGCTCAATCAGATAATGATTGAAATCTAAATCCCAATCCAAACGGTTTTTCTCCCCATCAAGGTACGCTTCCACAAATTCCATCATGAACTCAGCCCCATGTTTTTTCGGCATTTAATATCTCCCCTTTTTCGTTGTTGGCCAGCTTTCCCGATGGATGTACGCCCCACCGGCTGAAATAGTCCTCCATGACGGTTATGGCAGCCGTCTTTCTCTCTTCGCTCAAATGAGTGTATAGCTGCATCGTCATTTGTATGCCCTTATGGCCGAGCAGATATTGGGCGGTCTTCACGTCCACCCCGGCGTCATATAGCATGGTCGCGTATGTATGCCGGAGGTCGTGCGGGGTGAATTTCACCCTTTCCCAATCCGCCCGGCGTTTAGCCGCGAGTTCCTTCTGTTCCCCCGGGGTCAAGGCTGCGCGCTCTTCTTTTGTGAGGCGGGTGGGCTGGCATCCGGGGGTTAGCACGGGCGTCTCTCCGTTGGCCGCTTTATTGAGTATCAGGAGCATACCTGTCCAGCCGCGTTTCATACTGGACATCGTTATCTGCTCCCCCGCCGCACCGGTGCATACAAAGCCGGACGGCGATGCTTTGGCTTTCTCCGCGACCAGCGCGTCATACAGAGGCGGCACGATGGGAATGTCCCGGACACCGGCCTCAGTCTTTGTGCTGCCGTCTACGGCGGTATTGCTCTCAAAATGGGCGGCCTCACTGACCCGCAGCACCTTCTTCTCCATGTCGACGCTCGTCCACTTCAAGGCCATCATTTCACCACGCCGGACTCCGGCGAACAGCAGGAGCATCGCCCAAATCCCGCACCGGTGATGTTTCCAGTTCTCCGCGACAAGGTCTATCTCCCAGCGATCAAGGGCGCGGTGGGAGCCGGAAGTGCCGGTTGGCATGGTTATGTCTTCAGCCGGATTGCGCTCGATCAAATGATTCTTGTAGGCAGACTTGAAAAGCTGGCCAAGTGTAATCCGCAATTTGGCCAGTGTCGATTCCGACATCCCGGCGTGCTCGTTGGCCAGCT
This sequence comes from Oscillospiraceae bacterium, assembly GCA_031254195.1. GTDB lineage: Bacteria > Bacillota > Clostridia > Oscillospirales > UBA929 > UBA929. Next base: position 8,269 of record JAIRUW010000071.1, read on the forward strand.
TTTGGAGGTGGATATGCCGTACATCCCGGAGGAGCATACTGCCTATAGCCGGCTCGATTTTAGTGCGGAGGGTGGTTTCGTACATCCGCCGGGTGTTGTACGCCATAGTGGATTTATACGATTCCAGCCACTGAGCGCCCCACTCGTCGACAGTCATAGAGCCGCCTTCCGGGTCAATGCCGCCGTTCAGCTGAAGCTCAAGCTGGCGTTTATATGCTTCCTTCTTATCCTTCGCTTCCTTGTTGGTGGCCCCGTAGAAGTATTTGCGGTCGCGGGTGCCGTCCGGCCGACGGCCTACCTCCAGGACCGCTTGATAAAGCTTTGTCCCGGTTTGGCGCTGGTTTTTCCTCCGGCGCCCTTTTTCTGTTTTGTCTTCGGCCACCAACCACGCCTCCCCTCTCAATGACCCCCGCACCCGGCCATGGGCGCGGGGGCTTTTTCGTTATAATATAACCGTTTGCGTAATTATCTAACAAAAAACTCCATTCTCAGACTTTTTCTGTATAATGGGAGTTACCCGTTTTTACCCACGTATTGTACTCGGTAACTCGCTTGTGGGGAACTCTGTAATTGTGGGCGAGCTTGACTTAAATGCGGCAAGAAGCGCAGACATAATGTCCTTTTTTATGTCACTTTTTTGCTTTCGCAGCTGATAATACAACCCACGACATTGCTCTAACTCCTCTTGACCGTTATCAACTTTTAGCGATTCGCCACCAGCCGCCCACTGATACTTTGACAAGTAAGCCTTATACCGATCATCATAATGTTCTTTCGATTCATTGTACCCGGTTATCCTTACTCGAAACTCCGGCGAACATGCGCCCTCAGCTGTAACAAAGCAGCCGGGGTGTATCCCTAAGTGATAGTACCAAAACCGTTCATACCAGCACAAGCCGCCGTATAGTCTTATGCTTCTCTTGGGCCCATAAAACTGTTTGTCCGGCATTATTTTTCTACATAAATGACAGACGCCATCTTCAAAATCCGCTGTTTGAATGATCTGTTCGTCGGTATGCCCCTCATTTACTAGCAGACTTAGCAATGTCTCCACCGGTACACTTCTTCCTATTTTTGCAGCTAGACGCCCAATGCTGTGATGTCTTTCCGCTGGTTGCACGTTTCGTCTAATGAAGCCGGCATAGTTAAGTAAAGCTCTTTTGTTGCACCTGCAAAGGACAAGCCTTTCATTACCCACTTTGAACTGGAAAAACGCGCCTTCGTGCGGGGGGTATGAAACGCTGCTCTGTATCATAACGGAGTTTTGCTCTGCGCTCACACTACACGCTTCCCCTTTCGGCTACCTTCGCTGGGTCGACTTACCGGATGAATTTTACATAAGAGGTGTTAAAGATGCAGAATGAAAAGCCCGATTACATTGCCGCGCTCGAAAATGAGATACTGACGCTTACACCAGAGGAAGCAGTTAAAGTGGCGGAGTTCGTTGGGATTTTACGAAGCGAACGAACTCTTGAACCCGTCCTGCCTCATCCCCACTGAGGTCTTGAACATCGCTTAGCAGCTCGGATACTTCCTTCGCCGACCGCTCCTCCCCGGGGGCGGTCGTGTTCTCCCCGAGCAGGTAAGCGGTTGAAACCTCGAAATAGTCAGCAATTTTTTTTATCGTTTTTACGACTGGCAAGGTGCCCCTGCTCCATGCAGTTACACTTCCCGATGAGATTTTGAGAATTTTTGCAGTTTTATTCGGACTTCCGTCTTTTTCTGTTGAAAGTGCATTAAATCGCTCCCAAAAAATAGTCATCATTTCACCTCTTGCATATCTCATTATTATGAGATATAATATGGTAAGCAGAAGCAGCTCCACAATCAAAAACGTCACCGGTGACGGATTCAAAACCGAAAGGACGGTTGCTATGATCTCCCAAAAGCGTCCTAGAGGGATTAGCTCCCGCAATTTTTCAATACAACCATTTGTCTGCATACCTCGCTCTATCGTCATCCGCATCAATACCGAAGTCTTCCATAAGAAAGACATGAATAGTAGTTTCAGCCCGATATTTCAACCT
>JAIRUW010000051.1 GCA_031254195.1 Oscillospiraceae bacterium
CCTCTAATATTTTTAGATATTCCAGTGCTTCCCGCATTTTCTCCGTGCCCCCTTGGGCCTTAGTTTACCATAAGCAATTCGTTTTGTTAATACTTTCTTAACTCATGCGGTTGGCGTGAAAGAATAAGCCGTTAGTGTGCTTTCGGACGTTTCGCGCCATCGTCAACCGCGGTTAGGCTTTCAAACGGCATTTTAAGAGCATACAAAATCCTGTATCCCTTGCGACACAAGGGCTACAGGATTCGAAATTTGGTCGAGGTGACAGGATTTGAACCTGCGGCCTCTGCGTCCCGAACGCAGCGCTCTACCAAGCTGAGCCACACCTCGAACTCACCATATTATACGCGACGCGCCGGCCTGTGTCAAGCGAAAATTGCCCTTGTCATAAGAGAAACCTCCCGCCGTTTTGGCGGGAGGTTTGACTAGGTAAACGAACTCAGTCTTCTTCCGGCTCATCGGCCGCAAAGCCGTTGAGTACAAGGCCGGCCGCGTCTATGGTGATGGTGATCTCGTCGCCGGTCTCAGCGTCGGTGAACACAAGAACCGCGATCTCGCCGCCAAGGATGAGGACGTTGAACCCGTCGTCAAAGAGGGTGTGGTCGCGGTCGAATGTCCTCTTGACCCATACGCCGCCGTCTTCCTCCACGATGTTAGCGGGCTGGTCGATTTTGGAGCCGCCGTCCTGGGCGTAAGCGGAGAGGGCCAGGTTGGTCTGCACGATGTCAACATTTCCAAAACCCGCGGCTGCGAGAATTTCTTTGACATTGATCTCGATGGCGGTGAACGCGCCGGCCAGAACGGCGGCCAGCGGGCGGCCGTCCTCGTCTACAACGGCTTCAAAGTCGGCGGCTGCTGCGGGGAGGAAGAGGTTGTCCTGATAGTTCAGCTCGCCGGTCAGGGTAACGGAGATGGCATTCCCCTCGGCAGATACATCGGCGTTCACGGACTCATGAACGGTGCGTACAGCAGCTGTGCCGTTTTTATCTTCGCCCTCTTCGCCGCCATTGCCACCACCGTTTTCTCCACCATTTCCGCCGGTGTGATCTTCCACCTCCAGAACAGTGCCTTCGTTGTCGAGCACAGCGCCTTCGGAGTAAATCCTGACCATTTCAACAAGGGAAGTCTCGTCGATCACAATGCGGACGTTGCCGGTCACGGCAGTGTCAATGATCATTTCGGTCACATTGCTGTTGATTAGGTGGATGGAGTTCTCGCCGCCGCCGCGGATGAACAGGACGCCAATGTCGCAGTTTTCAAGGGTGACGTCGCCATCGCCCACGCCCTGCGCGATGGTCAGAACCTCGATGGTGAGGTTTTCCAAGGTCAGGCCGGGATTGCGGACTATGGCGCGCTCATGCTCCGCGCCCTCGAAATCGAACTCCGCGTCAATGAACATGCCGACGCCTTTGGAGAGCAGAGCGGCAAACTCGGCGCGGGTGATGGTGTCGTTGGGAGCAATCTTGCCGTTCTTACCGGCGATCATACCCGCGGCTTCCATCGCGAGGATGTGCCCCTCAGCCCAGTCGGACACGTCTTCAAAGTCTGGGAAGGAGGATTCATAGGCTTCCGGCGCGTCGGGGATCCTAAACGCGTTGCGGAGGGCGGTGAACGCCTCTTCGCGCGGGATGTCTCGGTTCGGCTCGAATTTTCCGGCGCCGCCGACCATGAAGCCGGCTGCGATGATGTTGTTTATGTACTCTTCAACGTAGGGGCTGGCAGCGGTAATGTCGGTGTAATTCCCGGTGACCGCGTCGGCGAGTGTTAGGTTGTTAAGGCCGAAAATCTTGGAGAGCATGATCGCCGCTTCGTAGCGCTCGATGCGTTTGTCAGGCATCGCGTTGCCCTTGCCGTCGCCCGCGATGACGCCGGCTTCGATCATCTTGCCCAGATGGCTTTCGCCCCAATGCCCGGCGACGTCTTTGAAGTCGGAGACGCTGGCGCTCAGCGCCGCGGGAAGCAGGCTGACGGTAAAGACAGCCGTCACGGCCATGGCCGCGAGTTTACGGAAAAAACGTTTTTGCATACTTGGCACCTCTTACTTTTATTTGCGGGGTTTTTCCCCGGCAAATTTATTGTCGCTTATTTATGCGATGAATTCAATGCAAAATGTGTGGATAATCAGGTATAATACGGTTAAGGCGGTTCATACTAAGCCATGTCAAGCGCATATGGGTAATTTAGTTGCCCATAATTGCGCTCTTCCCAACAAAAGGAGCGTGAAACCATGGCAAAAGCCGGAATGCGCCGCCCCGACCCCGGAGAGCCGCACGGCACGGAGAGCAACAAGAAGATGCACAGGGAAAAGAACGAGCAGCGCCCCGTCGCGCAGATGCCGGGAACAAAGAACAAGAACACGCATAAGAAGTAATTGCCGTGATTTGAGACGCCCAAAGGCGTCTCCTTTTATATGGATACAGCGGCAGAACCATACACATTAGCACGCCTGACAAGCGCTTACGGCCCTTTCATCTTCTCCCATTCCTCCGGCGTCATCAGCACCTGCCGCGGCTTGCTGCCCTCGAACGGCCCGACGATCCCGCGCTCCTCCATCTCGTCCATCAGGCGGGCGGCGCGGGCATAGCCCAGCTTTAGGCGGCGTTGCAAATACGATGTGGAGCCTTGCCCCGACTCCATGATTACCTCAATGGCGGCGGGCAGCATGGGGTCGGGCGGCGAACCGCCGACGCCAATGTCCGTTGAGGCGGGGGCGGAGGAAGCGCCGCTATTCAAGTGCGCCAGCATCTCTTCGGAATAGTTGGCGGAGGCGCTGCCTTTGATATATTCGACAACGCTCGTTACTTCTTTGTCCGACACAAAGCACCCTTGCACACGCACCGGCTTGGGCGCGCCGATCGGCAAAAAGAGCATGTCGCCCCGCCCGACCAGCTTTTCCGCGCCGCCGATGTCGAGGATGATGCGGCTGTCGAGGTTGCCTTTGACGGCAAAAGCAATGCGCGACGGTGTGTTGGCTTTGATGATGCCGGTGACGACCTTGGCCTCGGGACGCTGCGTCGCCAAAATGAGGTGTACGCCGCAGGCGCGCGCCTTTTGGGCGATCCGCGCCACCGCCGTCTCGACCTCCTTGTGCGCCACCATCATCAAATCGGCCATTTCGTCGATGATGATGACGATGCGCGGCATTGTCACGCCATCCGGCTCGCGCGAAACCTCCTCGTTATAGGAGATGATGTCGCGCTTGCCGCGCTGCATCAGCAGGTTATACCGCCCGTCCATCTCGGCCACGGCCCACTCCAGCGCTTCGGCGGCCCGCTTAGGCTCGGTGACCACCGGGCTGAGCAAATGGGGGATGCCGTTGTAAACACCCAGCTCAACCATCTTGGGGTCAACCATGATAAACCGCAGGTCGTCCGGCGACGCTTTATAGAGCATCGACGTAATGAGTGTGTTCATACAGACCGACTTGCCCGACCCGGTGGTGCCGGCAATCAGCAGGTGGGTCAGCTTGGCCATATCGGCCACGATGTTCTGTCCAGTGATGTCGCGCCCCAAGACGAAAGATGTGGGGCTGTCCATCGCCCTAAACTCCTCCGAATCAATCAGGTCGCGTATGTACACGGTGGATACCATGCGGTTGGGCACCTCTATGCCCACCACGTTGGCCTTGCCCGGCACCGGGGCGATATGGACGCCCACCGCGCCCAGCGAGAGGGCTATGTCGTCGGCGCGGCTGGTCAATGAGGCCAGCTTGACGCCGGATTCCGGCTCGATTTCGTATCTTGCCACCGAGGGGCCGCGCGTCACATTCAACACCGACGCGCCGATGCCGAAGCTCTGCAAGGCCGCGACAAGCCGCTCGGCGTTGTGCTTCAGTTCCTCCTCGTTCTTCCCCGCCATCCCGTCCAGCGCGGGACGCGTCGCCGTCAGCAGGGACACGCTGGGAAAACGGTAAGGCTCCGGGGCCTCGTCCCCGCCGCCAATGGATACCGACGCGACCGGTTTCAGTTCCGGCATAGCGGCCGGCTCGGGCACCACCGGCGGGGCGGCGTCCTTTACAGAGATTGCCGCTTCCACAGGGACAGGCTCCTCCCAAGGCGGCGCATCCTGCTCCCGCGGGGGCGGGATGGGTTCAACTTTTACGCCCTTTGGCGGGATGGGCGGGATCTCCGGCTTGTCCGCCGTCAGCTCGGCGGGCGTCCTGACATGGTCGCCGCGCCCCGGCAAAATCCCGACCGGCAGCGGCGCTTCCGGCTCCGCGTCGGGACCGGTGTAGATCGGCACATCGAAATCAGGGCGTTGTTTTTTGCGCTCCGGCTTCTCTGGCCTGGCAGGTTTCTCCGCTCTTTCCGGCCTGCGTTCGGGGACAGGCGGCGGCTCGTAGGCTTGCACTGTCCTGTTGCGGATTGCGTCATAGATGGCGACCGGGCTCAAACGGAGGGCGATAAAGACACACACCAGTATCCCTATAATCAGCAGAACGGCGGCGACCGGCGTGCTCAATCCCGCCCGCAACCCCCCCGCAAGCCAATAGGCCAGCGGAAACCATCCCTCATGCTCGCCAAACAGGCCAATCAAAATCCCGGCCAAGACAGGGATGATAAAGACGCAGGCCGTGCGCAGCGCCACCGGCCTGCTCCGGTGAAAAAGCAGGATGACCGCCGCGGCAAGACCGGCAAACGGGACAAACCCAAAACCCGCGCCGACGACAAACCGCACCCCGTCGCTGAGGTGGTCGATCAGCCACGCCTCCGCTCCGAAGAGGGAGAAGAAGGTGAAAACGGCAAGTAAAAAGCAAACCAGCGCCCCAACCTCGCGGCGGACAGGGCGGCGGTTTGATTGTTTTGGTTTCTTAGGTGAACTATTCTTTTGTGCGGGCATGACAGATCCTTTCTGCTAAGAGAATATGGCCAGCGTGACAGTAACCAGTCCCAAACCGGCGCAATAGTAAGCAAACACGCCGAAGCGGCCTTTTTCCACCAGTTTTTTAATGAGGATAATCGCGAAGTACCCGACCACCCCCGCGGCCAGCATTCCGGGCAGGTAAATCATCAGCTCCTCCGCCGTCACACCCTCGGAAAACGCCTTGCGCAGCTCCAGCAATGTCGCGCCCAGCACGGCGGGGATGCTCATTAAGAAGGAGAACTTAATGGCGAACGTACGGTCGAAGCCGCGCATCAGCCCGGCGGAGATGGTGGAGCCGGAGCGCGACAGCCCGGGGATGACGGCGATGACCTGCATAATCCCCACCGCCACGGCGTCGGAAACCAGCGCGGTCTTTTCCGTCTTTTTGCCGGGTTTGATACGGTCCGCGATAAAGAGCAGCGCCCCTGTGCCGATCAAGGCACAGCCCACGAAAGTGAGGCTGTCGGCCAGGATACCGACATACCGCTCGAAGAATACGGCAACAATCAGCGGAGCGGTGGCGATGGCCAGCAACAGCAGCATCCGCCGCGCGGGGCGGCCCTGTTCGCGTTTTCGTTCCTTAACGGAAAAGAAGGAGAAAAACGCGACGCAGACTTCCGCGATGTCTTTATGGAAAGCCGCAAACACCGCGCCCAGCGTGCCCACATGCAGTAACACGTCAAAGAGCAGGCTCCCCCGCATCTCTTCTATGTCAAAAAGGCTGCCAAGGATGGCGAGATGCCCCGAACTGGAAACAGGCAGGAACTCCGTAGCGCCCTGCACGATGCCCAGCAGCAGTGAGATCCATATCGACAAAGGCGTCCCCTCCAGCTTATATATCCATTTTTCGCCGTTCGCGCTCCATTCTGAAGACGCGGGCTATCAAATCTTCCTTTTCACGCGCGTTTTTGAAGTGAAATTGCAGGCCTACATTGTATTTCAAATCCTCAACGCTGTCTACGACCCGGTAACTGCGCCGTACTTCGCAGGCATATGTATGGACGTCGTCCTCATCCCCGATGGGCAAATGGATGGTGATCTGGGTGCCAAGCTCGAAGGAGACCGGACTGCGGACGGACGTCCCCCCTCCGCTGATGTCGCTGACGGCGATTTTGATCCTTTTATTCGTACCGTCTTTAGGATCAGTATATTCCAGCTTCCCGTCTTTCATACAATCCAGCCGGAAATCCTGGCGGCGCTGCGTGCGCTTGAACCCGCCAATCTGCTCCAGCAAGAGATATGCCAGCGAGCCTTTCTCGATCCTTTGCAGCGCTACGGCAGAAAACTCTATGATAGCGCTTGCCAGATGGCATTGCAGAAGAAGCTCCTGTTTGGGGTTGATGGGGTATCTTGCCATCCCCTTCATCGGCGCGGTTATGATAAACCGGTTGCCCTCGCCAAAGCCCTCCAGCGAGGACGTCAGCTTCACGCGGCCTCCCGTCTCCGATTCCGAGGGCACAAACACATTCAATTTGATTCCGGCAGTCAGTTCAGGCATAAGCATGTCACCTCTATTGCCGACGGCAAACCGATTAGTTTAGGAAATCCTTTAACTTTTTGGAGCGGCTCGGATGGCGCAGTTTGCGCAGCGCCTTGGCCTCGATCTGGCGGATGCGTTCGCGCGTGACGTTAAACTCACGCCCGACCTCCTCCAGCGTACGGGTGCGCCCGTCCTCAATGCCGAAGCGCAGTTTTAAGACCTTCTCCTCGCGCGGCGTCAGCGAGCCTAAGACCGAAATGAGCTGTTCCTTGAGCAGGGTGAACGACGCCGCCTCGGCAGGCTCGGAAGCGTCCTCGTCGGGGATGAAGTCGCCCAGATGGCTGTCCTCCTCCTCGCCGATTGGCGTCTCCAGACTGACCGGCTCCTGCGCGATTTTCATGATCTCGCGCACCTTATCCACGCTCATGCCCATTTCCACCGAAATCTCCTCCGGCGTCGGGTCGTGCCCCAGCTCCTGAAGGAGCTGGCGCGACACGCGGATGACCTTGTTGATGGTCTCGACCATATGCACCGGGATACGGATGGTACGGGCCTGGTCGGCTATGGCGCGGGTGATCGCCTGGCGGATCCACCAGGTGGCGTATGTGGAGAATTTATAACCCTTGGAATAGTCGAATTTTTCCACCGCCTTGATCAGCCCCAGGTTCCCCTCCTGAATCAGGTCGAGGAAGAGCATCCCCCGCCCGACGTAGCGCTTGGCGATCGACACGACAAGGCGGAGGTTGGCTTCGGCCAGCTTGGCCTTGGCCATCTCGTCGCCATGCTCATACATGGCGCGCGCCAGGCTGATTTCCTCGTCGCCGGTCAGCAGGGGGACCTTGCCAATCTCTTTGAGGTATGTGCGCACCGGGTCGTCGATGTTGAAGCCCTCGGCCAGCGTTTCGGGGTCTTCCAGCTCCTCGGGGGGTATTTCCTCGATTTCCTCAATATCGGGCAGGGCGTCGGACGGCAGGTCTTCGGGGTATTCGTCCACCTGTATCTCAATGTCCATGCTCTCCAACTGGTCGTAGATGCGGTCAATCTGCTCGGAATCGACCTCCATCTCCTCCAACGCGTCATTGAGCTCCTTGGCCGATATTTTGCCGCGCTTGCGCCAAGCCTCCATGACTTCATTCAAGTCAAAGACCTTTTCTTCCATACTCACAGCCCCTCCCCCTCATCTTTTGAGTGCCCTAATAATTGGCATACTTCGCTCTTGGGTTTTTGATCCGTTTCTCGCAGTCCGCCAGCGCGTTCAGCGCGTTCGGCATCTCTTCATACCGCGTCAGCAGTCCGGCGCAAAGGGCCGCCGTCTCCCCGCTCAACGGGCTGAACCGGTTTTCAAACAGCAGCCTGTGCTCTTCCGTCTCAAAATCCTCCGCCGTCAGCGACGTTTCCAGCTCCGGCAACCGCAGCAGCAGCGCGAGCGCCTGCTCCTCGGCGGCTTTCCTCGCCGTAACGCGGTCCCGCGTCTCCGGGCGTATGACCTGTGCCTCAAACGCCTTTTCCGCGGCCTTGCCGCGCTTGCGCCCGGCGGCCTCGACATCCTTGGAAACGGCTTTGCTGTCGATCCCCAATGTGTCGGCCACCCGCGCGGAATAGATTTCACGCTCCCCGCGGGTCGGCAGCTCGGCCAGAAGGCGGGTCGCCTCGCGCAGGTATTCCATCTTTTCCGCGTCGCTGTTCGCGGGGTACCGCGCTTCCAGCAAAGACAGGCGGTATTCGATGTGGTTCTGCGAATCGTTGATCAGTTTCGCAAAGCCTTCCGGGCCGTACGCGCGGATGAAGTCGTCGGGGTCTTTCGCGCCGCGCATATGCAGTATACGTACCCGTACGCCGGCGGCTTCCAGTACCGTGACGGCTTTTTGCGTGGCGTTCTGCCCCGCCGCATCGGCGTCGTAAGCGATAGTCAGCTCCTTGACATGGCGGGCGGCCAAACGCGCCTGTGTGTCTGTCAGCGCCGTACCGCAGGTGGCGACGGCATTGTCAAACCCCGCTTGGTGGAGCATGAAGACATCGACGTTCCCCTCCGCCAATATCCAATAAGGCTGTTCCGATTTCCGGGCGATATGCGCCCCGTAAAGCAGTCCCCGCTTCTGATAGACAGGTGATTCCGCGCTGTTTTTGTATTTCGGCATTCCGTCGCCCAGCGCCCGGCCCGAAAAGGCCACCACCTGCCCGCGCAGGTCGAAAATGGGGAAAACCAGCCGGTCGCGGAACGCGTCATACAATCCGCCGCGCTGATTGCGCGAAACCAGCCCCGCCACGGACATCTCGTCCGCCGATACGCCGGCCGCCGCCATCGCGGTCAGCAAACCGTCCCAGCGGTCGGGCGCGTAGCCTAAACCAAAGCGCCGCGCCATGTCCGGCTTCATGCCGCGCGAGCGCATATACTCCGCGCACAGCCGCCCTTCCTCGCTGCCCAGCCTTTCGTAAAACCAGCGGGCCGCCAACCGGTTGACCTCAATCAGCCGCTCCCGCTTCACGCGCAGCCCTAAATCGCCGCTGTCCTCCGGTACTGCCAGCCCCAGCCTCCCGGCCAGATAGCGCACCGCGTCGGAAAACTCCAGATTCTCCGCCCGCATGATAAACTGAATCGGGCCGCCTCCGGCCTGACAGCCAAAGCAATAGAACAGGCCGCTTTCCGGCGTGACGGTGAACGAAGGCGTCTTCTCACTGTGGAACGGGCACCGCGCAAACCAGCGCGACCCGCGCCGTACAGGCTGCGTATACTGCGAGACGAGCGCGATCATATCGGTTTTCACCGTCAGCTCGTCTAAAAAAGCTCCGGGAAAGGCCATTTTCACCGCTCCATGCTATATTTACCATAACCCTTACAGGCTATACGCGCTTCCAGCCCTGCGGTATGAACGCTTCCATCAGTTTCGCCTCGAAAAACCGGTCGGTCATGCCCGCTATGTAGTCACAGACGGCGCGCTCCGGCCCCTCGCCGTCCTCTTCCGCGACCCGGCGCAGGGTTTGAGGCACTTCGCTGTACCGCTCGAGGAAATATCGAAACAGCAGCCCGACGCCTTCCGGCACCTTGTCCTCCTCGCTCTTGGCGCGGGGGTTGAAATATACATTTTCAAACATAAACGCCCGCAAAGCGTCCATCGCTTCCTGCTTTTTGCCCGACAGGCGCACTTCCCCGCCCCGGCTCTCGGCCACAAGGTCGTTGACCAGCGTATTGATGCGCTCCTTGGGCGTGTCGCCCAACTCCCCGCGCAGCTCCTCCGGGACGTCGGTCAAATGGAGCAGGCCGCCGCGCACAGCATCGTCCATGTCGTGGCTGAGATAGGCAATGCGGTCGGCATAGCGTACCAACTGCCCCTCGCTTGATTGGGAAAGCGCATCCCCCGTGTGGCGCAAGATCCCCTCGCACACCTCTTCGGAGAGGCCAAGGCCTTTGCCGTCCTTTTCCAGCCGCTCCACCACCCGCAGGCTCTGCCGGTTGTGCGAGAAGCCGCCGGGCATGATGCTGTTCAGCGCCCGCTCGCCCGCGTGGCCGAACGGCGGGTGTCCCAAGTCGTGCCCCAGCGCGATCGCTTCGGTGAGGTCTTCGTCCAGTCCCAGCGCCCGCGCCATCGTCCGCGCAATCCGCGACACCTCCAGCGCGTGCGTCATGCGGGTGCGGTAATGGTCGCCCACGGGCATCAAAAACATCTGCGTCTTATGTATCAGCCGCCGAAACGACTTGGAATGCACAATCTTGTCGGCGTCGCGCTGATAGCGGCTGCGGAGGTCAGGCATAGAAATCACGCAACCTCACCGGCTCCGCGCCCCCCGCCGTCAGTTCCCGCAATGCTTCGGCCATAGCGCCCCAGTCCTCCTCCGGCAATGTAAACAGTACCGTCACATCCGCCCCGAAATCGGGTGTAATGTCTTTCGCGCCCGTCGCGCCCAGCAATCGCGCCGCCTGTTCGTACAATGCGTAAGGGACGGCCACCGCTCCCGCGCGCCAGGGGCGCATCTCCACCACTTCCGCCGCGTCCAGCGCCATTGCCGAGGCTTTGGCGTATGCCCGGACCAGGCCGCCCGCGCCCAGCAGCGTTCCGCCGAAATACCGTGTTATGACGACAGCGGCGTTGACCACCTCGCGGCGGGCCAGCACCTCGAACGCCGGGGCGCCCGCCGTGCCTGAAGGCTCGCCGTCGTCGCTGTAGCGGCAAACGCCGTCTCTGAGCCGGTAGGCGTAGACGTTGTGCGAAGCGCCGGGGTGCTCTCCGCGCACCGAGGCGACAAAGGCCTTAGCCTCCTCCTCGCCCGATACCGGGGCGCAGACCCCGATGAAGCGGCTCCCCTTCTCAACGAACTCATCCCCGCCCCGTTTGGCCACGGAGCGATACGACGGCATGTCACGCCCCATAGAGAGAATGACCCGCCTCGGAATGCTTCCGCTGCGGGTTGGGCTTAGGCTCTGCCAAATTTACGGTTGAAGCGGTCAACACGCCCGCCGGTGTCCACCAGCTTTTGCTTCCCGGTAAAGAAGGGGTGGCACCTGGAGCAGATCTCCACACGGATATTCTCCCTTGTAGAGCCTGTTTCGATCACTTCGCCGCAGGCGCAGCGGATGGTGGTCTGCGTGTATTGGGGATGGATACCGTCTTTCATGTCGTTTCACCTCCGTGAATGGTATATGCACTACAGCTCATCATACCATATAGTTGGTATGATTGCAATATTATTTTTTGGGAAGGCCGGTCTTTTCTTTTTTTCGCTTTATTCGGCTTTTCTTACACGATGCAGCAATTATGTTGCCAATCGCTAACACGGTTTGATAGTCTTTTGCACTTTGTCATCTCTTGTATCTAAACCTGTCTGAAAACACATGCCTAAACGAGTATAAACCATATCCAAGTGAGGCGATTGCGACAACACCTATTGCAATTCCAATCCACGACGAATCCATTTTTACTCCTGTAATATACATTCTAACGATTCCAATTGACCCTACGATGAAAATAGGAAGAAAAAACCTAATTCCTATAAATCTGCTTGCTTTTACTATGTCAAAACTTTGCTTATATTTCTCTTTTTCTTCTTTAGGAATAGCAGTAGTGATGCAAAATATCCATTTAATAGCCCAGCCATGTCCCAACAGAAAAACAATAGTCACTGCCCATAACAGTAGCCATAATACCGCAGGCACTATGCTAATACCATTCATGATAATACCTCCTTTTGGCACACCAATCTGTCCGGGTCACCGGCGCCCAGCCGGCAGGCTCCGCGGCCCGTTCTGTTTCAGTTTGAACTGCGCGATCAAATCCTCCAGAAGGTTCGCCTGCCCGCTCATTTCCGCTGAGGAAGCGGAGCTTTCCTCGGCGGTTGCGCTGTTCTGCTGGATGACCGAGGCCACCTGGTCGATCCCCGCGTTGAGGTGGCTGATGGCGGCTGCCTGTTCGTCCGTTTTCCCGGCAACCTCAACAATCAGACCGGAGCTGCGGTTGATGCCCTCGACGATCTCCTTGAGGGACTGCGCCGTCTCGGTTGCGATGGACATGCCGAGGTTGGCCTTGGCGACGGAGTTTTCGATCAGCCCGCCTGTATCTTTCGCCGCTTCCGCGCTCTTGGAGGCGAGGTTGCGCACCTCTTCGGCGACGACGGCGAAGCCTTTGCCGTGCTGTCCGGCGCGGGCGGCCTCGACGGCGGCGTTGAGGGCGAGGATGTTGGTCTGGAAGGCGATGTCGTCAATGACTTTGATGACCTTGCTGATCTGGCCGCTCGCGTCGTTAATCTCGGTGACCGCCTGCATCATATGGCTCATTTGGCTGCTGCCCTTTTCGGCGCTGTTTCGGATTGCGGACGACATGTCCGCCGCTTCCCTCGCGACAGCCGCGCTATTGCTTGTCTGTTCCAAAATTTTGTTCACTGTGGACGAAAGCTCGTCTATAGCCGCCGCCTGCTCTTCCGACCCGCTGGATAACGAGGCCGCGCCGTCGGCAATATGTTTGGAGCCGTCCGATACCTGCATGGCCGAGATTTGAATTTCATGAAACATATGGTTGAGGTTGTCAATCATCTTATTCAGGGAGCCGGCCATTGTGTCCGAAGCGGAAAGCGATTTGATCTCCACAGTCAAGTCGCCGGCGGCGATATGCTCCAGCTCGTCAGCCGCGAGGTTCATATGGTCTATATACGCGCCGCAGCCGGCCATCAGCCGCCCGATCTCGTCCTTCCTATTGGTGAAAGAGCCCAAAATGCGCTTTTCCCCGGGGGTGCATGTAATATCGCCGGTCGTGCCCGCTTTGTGCATAAAAGCGGTCAGCAGGACAACCGGTTTCACCACCCCGCCGAAGATGATAGACAGTATGAAAGCCACGGCGATGGCAATGCCCAGACACAAACCGAGTATGGCGAGCCATACGCGCTCTTGCCTGTGGATTCTCTCTATATCCGTTTCGGTCCGGTTCATGATGTCGGCAATCAGCGTTTTGGTTTGCTCACCAAGCGCTTTGTCCGCGCTGCTGTATTCACTGCCAAAAATGATGGAAAAAGCGCCTGCCTCATCTCCGTCGTCGAGTGCGCCAAAGGCATCGTCTTCTATGGCGGCCAGCTTGTCAAGCAGATCCAGCAAGGTGTCTACGCGCGTCTTCTCACCCTCGCTCAGCCCGATTTCGATCATCCTGTCCAGCTTGCCGTCCAAGCTGTCGTAATCGTTCAATATGGACTCATACTCCCGCAGGACGGCGTCGTCTTGCGTTACAACGTACTCCCGCATGAGTTTGACAAGATGATCGTTGTTGTTGAGCATGGCGTTGCCGAGCGCGGTAAGCTCCGAGCTGTCTTGCCGCAATTGCTGGGAACGGGCGATCAGTGAGTTGAACAGAAGAAACAGAACGATTGCAATCACAAGCAAGGCGGGAACCGCGATCTTCACGACAGTGGTGATTCTCTTTAGGCTCATGGTAAATCAACCTTTCTTCCTCAAGCGCATCACCAGAAAGATGCTCGAAAAAAGTATATCACATATACCTAAACTTTGCAACTTTATATGGGTTTATTGCCGGATGTCTATTTAGAAAAACTCCGCAATATACAATTCCTTATGCACAAACAGCGCCCGCAGCGTGGCTTCGCCGCCTAAAACGGCCACCCCGCGTTTCAGTTTCGCCTGATCAACAGTCAAATACCCCGTGACCAATTGCGTCAGCGTTTGGATATCCGTATCCAAATCAGGCTCAAGGCCGGACGGCTTGACCGACGACACCGCCCCGTTTTCCCATTCGACGGCATATGTCCCGTCATTGGACGGCAGCGCCGTATCCGTCACGCGAATGACAGCCCGTCCCGGCTGTTTGGGCGCCCTCATCAGCTCCAGCGCGCGGCGTACGTCCACAATGCGGTTCATGCCGTAAGGGGTGATCTGGATTTTGATGTCAAACCCGTCCTTAAACAGCGCGGGCAGGTCGATCCCTCGCGGCGCGTCCCACCGCAGGGTCTCAAACTCCGGCCCCAGCCCGCCGATAAACCCGAACACCGCCCGCAGCCCGCCGGGGGAAACCCACGCCAGCTCGCGGACATGGAGGATTCTGTCGCCGTCCTCCTCGTCCACGCGGAACAACAGATAAGCGTCGGGGCTGCCGTGCCCGTCCCGGTGCAGGTAAGCGTAATGCTTGGTCCTGTACGGGTCTTTGTCCGCCCACTCCCGCATGGCCTCGGTATCCCGTACGATGGGGAGGTTTTTGTCTCGGATAAAGGCTTCGTACACCGCCATAAGCGGCGCGATGTCGCCGCCGGGATGATATTGTGTCATGCCGCCGGGGAAGGGGTACTCCCTGAAAAAATCCATCGGTATAGTGGCGCGGGCGGGCGCGTAGCACAGCTCATACCCGAATTTTCTGTAAAACCCGAACGAAAACGGGTACAGGTAAGAAAACACCTTGCCTTCCTCCCGCATAACCGGCAGAATCTTGGCAAAGGTTTCGCGGACATATCCGGCGTTGCGGGCCTCCGCCAGAGTGGCCACCCCGCCTATGCCGCCCATATCGGCCATATGCCCGTCAAAGCGCACCCGATAGTCAAAAACGCCCGTAACCGAGCACATCTTGCCCGTACCGTCAAACCCTGCCCAAATGTTCTCATACCCTTCGCTGTGCTCCAAAGGGTTTTGTAGCTGTTTTGCGTAGTCTTCCGGCCCCTCCGACAGGTATACCATGTCTTGCAGCAGCGACGCCGCAACCTTTTCTTCCGGCTTTATCTTTCTGATTTCCATTGATAAGCCCCCTATCGCAAAAATATCGCGCCCAACGCTCCGCAGACGATGATGAGAAGTATCGGGCTGAGTTTTTTCACTGTCAGCAGCAAAATCAGCCCCGCCGCCGCCATGACGATTGCCGGAATATCCGCGCCGCCCGTGCCGCCGCGCAGCAGCGC
The DNA here is from genome assembly GCA_031254195.1 of Oscillospiraceae bacterium. Lineage (GTDB taxonomy): Bacteria > Bacillota > Clostridia > Oscillospirales > UBA929 > UBA929. The sequence continues at coordinate 14,717 of JAIRUW010000051.1, forward strand.
TTCGTTCGCTATGCTCAGCGCCGCCGCCAAAATCAGGCCGGTCACCACCGGGCGGACAGCCGACATCGTATCCTGAACGGCCTGTCTTTTGGAAAAGGCGATAAAGAATTTCGCCACGAATACCGTAATGACCACCGATGGCGTGACCACGCCCAGCGTTGCCGCAGCCGCGCCCGCGACGCCGTATAGTTTCATCCCCGCAAACGTCGAAGCGTTAACGGCGAAGGGGCCGGGCGTCATCTGCGAGATGGCGACCATATCGACCGTCTCGGCCATCGTCATCAGCCCGTTCGCCACCAGCTCCTTCTGCATCAGCGGGAGCATGGCCAGCCCGCCGCCGATGGTGAACATCCCGATCTTGAGGAAGGTGAGGTAGAGCGCCAGCAAGTCCATCACGGCGCCCTCCGTCTGGCACGGAACACAGCGCGGAAAAGTCCGGCCGCCAGGCCGCCGAGGATGACCCAAACCGGGTTTACGCCCAACAACAGCAGGAGCGCCGCCGCCGTCAGGCAAAGCAAAACGTCCGCGATCCCGCGCAGGGTGGTCTTGCGCAGTCCCCAGACGGTATAGAAGAGCAGCGCGACGACCGCCGCGCTGATGCCGCGCAGCGCTCCGATCATTACAGGGTGGGCGACAAACGCCTGATAAAACACCGCCACGGCGATCAGCACCAAAAAGGAGGGCAGGACCGCTCCGAACGCGGCGCACAGCGCCCCCGCCGTCCCGGCCATCCGGTAGCCGATCATCACCGATGTATTGGTGGCGATCACGCCGGGGATGGACTGGGACACGGCGAAATAGTCTACAATCTCCTCCTCCGTCACCCAGCCGCGCTTCTGCACAAAGACGCGTTTCATCTGCGGGAGCATGGCAAGCCCGCCGCCGAAGGTGAACAGCCCGATATAAAACATGGTGGCGAATATCTGCCAGAGCTTTTTCATCTTACCGTACATTCATCAGGCAGCCCGCCAGCACCGTCTTCCTTTCGTCCTCCGTCAGCCCCGGCAGCCGGAGCGTGACCTCACGGGGCGCGCCCGCGTGCGTCCATATGGCTTCGATCTCTTCCGCGCCATTCTCAACGGCGGCGCGGATGCCTTTTATGTCAAACGTATCCCCTATCGCCGGGCGCTCCGTCTCCAGCTCCGGCCATTCAAAGGGCAGCATCCCCCAGTTGATCAGATTGGAACGGTACCGCTTGGTGGCGTATTCCAAGGCGATGTTGGCGATGCCGCCCAGCACCCGCTGGCACGAGGCCGCCTGTTCCCGCGCCGAGCCGTCGCCGGGGCACAGCGCCACAACCGCGCTGCCGTAACCCAAAGACTTACACCGCTCCACATAGCCGGGGTCCCGGCGCGAGAGGGCGAAGGAGGCGAGCTTTACCGGGTTGGAGCGGTAGGACGAGGTCTCGCCGGACGGGATAAGCTCGTCGGTCGTGGTGACCGGGTCATACAGCGCCGAGGCCACCGTCAGCGTCAAATCATCCGGCAGGGGCGCCATCTCAGGCCAATCGGCGATATTGGGGCCCATAATCAGCTCCGTCTCGGGTTTCGGTTTGCCAACGCCGCAGTAAACCCGCGAGGTATAGGGGGAGGCGTCAAACCGCTGGGGCGGCGTTTCGCCGTCCGCTTCCGTTGCGGCGGTTAAAAGCCCGTTGTTCGCAGCCGTCGCGGCAATCGACCGCGCGTCCATCAGCGCGACGAAGGCGCTCTGCCCGTCGCCCGGCCTGGAGCCTTCGCGGTTGATAAAGTTGCGGGTGACATGGCGGACGGAAAAGCCGCCTGAAGCCGGCACGTCGCCCGCGCCGAAACAGGGGCCGCAGAAAGCCGAACGGATGGAGACGCCCGCGGACATCAAGTCCGCCAGCGTGCCGTCGCGGGTCAGCTCCAATGCCATCGGCTGCGAGGCGGGGTATACAGAGAGGGGGAAATGGCCCAAGGGCTTCCCCTTCAAGGTCTTCCGCATGGCTTGTATGTTCATTGATAAACCCCCGGCGCAACCCGCGACAATTCCCTGGTCGGCCCGGGGATGCCCGTTTATCAGCTTATTAGTAAGGTTTACATCAAAGCCCCACTGTTCTTTCGCGCTTTTGGAAACCTCATTGAGCAAGTCCTCCGCGTTTTGGATAAACTCACGGAGGGTATAGACGTTGCTCGGGTGGAAAGGCAGCGCAATCATCGGCTCAACGGCGGAGAGGTCAATCTCCACGGCGCCGTCATACCACGCGCCCTCATCCGGCGACATTTCTCTATAATCTCCCGGTCGCCCCAGCGCCGTCAGCCCGTCTTTCACAACGCCGTCGGTCGCCCATATGCTTGAGAGGCAAGCGGTTTCGGTTGTCATCACATCAATGCCGTTGCGGAAATCCATCGGCAGCGGGGCGATGCCGGGGCCGATGAACTCCAGTATCTTATTTTTGACAAACCCGTTGCCAAACGTAGCCCCGATCAATGCCAGCGCCACATCCTGCGGCCCGACGCCGGGGCGCGGCGTCCCGGTCAGGTATACCGCCACAACCTCGGGGCGCGCTATATCCCACGTTTTGCCTAACAGCTGCTTGACCAGCTCCGGCCCGCCCTCGCCGACGGCCAATGTGCCGTACGGCCCGTAACGGGTATGGCTGTCGGAGCAGAGAATCATCCGCCCGCCGCCCGCGTAGCGTTCACGCATGTACTGATGGATAACGGCCAGATGCGCCGGGACGTATTCCCCGCCGTACTTGACGGCGGCGGACAGCCCGAAGGCGTGGTCGTCCTCGTTGATGGTGCCGCCGACGGCGCAGAGCGAGTTGTGGCAGTTGGTCAGCACGTAGGGCAGCGGGAAGGACGTCATGCCGCTGGCCCGCGCCGTCTGGACGACGCCGACATAGGTGATGTCGTGCGACGCCATCGCGTCAAAGCGGATATTCAGCAAATCGCCCCGCCCTATGTTGTGCGCGGAGAGAATCTTCCAAGCCATCGTGCCGTCGCGGGATAAAAGTGCGCCCTCTCCGGCAGGGAGAAGGGCGCCATCTTGATAGCATAACGCGGTGTTTTTGAGTTTGATCATCATTTGTTCCCCACATAAATAAAATATACATCGGCCCGCTGCCGGTAGGGTTCCGAGCCGCCTGAAACCGGGTCTGCCACCAGGCGGATCTTACTGCCGGGCAATCCTAAATCGATTAACATCTCATATACCGCTTCGGTGCGGAGCTCAGCCAAGTCTTCAGCAGTCTCGCCGGAAGCCGTATAGGCTGTGACGACGACCAAATACCCGTCCAGCTCGTCCAGCGGCGGTAGAAACTCGGTCAGATCGGCAATATAATGCTCCGGTTCCAGCATTTCGGCACTGTTAAACGCAAACATAACGCTTGTCTTGTCATTGGCCCACGCGGGTTCTGTAGGTGACGCCGCGGGTTTCGCGGGCGACGGCTCTTCCGGCGGAGGCTCCGAAGGTGACGGTAACGGCTCCGCGGGCTTAGCTGACGGCGGCGGTACGGGCGAGGGTGATGGTACAGGCGTAGGCGACGGGGTAGGTTCCAACGACGGGCTGGGCTGTTCGGGAGACGGCGACGGCTCTTCCGGCGTCGGCTCCACGGGTGTTGGGTCTTCCGGCGTCGGGTCGTCCGTAACCGACGGGACGCCGGGCTTCGTAGCCTCCGGCATGGAAAGCCCCGGGTCGTTTGACGGCCCGTTCTCGGGCGGCTCGCCGCCGAACGCGAAAGATACAAGCGCGTAGGTGCCGACAAAGAGAAGCGCCGCGACAACAAATGCCAGCGCCCATCCCCGGCCCGTTAGCTTGTACCTTCTCATTCCTTCTCCTGTTCACGCTCCATGCGCTCCCTGCCGGACGATGGAGCGGCTCTATTTCGTGATGAAATCCAAGACATCCTTTAAGCGCTGGGCCTCACTCTCGATGGTGAGGAACTGGCGCTTATGTAGGTTCTTGCGCTCGTTGATCGCCTCGCGGATCTGCTGAATCTGGCGTTCCAAAGCGTCAATCTCTACATTGTGGCGCTCCACGATCTCCTCAGTCCGGGAAGCGAACCTGGCGGAATAGTCGTTGAGCTGCGATACGCGGTCGATGCCGTCGTTGAGCAGCTGGTCAAAGTCAAAGCCGGACGCGGCGATAATCTTGAGGATGATCGACCGGCGCAGCTCGGCGGGCAAGGTCTCGGGCAAGGTGCTGATATAGGATTCGATCAGGTATATGGTATCAACGCCTTGGGTCTTCATATTGAAGACATTGTACAGATGGCCTATGTCGAGGTATTGTTCGGTGCTTTCCCCGCTTTGGGGCTGCTCGTCCCAAAAAAGGTTCTTGTCTTCGCCCGAAATGCCGTACGGCGTTTCGGGGACGGGGTTGTAGACAGGGGGGGACGGCGCCGGCTGCGCAGGCGGCACCTCAAATGACTCCGTCTCCATCGCCGAAACCGCGTCCTCTAAGGCTTCCAGCTCCAGCTCAGTGTCATCGTCCGTTTTCTTGATGACGCGCATCTTTTCCAGCACGTCCAGCACTTTGTTGCCTTCTTTTTTCTGCGACACTACAAAACCTCCCTGCGGGCTTCCCGCCCGCTTTCAGGGTGTACCGACTTTATTCTATCCAATTTTAGTGAACTTGTCAAATGTTTTTCATAAATATTTCTATAAACCCTATACAGGGCGTTTTTTTTGCGGTAATATAAAGTTACTATTTGATCAACGGGAGGGACTTAGAAGTGCTTTGCACGCGTTGCGGGCTGGTTTTACTGGACGGCTTCAAGTTTTGCCACCACTGCGGTACAGGGGTCAACATCGCCGCGGCGGCGCCCGAGCTGGCGAGGCCGGTACCGGAGGAGGAGCCTCTTCTCCCGATCGAACCCATCATTCCCGCCGAAGACGCCGCCGAGGAAGCGGAAGAGCCGGAGGCAGGACCGGGTTTGGCGGAGGGCGACGTTTCGGCAGGCAGGATGTTTATCTTGGAGCTGCTTTGCTATATTCCCCTGCTCAATGTCATTCTGCTGGCCGCCATATCGGCTGCGGGGCGCAGGACCCCTATGCGGGAGATCGCGCGGGGCAAACTGCTGGCCATGATGACGGCCACGCTTGTGTTCCTGTTTGCCGCGCTGATCATAATTCTGCTGATGTATATAGACGTCATCCAGCCCATTTATTTGGGCCGCTGGCGAGGCTGAGGAATCAACAGGCCGCTCCTTTGCAGGAGCGGCCTGTTTTATGAAATGGAGCCCCGCTGTGACCGTGCGAACCCATTTATAACCTGCACGACTCGGCAGGTGGGCAACCTCTCCGCCGCTTTACTGCTTCCAACATCCGGCGCGCCAAAGGCGGCCAGGAGGCCTGCAAACCGCGGCGGAAGACGGAATCCCGATTTGGAAATGTGGGTTTAAAAAGGCCCGTCACGCGAAAAGCAGGGAACTGAAGACAGTATATCACGCAAATGGCGTTTTGGCAAGAGGAAACTGCTGTCACTTTATGAAGACTTCGACTTCGTAAACAGCATTCCAAACCAGCCGCGCTTGACGTTCAGCGCTTCGGTCAGGAATGTCTGGTGCTCCTTAAACTGCTCGGTATTCATAGCGTCCTTCACGTTGACTTTCCACACCGGGTCGCCGGAGCCGCTGAAATACATGACATGGAACCCGTGGCTGGTCTCCACGATGCCGGTGTCGCCGGGCTTGCGGTCCGGGTCGAGGTACCAGTCCTTGAACTCCTCGACGAAATTGGTCTCGGAGCTGAGGCCCTCATACAGGCCGCCGTTGGCGTTGGAGCCGCCGTCGGTTGAAAACTCGTTGGCCAGCTCGGCGAAATAATCCTCGTCCGCCGCGCCGTCTTTCCACATTTGCAGCAGCTCTTCGGCGCGCGCCTCCGCTTCCTCGGAAGTGGCATAGCCGTCATACGGGACCAGCAGGTGCCGTACGTTTTTGCTGATCTCCTCGTCACGGTAGCGCTCTAAGAAGAGCAGGACGATGAAATTGTCCCCGTCCTCCACGACGGTCTTGTCGCCCCGCCTGCGGGCATCGTCGAGCAAAAACTCCGTCAGCGACTCCGAGACGGAAGCAACAGACAGTTTCTCGTTCAATGTGCCGTCTTCCGCTTCGTCCTCACCGTCAGTATCATCGCCGTTTTCTTCGCTGCCTTCGCCGTCGCCCTCTTGGTCTTCCTCTTGCCCGTCTCCATCGATTTCCTCATCGTCGTCCGCCGGGCTGTCTAATCCGGCAAACTCCCTGCTCAGTGCCAGGAACGCGTCAGAGGTGGTCACACGGGAGAGCATATCGTTTGCCTTCCTGCGCTGCGTCTCGCGGTAGGCGTTCAGTTCCTCTTCGGTATACTCCTCTTCGCGGTCATACTGGTCGGCCGGGACGCCGCTGATGGTGAAGTTGTGGTAATCAATATAATCATAGTCTTCGCGGTTTTCCTCATAATACTTTTGCAAATCGGCGTCGCTCCGCTTATAGGATTCCAGCGTCACAGTCGCGTAGCGGTCGGACAGGGTGCCGCGCTCTAAGAAGGCGCGGTAGCTTTTCAGCGTGATGCCCCGCCCGTAGTTGTCGCGCAGCAGGCGGTCAGGCTTGATGCCATACTGATTGGCCATTTCCTCAATGTTGGCAATGGCTTTGTCAATATTGTCAATATCCTGCTTCGTCAGCGTAATTCCCTCGCGCTTGGCCGCTTCGCTTTGCGCGACGATGATTTCCAGCGACTCTGTGGCCTCTCCCTCAAGGTACTCCGCCCATGACTCGTCCCCTCCGAACGCGCCCTGGCGGTGAAGGGAGCGGCTGAGGTCCAGATTCAGCCATTCCAGCAGGCCATACATCTCATACATACTGTATGTGTCAAACAAAGCGCGGAAGAAATGGAAATCAAACTCCGCGCCGCTTATTTTCACGTCGCCAATCGTCAGAACCGTCAGATTGGCCTGCATGATCCCCGAGCCGGACACGACCAATATGACCAGCGCGAACAGGACCACCGCCGATACGGTAATCGCCACGGCACGCCTGAATGTGTCCTGCCGCTGTTGTTTTTTCCTCGCGGACAAGCTCGGCCCTCCGGCCTTCGACTCCTTACGCAGTCTCTTTTCCCTGGATGCGCTCATGGATGAACCTCTCCTCTGTTGGATGAACCATCATTATTTTGAGTTCGGGCAGCTTTGCCCATAACCCCGATTATTGTATACGATAGCCGTGCAAATTACAAGATGTTTTTGCAAGCGTTCAAAAAGCGTTCATTAGTATCCCTTTATTTGGCATATTACTATTTTTTTCAGGTACCCTATTATGCTAACAAGCCCCTTGAGAAGCCGCTTGCATCTCAGTAGGCGAATCCGCAGCGCCGCAACGGCTTTCTCAATCGCATAGGGGCCTGCCGTCCCTGGCTCCTCTGCCCGTCTCCGCGCCATTCCACATCATTCACCCCCTTTCGTCACAGTTTTTGTCGGTTTATGTCATAACCTGTGATGTTCGGTTTACTATCCGGCTGATACGCCTAATTCGCATTACTATATTTGAGAATGACCACTATATGGTTTTTCCGGCCCCACTCTCCCTCCTATGCGGATGGGCGGAGACGGGACGTCAGCCCGATTCTGTTAAGGTACAATAGAGGGGTAACAGAAAAAAGAGACAAAGAGCAAGACCTTAGGTATAGTGGAGTTACCACACAACACATGCCAAAAGGAGAAGCTCTTTGTCATGGAGATGGTAA
>JAIRUW010000080.1 GCA_031254195.1 Oscillospiraceae bacterium
TTGGCGTCGAGCTTCAGCCCTTTGCCTTTGGCGCCGCCGGGCAGTGAACGTGTCGGCTCCTCCGGGCCCTCGTCGGCCGCTGTCTGCAATTCGGCGACGTCGTATTCAAAAGAGATGGATGGATTTTTCCTAAATTCCTCCAAGTCCTTCAGCATCTCCTCAGCGGAGGCATAGCGTTTGGTGAGTTTTGGGGCCATGGCTTTGATGACAATCATTTCCAGCGCCTCGGGGATGTCGGGGTTGATCTCGCGAGGGCCGAGCGGGAGGGAACTGATATGCTGCAAAGCGACGGAGACAGGGGAGTCTCCTTCAAACGGGAGTTGCTCGGTCAGCATCTCGTATAGCACCACGCCGACCGAATAAATGTCGCTGCGGGCGTCGATATGGCTGCCCCGCGCCTGTTCGGGCGATATATAGTGCACCGAGCCCAGCGCTTCCTGCGTCAGGGTATTCTGCTTACTCGCGAAACGGGCGATGCCGAAGTCGGCGACCTTTACGCTGCCGTCGCGCAGGATCATGATGTTGTGCGGCTTGATGTCCCGGTGGATGATGCCGCGGCTGTGGGCGTGGGAGAGGGCTTTGACGATCTGTATGGCAAAATGCAGCCCCTCGCGCCAGCTCAAAAGCCCCTTGCGCTGCATATACTGCTTCAATGTGATACCGTCGATCAGTTCCATGACGATATACTCCAGCTCTTTGGAGCGGGAGACGTCATAAACGGCCATGATGTTGGGGTGGCTGAGCATGGCGACGGCTTGGCTTTCCGCGTGGAAGCGCCTGCGGAAATCGGCGTCGCGGGCGTATTCCTCTTTGAGTATCTTAATCGCCACAAACCGGTTGAGCAGGTGGCAGCGGGCCTTATAGACATACGCCATACCGCCGATACCCATGATCTCAAGGATCTCGTACCGGTTGTCCAGCGTTTTTCCTATATACTTATCCATCTTTTGCCTCCGATAAGTCTTTCTCTCCGCCTTCGGGAGGATGACTTTATATATGGATGAGGATGATTGTGATGTTGTCCGGGCCGCCGCGGCTGTTGGCCATGCCGATCAGCCTATCGCAGGCGAGCATGGGGTCACCTCCGTGCAGAACCTCAAAGAGTATCTCCTGGTCGTCTACGACATTGGTCAGGCCGTCGGAGCACAGCAGAAGAAAATCCCCCTCCTCGAACTCCGCGATGAAAAGGTCAGGGATGACCGCCTGATCGGTACCGAGCACGCGTGTGATAAGGTGTTTGCTGGGATGGTTTTTCGCTTCCTCGCGCGTCAGCTCCCCCCGCCCGACCAAATCCTCGATCAGCGAGTGGTCGCGCGTGATTTGCCGAATCCCGCTCTGGCTTATATGATAGGCCCGGCTGTCCCCGACATTGACGACGACGGCACTGTCCGGCGTCACCACAGCTCCCACCAGCGTGGTGCCCATGCCGCAATAGTCGGCGTCTGTACGCGCCTTCTCATAAATCTGCTTGTTGGCGGCCGAGACCGCCGAAGCCAATGCCGCTTTGAGGCTCTTTTGGCTCATCCCCGGCTTCACTTGAAGACGCAGGTCGCCGCAAAAAATATCGGCGGCGATTTGGCTTGCGATATTGCCCGAGCGGGCGCCGCCCATACCGTCGCAAACGACGCAGACAGCCTGGTCGTTGGCATGGGAAAGCTCAAGGTAGAAAGAATCCTGGTTCTCCCGCCTTGCGACTCCCTTATCCGTTATGGCCCAACCTAGCATTGCCTGTTGCTCCTCATCTGGCCGCAAGCGGCCATAATGTCCGAACCCAGCGTCCTCCGCACCGTGGCCTGTAACCCGGCCAGCTCCCGCATAAACCGCCGTATCGTATCCTGTCCCGGTGCCCGGAAAGGCTTGCCCGGAACGGGGTTATACGGGATGACGTTGACATGCGCCGGGGTTCCCCTGAGCAGGGAGGCCAGCCGCCGCGCCTGCACGGGCGAATCATTCAACCCATCTATTATAACATACTCATAGCTGATTCGTCGAGCCGTTTTTTCAAAATATTTCCCGCAAGCCTCTAAAAGCTGAGAGATAGGGTATTTCCGGTTGACCGGCATGATATGGTTCCTTGTTTCGTCGTCAGGCGCGTGCAGGGATACCGAGAGCGTTACGGGAAGCCCCAGTTCGGCGAGCTTTAAGATACCCGGCACATCGCCGCAGGTAGACAGGGAGACATGCCTTACGCCAAGGTTCCGTCCGTCCGGGTGGCTGACCAGCTTTATGAAGCGTACCGTCTCGTCAAAATTGTCCAGCGGCTCGCCGGTACCCATCAGTACGGCATGACCATATTCGACGCCGCAGTAAATCGCCTGCCCCAATATCTCCCCGGCGGTCAGGTTGCGGGAAAACCCGTGTGAACCGGAGGCGCAGAATGCGCATCCCTGACGGCAGCCCGCCTGTGTGGAAAGGCAGACGGAGTAGCCGTGCTTATAGCGCATCAGCGCCGTTTCCACGCGTTCGCCGTCCACGAGGCCCCACATGATTTTTTGTGTCCCGTCGGCGGAGATTTGCCGCTCCAGCTCCTTCGGTACACTCAGACTATACCGTTCCGCAAGCTCCGAGCGCAGCGTCTTGGGCAGGTCGGTCATTTCCTCAAACGACCGCGCGCCCTTTTTGCCAAGCCACGCAAAAATCTGTTTTCTCCGGTAAACCGGCAAAACGTCGATTTCCCCGGGGAAGAGCGAGAGGATATTCAGTTGTCCTTCTTCATGCGGCATATAAAAAAACCATCCGTATCCTGTTTATGCGGCCATAATGTTTCCATGCTTTCCACCACGAAATCATCGGTTAGGAATTCCCGCACAACGCCCTCATTTTCTTCCGGCAGCAAGGTGCAGGTGCAATAGACCAGTGTCCCGCCTTCTTTGACCGCCTTGGCGGCGTTGCGCAGGATGGCAAGCTGCAAAGCGGGGAAATGCCCGACCTCCGTCCGATACCGTATATCCGGTTTCTTTCGCAGAACGCCGAAGCCGGAGCAGGGTACGTCGCATAAAACGGCGTCAAACAGCCCGCCAGGCCAGTAGGAGGAAGCGTCCGCCTGTTTAACTTCAGCAATGGTTACGCCGAGACGGGAAAGGGTTTGGCCAATCATCGGCAGTTTCCCGGCGCCCTTGTCGGTCGCCAGCAGATAACCTTCATCGCGCATAGCCATAGCAATCATCGCCGTCTTGCCGCCGGGCGCGGCACAAGTGTCCCAAACGCGCTGTCCCGGCTGAGGGTCCAGCGCCGCAACGGCCTTTTTGGCCGCCGGGTCGGCGACAATCCCCCTGCCGTCCCGCAGGATTCCGCTCAGCTCCGCGGGGTCGGTGAGGATATAGCTCTCCGGCATGTCCCGCAGGAGGTTGCCCAGTATATAGATTGGCGGCACCGCGTTGCAGGAAGCGAAAAACGGCTCCAGCTCCCCGGGCGGCAGGATGGCCGCCATCTTTTCACAAAACCACTCGGGCAGGCTGTATTTCACCGATACGTCGTCCGTTTCCGGTGGTTTGCCCGGCAACCGACGCAGTACGGCGTTGACCAGCCCCGCCGCGTGGGGCGCGGTTTTCTTACAGAGACGCACCGCCTCGTCGGTCAGGGCGCGGTGCGGTACGCGGTCGAGATACCAAAGCTGGTATGCGCCGAGACGCAGGATGTCCCAAACCTGCGGCTGCGTTTTTGGAACATACTCTTTCAGCGAAAGGTCAATGAGCGCGCCGTTCTGCACAACGCCGTAACAGAGCCGCGTCGCCAAGGCACTATCGCGCGGGGGCAGGCCCTTGACCGCCTCGTTCAAGGCGGCGTCCAAACGGACGCCGTCGCGCCGCCGCCGGGACAAAGCCCATAGCGCGGCCGCCCTAGCGTCTGCGGCCACGGGCAATCATCATAAACCGCAAAAGCTGCGCCAGCGATACCGCCATAGCCGCTACGTAGGTCATGGCGGCGGCGGTCAGCACCTTCTTGGCGCCCCGCAATTCGTCCTCGTCCAGCATACCGCCCGATTCCAACACCCGAAGCGCCCTGCGGGAGGCGTTGAACTCCACCGGCAGGGTGACGACCTGAAAGAAAAACGCCACACCGAAAAACAAGATACCGACGTTGACCAGCATGAGAAACTCCATCCAGAACCCGATGAGGACCAGCGGCACGGCCAGCATCGAGGCGACATTGGTCACCGGAAGCAGAATGTGCCGCAGGCGCATGGGACCGTAATCTTGCGCAAATTGTGAGGCGTGTCCCGCCTCATGCGCCGCGACGCCCACGGCAGCGACCGTTGATTGGCTGTAAACGCTCTCCGAGAGGCCAATCTCGTTGGTCTTGGGGTTGAAATGGTCAGTCAGATGGCCCTGAACCTGCTTTACAAGCGTATGCCGTGTGTCGCCGTATGAGCAGACCTTCTTCGCCGCCTGTTCGCCGGTAATACCGCGCCGCGTCTGCACCTTAGAATACTTCTTGAAAGTAGACGAAACGCGCCACTGGCAAATCAGCGCGAACAGCACCGCCGGGACGACCAGCGTGACATAGTAAATGTCAAACGGGCTGTAATAGAGCATAGTGTACCTCCTATCGCTATGAACTGTTAACTGTTAACTATGAACTGTTAACTGTCTCTGTCCCCTGAAAAACTCCTCAGCGTCCATGCGCTTCTTTCCGGGGGCTTGTACTTCCAATAGTTCCAGTATCCCCCCGTCACCGCACCGGCGTGACGCTGGACCCAATGGCGCGTTCGGCGCGCAGGACGGAAGAACAACTCTGGCCTGATGTATTTTCAAACCATCTAATACCGCTCCCGGCCACGGCGTCATGGCACGGATGAGGCAGTCGATCTCGCGTACGGGGCGGGTGAGATCTATGATCCCGTCTTCCTTGCGCAGGATAGGCGCGAACGTCGCCTTTGCGTGGTCTTGCGGGACAGGCTTCGCCGTCCCGTCCGCGATGGCGCTTACAGTCTCTTGCAGCAATGACGCACCCATGTCGCGCAGCCGGTCATGTAAAGAGGCCGCGTCCTCACGCTCACCGATGGGGGTGGCTTTGGAGGATAGTATATCGCCCGCGTCGCACTCCTCCGCCATCAACTGCGCCGTAACGCCCGTCTCCGCAAACCCGCGGGCGATGGCCCATTGGATTGGGGCCGCGCCGCGCAGTTCCGGCAGCAGGGAAGCGTGGATATTGACACAGCCCAAAGACGGCAAGTCCAACATCTCACGAGGCAGCAGGCGTCCATAGGCGACCACCGTCACAAGGTCGGGCCGCAACTCGCGCAAGCAGGCGAGCGCCGTACCGTCACGCATCTTGGCGGGTTGGAACACAGGAATGCCACGCTCTAAAGCCAATGCCTTTACAGGGGAGGGGAGGAGCTTCATCCCGCGCCCGCTTGCGCGGTCAGGCTGGGTGAATACCCCGGCAACGGTATGCTCCGGCATGTCCAGCAGCGCCGCGAGCGACGCGCGAGCGAAGTCGGGGGTGCCCATAAACACGATTCTCATTCGTCCTCGTCCTCTTGTGCCAGCTCCGCAAGCTCTTCCTCTGTCATAAAGCGTTCCATGATGTCCGTGTAAAGCCTGCCGTCCAGATGATCCAGCTCGTGGCAGAACGCGCGGGCCAAATACCCATCGCCCTCCACTTCAAAGAGCTTGCCGTGCCTGTCCTGAGCTTGCACCGTTACGCGCTCAGGGCGCGTGACAAGGCCGGTCCGCCCGGGGATGGAGAGACAGCCCTCCGCGCCCTCCTGCGTCCCGCCCGAAAAGACGATACGGGGATTGATGAACTCAATCAGCTCGTCGATGTTGACGATGAAGACGCGCCGCAGCACGCCCACCTGCGGGGCGGCCAGACCTGCGCCGCAGGCGTGCTCCAGCGTTTCCGCCAAATCGTCCAGTAAACTGTGCAGGCGGCGGTCGAAATTTGTAACCTCGCGGCTCTGCTTGCGGAGCGCGGGGTCGTCGCCGCTTAAAATTGTCCGTAAACCCATTCTGTCACCTCTATGGCTGGCTGTCGGCAAAAATGCCCACGCCTTTATTGCGCTTATCGCTTGGGAACGCCGTCAGGATGCCTTGAGTCATACGGCGTACGGCGGCGTTGCCGTCATGTAGTATTAATATGTGGTAGCGGTAGCGTGTATTCAGCCGCACCACATGGTCGGGCGCGGGGCCAAGTACGCGATGGACCCCATCGCACCGGGACTTTTCAATCCAGTCAAGCACACGCAGTCCGGCGCGCCGCGTATCGTCCTGGTTTTGCGAAAAGAGGGTGAGGCGGGTCATCAGAGCGAAAGGGGGGTAGCCCTGTATCTGCCGCATGGCGGCCTCGTCCTCGTAAAAGCGGGTGTAATCCTGTGCCGCCGCCGCTAAAATGACAGGGTGGCCGGGCGCGTAAGTCTGTATCACGGCGCGTCCGGGCTTACCGCCCCTGCCGGCCCGCCCGACCACTTGTGTTATCAGCGAGAAAGCGCGTTCACCGGCGCGGAAATCGTCGATATGCAGAGCGGCGTCGGCACAGAGCACGCCCACCAGCGTCACATCGGGGAAATCCAAGCCCTTGGCGACCATCTGCGTCCCGATTAGGATAGGGATTTTTTGCTTTCTAAAGCGGTTGAGCAGTTTTTCATGCGCCCCGCGCGTACCGGTAGTGTCGGCGTCCATCCTCAGCGCTTCCACGCCGGGGAAAAGCTCCGCCAGCTCTTCCATGACGCGCTGTGTGCCCGCCCCCAGCGCGATAAGGGGTTCCCCGCATTCGGCGCATTTGCCGCCGTACTTGGACGAATAGCCGCAGTAATGGCACATCAGCCGCCCGTTTGCCGAGTGATAGGCCAAAGGGACGCTGCACCTCGCGCAGCCGGGATTCTGCCCACATTCGGGGCATATCATCATCGTATGATGCCCGCGCCGGTTGAGCAATAATATCGTCTGTTCGCCGTTTTGCAAGTTTTGGGCGATCTCGCCGTGTAAAAGCTGACTGATTGTAGTGGGGTTGCCGTATTTGCGTTCGTCGCGTATGTTGACGATCTTCACATCCGGCAGTGCTGTTTGATTATACCGTTCTGTTATGCGGCAAAGGAAAATCTGCCCGTCCAGCGCCGCCTTGTAACTCTCGACCGACGGCGTGGCGCTGCCGAGCAGAAGCGTCGCGTTATGCTGTACGCAACGGTATTTTGCCACCTCCCGCGCGTGGTAGCGCGGGGACTCGGCGGATTTATACGTCCCTTCCTGCTCCTCGTCCAGCACGATCAGCCGTAAATTCCGCACAGGCGCGAAAACGGCGCTGCGCGTCCCCAAAACGACGTTGGCAAGCCCTTCGCGGATACGCTTCCATTCGGAAAGCCGCTCTCCCATCGAAAGCGCGCTGTGCAGCAGCGCGGCCTTTTCGCCGAAATGAGCGGAGAAAAGGGACAGCAACTGAGGCGTCAGAGCGATTTCAGGCACTAGAACGATCGCTCCGCCGTCCTCCGATAAAACCTTTTCGACCAAGCGGATATACACATTGGTCTTGCCGCTGCCGGTCACGCCGTACAACAGCCCGCAGGCCGGCTGCCGCGTATCCAGTGCATCGGCGCAATGTTCAAACGCCGCCTGCTGTTCTTGGTTGAGGGTGACCGGTTCCGCGGGGGCCGCTACGCGCGGCGGGTGATAGACGGGCGCTTCAAAGAGGGTGATCAGCCCTTTGGCTTCCAGCGCATTGAGGGTACGGCGGCTTGTGCCGGTCAGATAGTAAATATCCTGCGCCGAAGCGCTGCCGGCGTCGCAGAGCAACTCCAGCACCTCGCGCTGGGCGGGCGACGGGCGCCCCATTTCAAAGGAAAGCGCTTCCTCGGCCGATACGGCCAACTCGGCGCGGAGAGCGGTCTTGTCGTTCATCCGGCGTTTTACGCCGGCCCCGGCCTCCCAGTCATACCACATCCCTGAAGGAAGCATGGCGTGCAGAGCCTGATAAGAAGTACAGTAGAAGCGGCCGCGCATCCAGAGGGCGAGGCGGAGCTGCTCCTCCTCCAAAACAGGCCCGGCGTCCAGCAGGGAAGCGATATCCTTTACAGCTTTACTTCCATGAGAGGATTCCCCGGCAAAGCCTAAGATAAAGCCTTCTCTCCTGCGGTTGCCGCCGCCAAACGGCACGGTCACACGCATCCCCGGTTGGGCGGCGCCGCGCAATGTGGGCGGCACACGGTATGTATACGGCTTATCCGCCGTATACGGGACGCGCCGCACCGCTATATGGACAAATTGCTCTTTCAATCCAGCTTATAGTTATACTCTTTCTTGACCTGACCGACCAACGCGCCGTTGGCGATTTCACTGATGGCCATTTTCACCGGCTTCTCGTTGAGCCGGATCTCCTGCCGTTCCGCCGTTTCGGCGATCTCGCGGGCACGGCGCGCCGTGACGTTGACCAGCAGGTACCGGCTGGGGATGTGCTGCATCAGTTCGCTTATGGATGGTGAAAGCATAAGAATCTCCTCCTACCAAATTTGCCGCAGATTGCGGTATCGTGAAAACAGTCTGGGATTGCGTTCGGCGCGCGCCATTTCCGCCAGGATGACGGCGTCCAATGTCAATACGGCTTCTTCCAGCGAATCGTTGATTATGATATATTGATATTGGTCAATCTCCATATATTCCTTGCGCGAAGCCAGGAGCCGCCTTTGGATGACCTCCTCCGCTTCCGTACCCCGGCTCCGCAGCCGCCGTTCGGCTTCATCCTCGGAGGAAGGCGTTAAGAAGACCGTAACCGCTTCGGGGCACCGCTCCCTTACCTGCGCCGCTCCCGCCGACTCTATGTCCAGCACCACCGTCTCGCCGCGCGATAAACGCTCCATCACCGGGGCTCGCGGCGTCCCGTACCAGTTGCCGGCAAACTCGCCGGTTTCAAGCAAAAGCCCTTCCTCTTGCATCTTTGCAAACTCTGCCGGCGAGATAAAATAGTATTCACATCCGTCCGTCTCGCCGGGGCGCGGCGGACGCGTCGTGGCGGATACGGAAAAAAACATATCCCCCCGTTTTTCCATCACCGCCTTCAATACGGTGCTCTTGCCCGCCCCGGACGGGCCGGATACCACCAGCAGTAACCCTGCCATTCAGCTCTCCTCCGCCTCATCCCCGGCGAGGGGCACGCCGCCTTGCAGGCGGGCGGCCACTGTCTCCGGCAGGATGGAAGATAATACGATATGATCGGAGTCCATGATTAGCACAGCCCTCGTGCGCCGCCCCAGCGTCGCGTCGATCAGTTTGTCACGGTCGCGGGCCTCCTGAATGATGCGCTTCATGGGGGCGGAATCAGGCGTTACGACCGCCACCAGCCTCGCCGCGGACACCATATTGCCGAACCCTATGTTGATGAGCCTCATGGATACCTACCCCTACTCTATGTTCTGCACTTGCTCGCGTATCTTCTCAATCTCGCTTTTGAGGTCCACTACAAAACTAACCGTCTCCGTATCTCCGCACTTACTGCCAATGGTGTTGGCCTCGCGCATGAACTCTTGCACCAAAAAGTCCATCTTGCGCCCCACCGCGCCGGATTGCTTGAGCATCCCGCGCAACGCCGCGACATGGCTTTTCAGGCGTACAAGCTCTTCATCGGCGCAGATGCGGTCGGCATAGACGGCGGCCTCCGTGAGGATACGCGACTCGTCAAACGAGCGCTGTTCGAGGATCTCAGTTATCTTCAGCCGCAGGCGCTCACGGTACGCCGCCACATTTTCCGGCATACGGGCTTCAATAAAAGCCGTCAGCCGTCCAATCTCTGTCAGCTTGACTTCGATGTCCTCCGCTAATCTCGCGCCCTCGCGGGCACGGGCCGCGTTGAAATCCGCGAATGCTTCCCCGGCGGCAAAAAGGGCGGTTGCCGTAACGGCTTCCGTTTCCGGCTCCTGGCGTGCCGCCGCCATTACGTCGGGAAAACGCAGGGCCGCCGCCGCCCGGATGTCGTTTACAACGCCGTATTCCTCTTCCAATGTCCGCGCCGCCGCCAGATAGCTCTCCAGAACGGGGCGGTTGAGCGCGATCTTCACCGTCTCCGCCGCGAGGTTGTCCACGGTCACGCCAATCTCGATCTTGCCCCGTCCGGCGGAACGGGCGGCCAGCGCCTTCAGCGGCTCCTCCAAAAAAGCGTAGCTCCTCGGCGTACGGACAGAAATGTCAAGGTAACGGTGGTTGACAGAACGCAAGTCTATGGTCAGCGCGTCTTTGGAAGCGCGCCCGTAACCCGTCATACTGTTTGGCATAGCAATCCCCCCATCAAGCGCGGCGCGCTCTTTCTCAACAGCATCTCAACGATGAGCATAGACAGTCCGCGCACATCAGCCCCGCGCAGCATTCGCAGCAGGAACATCCGCCGGGGCCGCTTTGCGGGGGCCTCCCGTATGGATTCGGCCCATACGGGCTTTGTCCGTAGGGGGGCTGTGTGTTCTGCCCGTAAGGGCTGTTGTATTGCTGACCGCCGGCCGGGCCGCGTCCCTCGCGCTCGCGCATGATGGCGTCATACGCTTCGTTGATGGCCTTCATTTTTTCCTGCGCAAGGTCGGCAAGGTCGTTCCCGGTGTATTTATCGGGATGATATTTTTTCGCCAGCTCGCGGTATCTCTTTTTTATCTCGTCCTGCGACGCGGTGCGCGGGACGCCCAATACCTCATACGGATCCCTCATCAGTGTGGGCCGCCCCTCCTTTTGTATAGAGTTCATGTCCGCGGGATTGGAGCCCCATGGACAGGATATTGCCGATAATATCGGTAAACACGTTCTCAGGCAGTAAGTCAAACGCCGCCAGCGCCAGTTCCTGTTCGCGTCCCAGCAGGGCGAATATGCTTTCACGCTCAAGCCCCGATGCCGTGACGGCATTGTAGTTTCCAGACTTGCTGTCGCGCTGTGTGTCGTCGATGGCGTCGGCGATGGTAATCCAGCTCCCCAGATGAAAAAACAGGCTGTGCGCCGCGCGCTGGTTATCGCTGCCGCCATAAAACCGGCTCAAACAGGCAAGCATCGAGCCGAACGCATAGGCCGCGCCAAGGCTTGTATCCTTTGTCCCCTCAAGCTGTCTGATCTCGTCCATCCGCCGGGCGCATTCTATAGATTCTTCCGGTAGGCGTTCCGCCGCCTTGCGGAAGGCTTTGCGGTAAAACAGCCGCATCAGGCGGGCGAGCAGGGCGAACCGTGCGTCTGAAACGGCGTCCCGCAGCTTCCAATCGGTAAACAGTATCAGTGCGTCCGCTGAGTAATTCAAGGCGGCGCTTTCGCAGAGACAGCAGTTTTTTGCAAAAGGATGCCGAGCGCAACGACGCTTTACCGCGTTGTAGGGGCCTGACCAAAACAGCATGGCCGGGAGCACAAAATCATAGTTGACCAGCAACCGGGAGAATATACCGTACCGTTTGGACAGTGTGTGGCATAAACCGCAGTAGGCGGAGCGGTATTGCGCCATTTCGCGGAACTTGAGCTCCGGCTGGTAGGGTTTGATATACCCAAACATTATTCCGCCCGTTCGACGATGGCGACGACCTTCGCCGAAACGCCGCCCTTATCCTGTAGAAAACGGTTTACATATAATACGCCCCCGACGCCGATTAGGATGCCCACAGCGCCCGCGATAGGGTGGAGTAACCAGCCGAGTAAAAAGAGGACGATCGGCGCCAGATAGACCAACGCGGCCAGCAGCAGCGTCCGGCTGCCTTCGATCAAGACCAGATCGCCCGGCCTAGCGCCCTCGGTATTGACCGCCAAAACGTCAATGTCGGGCGTCTCGCAGAGGTTATTACAGGAATCGCAGCTATCGCCGCAAGCCGCCGTCCGGCGCACCCGTACCTCGCAAAGCCCCGGTCCGTGGATTTTGATCACGACCGCCGTTTGCGTCATTGCGGTTCATCCTCCGGTATCGGCGCGACGTCGATGACGACCTCGTACCCCTTTTTGACCGCTCCCACCGTGTCAGATCCATCCACATAGGCTTCCGCGGTCCGCCTATACCGTCCGGCGGACGTGATCGCCTCGTCGGAAAAATCAGCCACAATGCGGACGTCGTTGGGCTGTATATGATTCAATTCGTCTAGCGGCCCGCGCAGGGTTACGGTCACCATTCCCGAGACAAGATTGTAGGCGTACCCTTCGGGCAGAACCAATCCCTTTATGTTGATATTCATGGTATTGAAGTCACGCGTCGTCACACCGACGATTTGAATGGACGCTTCGGCCTCGTCTCTATTATCCCTATTCTTGACGCCTTCTGGATATGGGATGGCATATACTTCATGATCCAGGCCGTTCAGCAGCGAAGCGAGGTCAATCTGGGCGATGACGATCCTGCCAATATCGGCCAGCAGCTCAGGGTCGCCCGCTATGCGGACGCTGGCGGGGGAAATGTCCATGATGATATTGCTTTCCGTCAAGCCGCCGCCTTCGACAAAGTTGATAACCAACGGAACCGTCTTGACCATGAAGACAGTGAACGACAGCCAGACCTCGTCGTAATCGGCAGTAATATACTCGCTCTCAACAATATCTCCGCTTTCGGTATATAGAGTATAATCGGTCGGGAGGTAGCTGACGCTGCGGGAGATGGGATCCGGCGGCTCATATCTTGCCACAGCCGAGTGGACTGCGTCCAGCTCAGTGGCCGGACCTGTGATGTAGATCCGCGCGGGTTCAAACACAGCGGGGTCATAGTCGTAGCCTTCCGCGAATTCTCCCGCCAAATCAAGCTGGAGGTCGACATATTTGCTGGAAATCCTGTCAATTGTCACGGAAACGACGGGGCGAATGCGGTGAATGGTAAGATAATCCAGCTCCGCCGGCCCCCGAATCTCATACTCCATCAGAATATCGCCGGTTGCGTTGGTATCTCTGAGGTTGATTACGGCTGTGACGGTATCCTTATTGATTCCCACGAGGTTCTGCATCCGGCCCGTGAAGCGTAAGTCAATAGTAGTGTCCCTGCCGTCGACCAGCATCAGGCGCTTGCCGGTGAGGGCCGACTCATTGATGAACTCGACAGGAATACCGCTTACCGAAATATCGCCCTCGGGGTTGACATAGAACACCACATAACCCCACAGAACAACAGCTATGACAAGCGACAGCGCCCATATCAGAATGTTGCCCTTTTTCAGCTTTTTCAAGCGCCGTCCCCCTTCCTGCGGATTCTATCGGACAGACCGCCCAAACCTTTTTTTCCGTTCTGCGGCTCGGCGGGCATCAGCTCCAGGCGGAGCAGCTTTTCCAGAGTCTCGGGCGCGAGATGGCGCTTGAGCATACCGCCGACGGCGGCCGACATGGAGCCGGTTTCCTCTGAGACGATGACGACGACGGCGTCGGAATTTTCACTCATGCCGATTCCGGCGCGATGCCTCATGCCGAGGTCGCGGTTGAGGTGTTGGTTGCTTGTGAGCGGGAGCATACAGCCGGCTCCGGTGACGCGCCCCCCGCGGATAATGACCGCGCCGTCATGCAACGGGGCTTTGGGGTAGAAAATATTTTTCAAAAGGTCGGCGCTGACGGCCGCGTCGATGACCGTACCGGTTTCCACATAATCATCCAAAGGGTCGCGCCGCTCCAAGACAATCAGCGCGCCCTGCCGCTGCCAGGAGAGGTCGCGGCAGGCTTCTACCGTATTGGCGATACATTTTTCCAGAGTGCTTGCTTCGCCGCGGCCGATCGGCAGGTTGGCGGTGGTGCCCATCTGTCCCAGCACCTTGCGGAACTCCGGCTGGAACAGCACAATGGCGGCCAGCACACCGACCTGTAAGGTGCTGTAAAGCAGGAAATTGAGGGTATGCAAATCAAGCATCCCTGACAGGACCAGAACGAGGACCAGGACAATAATGCCCTTCATGACGGAAAACGCGCTGGAACGCCGCATAAGCTGTATGGCAAAATAAATGATCACGGTAACCAGCAGAATATCGACGATGTCCCAGATTCTGAACGCGCCGATATAGGCCGCAAAACGTTCGGCCATATCCAACAGCGTATCCCTAAGCCTATCCAGCGCGCCCAAGCGTAATCCACCTATCCCACTCTGATTTTATACAAAGCAATATACATTATACCACATGTAACACGCTTTGGGAAGATTGGATTTAATTATTTTCAGCAACAAATGTAGAAGCGTCAATGATAGGTAACAGAATAATAGAGCAAGCCCTTGATATGGTTTCGCTACATAACCGCGAGATAATCGCTGAGGACTTGGTTAGGGCTTTTGAAGTTAAGGCATG
>JAIRUW010000011.1 GCA_031254195.1 Oscillospiraceae bacterium
ATCGCGTCATAGGAGAGCGGCGGGCATGGGCCGCAGCCCAGCCGCGTGAGCAGGCGCGATGTATACGCGTCCACGACGAAAGTGGGCAGCTCCAGCGCATACAGCAGGATGGAGTCTGCCGTCTCTTTTCCGATTCCCCGCAAGGCCAGCAGCTCTTCGCGCAGCGGCTCGAGGCCGCGCCCGCTTGCGTTTTCCGCCGAATAGCCGTACCGCTTGAACCAGGCTGTGAGCGTTTTGAGATACCCCGCCTTTTGATTGAAAAACCCGGCGGGGCGTATGGTATCGGCCAGTTCATCCGGCGGCATGGCTTCCACCCGTTCCGGCGTGAGATTGCCCTCAAACCGGGCGATGGCTTTCTCCACATTGCCCCAGGCGGTGTTCTGCGTGAGAATCGCCCCGGCCATGACCTCATACGGCGTTTCGGCCGGCCACCAGCCCAGATCCCCATAACGCCCGTATAGCAAACGATTGATATCTTCCGGCGTCATAAGCAATCCCCCCGTTCCAGTATATCGGAAACAGGGGGAAAATGCAAGAAGGCACGGCTTTACATATGGCGGCGATGGTGCCCAAAGTCACGGTCGAAGCCGTGGAAATGCCGGAAATCCCGGTTGTCGAACGGGAAAAAGAAGAACGGGAAGAAAGGGAACCGGCCGTCGTGCCTGCCATGGCGCCTGTGGCGGTGCCTGTCGATCAGCTCGCGGACAACGAGCGCGCGCGTCAGGTCTCCGAGGGTACCCGGGTTGTGTCCCGCGGGCATGTTAGACGCCATGCCGCTCCGGCGCGCGGCCTCGTCGGCCATACGGGCAATATCGGCGGAGCTGATCGTTTCCACCGCGTCGTCATCAAGCGCATCTACCAAATCGCGCGTATGTGGGGCTATCATTGCTGCCGTCTCGGGGTAAAGCCGCTCCATACGGTCAGCGAAATCCATCTGCATACTCATCGGGTTGAAACTGTCCATGGGGCAAATCATTCCTTTCTGTTTTCGGGGCGTTGTCGTTCCGCCTCTGTTTCAGTGTATGGCTTTTTGGGCCTTAGCGTGTTATACTGAATCAAAAAGGAGATGAAATGGCATGGATTTTCATAGGATAGCCGATTCGGCCATCGCAAACGGGCCGTATACCGACGACTGGGAGTCGCTGTCTGCGTACACCCCTCCGGCGTGGCTGCGCGGCGCGAAGCTGGGCATCTTTATCCACTGGGGCGTATACAGTGTCCCGGCGTATGCCCACGAGTGGTATCCGCGCAATATGTACATACAGGGCGGCCATGAGTTTGAGCACCATGTCAAAACCTACGGCCCGCACAAGGATTTTGGGTATAAGGATTTCATCCCCCTGTTCAAGGCGGAGAAATTCGACCCCGACGCATGGGCGGAGGCCTTTTGGGACGCTGGGGCGCGGTATGCCGTGCCGGTCGCGGAACACCACGACGGCTTTCAGATGTATCCAAGCGCCCTGTCGCGCTGGAACGCCGCCGAAATGGGGCCGAAACGCGACGTATTGGGCGAGCTGCTCGCCGCTTGCGACAGACGCGGCTTGACTCGCTGCGCTTCTTCTCACCGCGCGGAGCACTGGTGGTTTTTGGGGAACGGGCGCCAGTTTGACAGCGACGTCAAGGAACCTGCGCGGGACGACATATACTGGCCCTCCATGCCGGAGGGGCCGCACCATGACATATACAGCAAGCCCGTCCCGACGGAGGAATACATCCAAGACTGGTTTGCGCGCTGCGTCGAGCTGGTGGAGACCGCCCGCCCGCGGATGGTTTATTTTGACTGGTGGGTCAAGCACTTCTCATTCAAACCGATGCTGCGCCGTTTCGCGGCGTATTACTACAACCGCGCGGCGGAATGGGGCTTTGAACCGGCCATCGCTTTCAAGGATGACGGGATGCCGTTTACCTGCGGCGTTCCCGAAATGGAGCGGGGGGGCTTTACCGAGGCAAAGCCATTTTTGTGGCAGTCCTGCACCTCCACGGCACGCAACAGCTGGTGCTATACCGAGCAGAATGACTATAAGCCGCCGGTTGAGATCATACAGAACTTAATCGACGTGGTCAGTAAAAACGGCGTCCTGCTGCTCAATGTCGGTCCCAAAGCCGACGGAACGCTGCCCGATCAGGACATAAAAATCCTCCGCGAGGTGGGGAAATGGCTCAAAGCCAACGGCGACGCGGTATACGGTTCCGTGCCGTGGAAGACGGCGATGGAAGGCCCCACAAACGTCAAGGGAGGCGGTTTTTCCGAAGGGGAGCTTGCGTATACCCAGGAGGATATACGCTTCACTGTCAACAAAGGTAAAATTTACGCCACAGTGATGCGATGCCCCGAAGACGGCAAGGTGACGGTCAAATCGCTGGCTGGGGTGAACAAGGACGGCTGGCACCCCTTCGGCGGCGTGATCGAAAAAGTCCGCCTGCTGGGGTTTGAAGGGCGCCCGCTGGACTGGAAGGTGGACGATAAGGGTCTGCACGCGTCCTTTACGGGCGTGAGCAGCGAGTATCCCATCGTTTTAGAGGTGACCACAGGCTGAGCGTTCTAAAATAGCCGCCCATGGCGGCTATTTGCTTTATGCCCTAATGGACGGCTTCGCGGACGACCGACGCGACGACGCCCAGTATATCGCAGTTGTGGGCGGCAATGGGGTCGTAACCGGGGTTTTCGGGAAGCAACCAGACCTCACCGTTGTCCCGTTTGAGGCGTTTGACGGTGGCCTCGTCCTCCAGCAGCGCGACCACGACCTGCCCGTTGCGGGCGGTGGGTTGCCTCCGCACGACGACATAATCGCCGTCGAGGATGCCGATGCCGGACATCGAGTCGCCGCGTACCTCTAAAGCGAAATAATCGCCCCCGCCCGGCGGCTGGTAGGCCAGTACGCCGCGCTCATCCTCAAAGGCGAGGATAGGCAAACCGGCGGTGACCCGGCCGACAATGGGGATGCCGTCCGTGGTCAGATTGCGCCCCGGTAAGCTCAAGGCTCTGGTTTTGCGGTCGTCTTTTTGCAAAAAGCCTTTCTCTTTCAGGGCTTTGATATGCGCGTGGACTGTTGACGGGCTGCGCAGCCCGACCGCGGCCCCGATTTCGCGTACGCTGGGGGGGTATTTATGCTCCTTTGTGAATCGTTCGATAAATTCAAGAATCCTTTGCTGTTTGACGGATACTTTTTTCATACCGGCCACCCCTTGTGATCGTTGTTGAAAACAGTATAACACACAAAGATTAAAATTGCAAACGTCCGTTCAAATATTTTTCCTCCGCAGTATATAGCAAAGCAGAATACTCCAATGCTTCGCCATGTCCTTTCCACAGTTCAAAAGCCGCCCAATAATTGATAAAGAGCAAAGACAGCCTCATAATAGAGGCTGTCTTTGTCGAATTTTGTTGCAATGAGGTTGAAAATCAAGTATAATTACAAACGATACAGAAAGAGGAGGTAGTCTATCATGCGTAGTATTAGCTCCCGCTTACTCTCAATCTTACTGGCCATTTCGATGATCGGTATGATTCTGGTCGCCGCCATTGGCTGTATACTGGCCGGAAGCGCGATACATGAACAGTCTCTTGGACGTATCTATGAAGACACCGCCCGCAACGCCGAAAAACTTAACGGCTGGATCAACGAGCAGATCGCTTATACCGGCGCGATCGCAAACGGATTTACAGCGTTTCACGATGTCAGAGCCGAAACGATTTTCCCGATTCTGTATCAACACGCTGAATCCAGCGCGGATTATTTCGCCGTCTATGCGGGGTACCCGGACGGTTCCGGCGTGTTCAGCGACGAATGGGTGCCGGACGACGGATGGCAAGCCAACGAGCGCGACTGGTATAAGGGCGCGGTGGCCAGCCCCGGCAAAATCTATATTTCCGAACTGTATCAAGACGCGAGCACCGAGAATTTCTGCCTTACTCTTTCGCAAGTCTTCTACCATAATGGTTCTATAGCGGGCGTCGTCGCGATCGACATTATCGCTACCGTCCTTCAGGACGTTGTGGAAGGGGTCGATGTGGGAGAAGGCAGCTACGCGTTCCTGGCGGACGCGGACGGCGGTATTCTGGTGCATCAAAACAGCGACTACGCGCCCTCCGTCAATCAAGACGGAGATACCACGTTCCAATACCTTTCCACTCTGGGCGACGGGCGTTACAGCGTGCTGAGCGGAAATGCCGTCATGGGCGGCGAAGCCATCAGTATACGCGGCCCGGACGGCATTGCGCGCTATTATACCGCCAGCCTGATTCCGTCCGTCGGCTGGATTCTTTACACAGCCATTCATGAAGGCGTCGTCAACGCTCCAATCTATCAGCAAATATGGGCGGCGGTTTTGGTATCCGTTCCCGCCCTGCTGATCGCCGCGGCGTTGATTTACTTCTCGCTCAGAAGGATGATCGTGCGTCCGGTCAAGGATGTGACCAAGGCCGCGAATCTTCTCGCGCGGGGGGAAACCGGCACACGGCTGGACGGCAATTATATCGGTGAGATCGCGATGCTCGCGGATTCCTTCCGGGCGATGGAGACTTTCAACCGGCAGCAGACCGAATGGCTGGAAAGCATCGCGGCGGGCGATCTGTCGATTGAGATACAGCCGCGCGGCGCGGGCGACCGTACCGGCCACGCGATTGCCGATATGCTGCGCAACCTCAATGATATGTTTGCGAGAATCAATGAAACCGCCCATCAGGTTGCCTCCGGTTCCAAGCAGATTGCCGACGGTTCGCAGCTGCTGGCGCAAGGTTCGACCGAGCAGGCCGCTTCCATTGAGCAGCTTTCATCATCCGTTTCCGAAATTACCCGAAAGACAAATGAGAACGAGGATATGGCCGGCCGTGCCGCCGTGCTTGCCGATACCATCAAAGGCAGCGCTGAAAAGAGCAGCCGCCAGATGGATGAGATGACAGCCGCCGTCAAAGAAATCAATCAGGCCAGTCAGAATATACAAAAAGTAATCAAGGTCATAGACGATATTGCGTTCCAAACCAATATTCTTGCACTAAACGCCGCAGTGGAAGCGGCGCGGGCGGGGCAGCATGGCAAAGGCTTTGCGGTCGTAGCGGAGGAAGTCCGCAGTTTGGCCGCCAAGAGCGCCGACGCGGCGAAAGACACGGGCGGCTTGATTGCCGCTTCGATGGAGAAGGCCGAGCTGGGATCGCGTATCGCGGAAGAAACCGCCGCAAGCCTTGCGGAAATCGTGTCCGGCATCAACGAAAGCGGGAAAATCATCCATGAAATCGCGCGGTCATCGGAAGTGCAGTCAGCCAGTATCAAGCAAATCAATGTAGGTATCGATCAAGTGGCGCAAGTCGTCCAGCAAAACAGCGCGACCGCCGAAGAATCCGCCGCGGCGTCTGAGGAAATGAACAGCCAGTCCGGCATTCTCAATGAGCAAGTCGAGCGTTTCAGGCTTGCGGACAGCGGGAGCGCCCCCAAAAAGCTGACGGACAGATACTAGATGACTCATAATATAAACGCCTAACTTGCAAAAATACCTTGATAATTACCCGCATTTTTTGCATTATATCTTGATAAATCGGTAGGTTCTGCTATACTGTATGTAAGTCAATGAAAGATAGGGGAGTAACGGATATGGATTTGCTGGTTGCGCCAAAGCCGGTGTTCAACAGGAGCAAAGAGGTTTTCGCGTACTATCTGTCCTTTCAAGTCGGCAACGCGCTGTTGCAGGAAGGAAAGGCCTACGCCTTTGACAACGAAGTCAACACCCCGTTTTTTGACTTTATCAGCCAAATCGGACTGGAAGCCCTGACCTCAAATAAACTCATTTTTATTCCCGTGACCAACGTGCATCTGGCGATGGATCTTGAAGATGTCTGCTCCGTTGATAAGTCCCTTGTGGCCTTGCTTATGGGGCGTAAAATCGAGCTTTCGGAAGCCAACTTAAAAAGGGTCACCCGCTTTAAGGAGTTGGGCTTCAAGACGGCGTTCATCCACCGCAACGACTATGAGGCGCTGGAGCCGTTTTTTCCGCAGACCGATTTCATCTTTAATACCGGCGATACGGCGGCCATCCCGATCCTCAACGCGAGAATCAAGAAAACCTTTGCCCGCACCAAAGTCATCGCGCGGGGAATCAATACCGACGAGGCCTTCAACAAGGCGGGCTTAAACGGCGCGGAGCTTTTACAGGGCCAGTTTTATAAGACTTCCGCCATTGTCCGCGACATACGCGTTTCACCGCTGAAGGTCAACTATATATCGCTCATCAATCAGGTCAGCCAGGATGATTTCGATTTGGACAAGTTCGCGGGCATTGTCCAAAGGGACACTGCGCTGGCCATTCAGTTCCTCAAAATGGTCAATTCCTCCCGCGTCAGGGGAGACAGCATCACCAGCCTGCGTCACGCGGCGGCGCTGCTTGGCCAGAAAGAAATCAAGAAATGGGTCACCACCGCCGTTACGTCTACGCTGGGGATGGAAAGCCCGAGCGAGGTCACAAGGCTCTCGATGATACGCGCGAGGTTCTGCGACAATCTGGCGGAGATGTTTGAGATGGTCGTCCATAGGGATAACCTCTTCTTAATGGGCCTGTTTTCCGTGCTGAACGTCATTTTGGAGATGGGCATCGAGCAGGCGCTGGAAATCGTACAGGTACCGGAAAAGGTCAAAACGGCCCTGCTTGGGGGGAGCAACGACTTTTCGGAGGTATACCGGTTCATTCAGCTCTATGAAGAGGGCGAATGGACGGAAATATCCCGGATCGCGCTGATCAGGAACATGAACATCCGCGAAATCTTCGCGGCTTACAACGAAGCGCTGACATGGTATGGACGGATGATTTCCATGCCGGTGGAAGGGGAACAGCCGGAGTAAGCGAGACAGTCCATTTCAAACATGGCAAGGTCAATCTTACCCATTCCGTAGGCGTTTATGACCTTGATTTCAACCAATGAAAACCCACAAGCCTTATAAAATGACATCAGCCCCTCCCTGTGCGGATCGCAGTCCAGGCGGAGAAAACGCAGCCCTTTATCCGCGCATATCTGTTTTCCGTGCTCCACCAGAAGCGCGGCAAGCCCTTTCCCCGCGTATTTCCTCCTGACCGACAGTTTATGGATGAAGCCGGACGTTCCCGGCGGAATCTCCGGCCAGAATAGTTCGTCCACATAGCTCAGGGTCATCGCGGCGGCGCTTTCCTCCCCGTCCCACAAGACGACAAACTCTTCGGGCGGGTTGACGATGGCTTCATCGGCCAATTCATCCAGGCTCCACATCGGCTTGCCGGAATCGATCAGCCACCGCGCTGCTTCGCGCATAATATCAATGGCTGTGGCTTTGTCGCCGTATGTAAAATGGAGGTTCACTTACTCCACGCTCCATTCGTAGATATTGGAAAAGCGATGCCCTTCTTTATACAGTTCATGCCATTCCGGCGTCCGCGTCGTGCGGACGAGCTTCGCGCCCAGTTTTTCGCAGACCCGCATTGAGGCGGTGTTGGTATGGTTGTTGGTGATAAGGAGCTTTGTCATGCTGTGCGCCCTTGCCACTGGCAGCAGTAAACGGCAGGCGCGGACGGCGTATCCGTTGCCGCGGTGCGCTTCCTCCACGTTATAACCGATTTGCCCGCCGTAGTACAGGCCGTCTGTATACCCGATTCGCAGATTGATGGTACCGATTTTTTCACTGCCTTTGCATATGATGAAATCATACCAGGGGACCCACTTCTTTTCGAGGTCCGCGGGATGCTTTGCCATACAGACGAGATGTATCGCGCCGTCGGAAAGCTCTGGAATGTTGATGAAACCGTCAAACACACAGGGTAGGGCGTTGTAATACGCGATTTCGTTTTGAACTTCCTGTTCCTCCCTAAATTCCATGCCTTCCAGCAACCTCACGGCGGATGTTACCATCTTTGGGCATATGGCCTTGAACGCCTCCTGTGATGCCAGCTTCATATGATCTTCCGGCGAGCGGATATCTACGCCGAGCAAGTCACGGCATATGACCGAGCCGTTTTCTTCCTTGAATCGCTCGATAAACTCATATGTTTTAAGGTTGCAATACCCCTTTTGCTCAAAGTCTTTTTCCTTATAAAACCCGCACTTCAGGCCGATTGCCATGATCCCGCCGGTCACCGCGCCGCAGATTTCACCGCAGCGTATTCCGCCGCCGAACCCATTGGAGAGTTTGAACGCCGTGGGCAAGTCCAGTCCCGCTTCCTCACAGAATACGCCCAATACCGACTGTGCGCAGTTGTAGCCGTTGGCGAACAACTCCCGTGCTTTTTCTTCTCTGATAAGCATCATATGCACCTCCTATAATATAAGCGGCTAAGGTTTACTTTTCCTTAGCCGCTTGATGATTTTATGACCGAACCCCCGACCCTGATCAAAATCAAAAAGGACGCTTGCCCCACAGCCGCAGCCGCAAAGTCATTGACGTAGAGAGTGTTTTTTATCGGTTTGGGTACAAGGTAAAAGTGTATTCCTCCAAATTGAAATTTACTCCGTCAAAAACCACATATGCCTCAATATCTCCAATGAAATCCGGCGTTGTGTAATTCTCGCAGGTAAAACCAAGCGCAATGCTTGTTTTGATGCGATTATCTTCAAACACAAAATGTACAATATCGCCGTAAGAGATGCCTGTAAATGAGCCGCTGTCCGAATAGGCATTGTATACCACCTCAAAATTTTTCCCTAAAAAGTCTAAGATGATCGAATTGCCGTCATCTGTCAATGTCGCTGTAATCGGTTCCGCCATCCACTCGCTAACATTGGCTGCCGCTAAAACATGGTCTGTATATATCGGTTCATACCAATCATTTACAGTTCCTCCAATGGTAAGGATATGCAAATCCATAACGTGAAACCCTGTCCCGGAACCGATAAGCAAGGTTACGGCTAAATCCTTTGCGCCGTCACCATCGAAATCATTATACATCATTTGCGGAAGGACACGGCGTGGCATCAACCCCGGCCAGTCAAAGTATGTGCCTTTTCCATTTTGGTAAAGCACCATCCCATACGGCAGCACCCCGTACAAATAAATATCATCGTCCGGGAGCATGGCGTAAAGCGGGAAATTGCCCGGTTCATTGCCAGTCCAAGCAAGCGAGTTGCCGTACGGGTCGGTTTCCTCAATGGGGTTGGGTAATGGGCTGGGCATTGACGGTAGTTCGGGTGATAGGTTTTCCGCTGGTGTGACGGTCGGCATTTCATTGTTAGGTGATTCGGCCGGCGGCGCGTTCCCGCCGCAACCCGCCAAAACCCCGGCAAGCAGGGCGAGGGCAAGCGCGAAAATTATGTGCCGGTTTTTCATACTTGAGTCTCCTCATATCCTTATGTTCAGCTAAAATAAGCTATCTGCATGAATGCTTATATCCCTATCAACAACCTTATTGCATAGCATAGCAGATATTGACAAAGGATGCAACCCCCATCGAGATTTCTAAGGTTTTTGCTGACAGGCAAAAAAATTATGATTTGCATGTTGACAAATGCGCCACTACTGTATATACTAAATATAAGCAGTAAGACGAGGTGATCTTTTTGCCAATTATTGTTTCACTACAAAGCGATATTCCAGCATACGAGCAAATCAAAGTGCAAATCAAGGCGCAGATTCTATCGGGGGAGCTGTCGGCTGACGAGCCGCTTATCTCGATGCGTCAGCTTGCGCGTGATTTACGAGTGAGCGTCATTACGACAACCCGCGCGTACGGCGACCTCGAAGCGGAAGGATTGATTTACACTGTGCAGGGGCGCGGTTGCTTCGTCAAAGGTAATGCGGATATGGTTCGTGAGCAATATTTGCGCTCCGTTGACGAGGCGCTGCGAGTTGTCGCAGACAAGGGAAAGGCGGCGGGATTGAGCCTTACTCATTTGCAAAAAAGATTGGAGGACACATTCCATGAGCAACGCGATTGAAGTCAAAAACCTATGCAAGCATTATCCCGGTTTTGCGCTGAAGAACGTCAGCTTTCATGTACCAAACGGGCTGTGCTGCGGATTTGTGGGGCCGAACGGCGCGGGTAAGACCACCACGCTCAAGGCCATGCTTGGCATGACCCTCAGAGACGGCGGCGAGATTTCTCTGCTTGGCAAGCCGGACGATGAAGTGACGGTCAAAGAGGAACTCGGCGTTATGTTTGACCAGCCATATTTTCAAGAGGACTGGACGCCGCTGGATGTAGAAAAAGGTATAAAGCCGTTCTACCGTGACTGGGACGACGGCGAATATCGAAGGTATCTGTCCCGCTTCGGCCTTGACCCCAAAAAGAAATTCAAGACATTCTCGCGGGGTATGAAAATGAAACTCGGATTGGCGGTTCACCTGTCCCATAATGCCAAGCTGCTTTTGCTGGACGAACCGACCGGCGGGTTAGACCCCGTCGCCCGCGACGAAGTGCTCGACATACTGCGGGAGTACATGGTAAGCGATAACCGCACAATCCTCTTTTCCACGCATATCACAAGCGACTTAGAGCGGATCGCGGACTTGATTGCATACATCAGCAACGGCGAAATATCCTTCTTCGGCGAAAAGGACGAATTGACATCCAGCTATTGCGTGGTACGCGGCGGGACACTGCCCGAGGACAAGCGCAAGCACGCCATCGGTCTGCGCGAACACAGCAGCGGTTATGAGTGCCTCATGGCGCTGGAACACATCGGCGGCTTGCCCTCCGACACGGTGACGGAACGCGCAACGATTGATGATGTGGTGGTCTACATGGAAAGGAGGAGTAAAGGTGCTTAATATGATTAAACTCGATTGGATAGGGATGAAAGTCTACCACAAAAGGTTCGTAATCATTCCGCTTATGGTTTGCTTTTATGGGATTTTCAACGTGCCGGTTATTATTCCCATCGTGGCATTCTGTATGTTGAATTTTTCCGTCAACCCTTTTGCGGTTGAGGAAAAAGGGAAACTCGACAACCTCTATCTCACATTGCCCGTCACGCGTAAGGCCATAGTCAACGCCCGGTTTGGCCTGTCGTTGCTTATGCAGTGTATCGGACTTGCCGCCGGGACGGTAATTACAATTATCCTCTCAAATGTGCTATATGGCCGGACGGTCTTCCATTATACGCAC
This sequence comes from Oscillospiraceae bacterium, assembly GCA_031254195.1. GTDB lineage: Bacteria > Bacillota > Clostridia > Oscillospirales > UBA929 > UBA929. The sequence goes on from JAIRUW010000011.1 coordinate 11,056, forward strand.
ACGTTTAAGGCTGATTTTGCCGTCATATTTCTGCTGATTTGCGGCAGTCTGCTTCTCTACGCCGTTATGAATCTATCCATTTTTCCCATACTGTTCAAAATCGGGTACGCGAAAGGTAAGATGTTTGGATTCATCATTCCGGTTTTCGCAGTATCAATCATGACAGGCGTACTCTTTACCATGTGGTACTCTCATAATGGATTCCGCGAATGGCTGCTCTCCGTTATAGAATGGTCGCTTGCTCATACCGTTTGGACGGCCTTGATACTGCTGGGAGCATCGGCATTGCTCCTTGCTGTGTCTTATATGCTGTCTCGCAAGGTATACGCCAAACGCGAATTTTGACATACTCTATTCGACTTTTGCTTTCTATAGAGAAATCTGCTATACTCTGACGGAACGGAAGGATGGGATTTATGCTTGATTTAGAGGTGATTGGCCAAGGCGCGACGACCAAAATATACCGAGATGGCAGTACGGCCGTCAAGCTATATGTGAACGCGCCGCCCGATGAAGCGGAGAACGAGGCGATCCGTCAGCGAATGGCCTATGACGCGGGGCTGCCGGTCCCCGCCGTGTTCGGCGTCCGGCAATGGGAAGGGAGCGCTGTGGCGCTGGATATGGAATACATAGACGGCAGGCCGCTCATGTACCCGGAAATGGGGGAAGAAGCGCTGGGAGAAGCCATCCAGACGCTGGTCAGGCTGCACCGTATGGTGCATACGGTGTCCGCCGGGGGCTTGCCAAGGCTGAACGACCGTCTCGCACGGAGGATACGGCAAACGCCGCATTTAGAAGCGGCGGACAAAGACCGTTTGCTGGCTTTGTCAAACCGACTGTCCGGCGGCGCGGACAAACTGTGTCACGGCGATTTTCATCCGCTCAATGTCTTATATGACGGCGGCAAGCATTGGATTATCGACTGGGTGGACGCGGCGGCGGGAGACCCCCTCGCCGACGTTTGCCGGACATATCTGCTGTTGATGCAGAACCTACCCCGCTTGGCGGAGATGTACCTGCAAGCATTCTGCAAAGAGACGGAGACGGAGCGGGAGGATGTGCTGGCATGGCTGCCGGTCGTCGCCGCCGGGCGGCTGGGTGAAAAATTGGATAACAAAGCGAGGGCATGGCTGCTGGAGCTGATAAAGGGGACGGGAGCGGTATGATGCGTGTATTTTTCCCATCCGGCAAGCCGGACGAGCTGCAATTCGTTGTAATCGCGGCGCGGCACAACGGCCGGTGGCTGTTTGTGCGGCACAGGGAGCGGGACACATATGAAATGCCCGGCGGTCATATCGAGCCGGGCGAAACACCGCTGGAAGCGGCCAAACGGGAACTTTATGAGGAAAGCGGCGCGGCGGAATTTACGCTGGAACCGGCTTTCATTTATGGCGTGGAGCGCAACGGCGTTACGACATACGGCGAGGTGTTTTTCACTGAGGTACTGCGGTTTGCCGACCTTCCTGGCTTCGAGACGGCGGAACGGGTGCTTTTGGACGCCATGCCCGAGCGGATGACCTATCCGCAGATTCAGCCCCTATTGATGGAGAGAGCGGAGGAGTGGCTACATCTCGCTCAGCTCATGGGAAAGGCTCATGAATAAATCGGTCAGCCCCGGGTCGAACTGGGCGCCCCGCCTCTCGAAGATGATCCGCATGGCCTCGTCATGGGAAAAGGCTTTTTTATATGGCCTCTCCGAAACCAGCGCGTCGTAGACGTCCACAATAATCATCACCCGGACTTGCAGTGGGATCTCCTCTCCTTTGAGTCCGTTGGGGTATCCGGTGCCGTCCCATTTTTCGTGGTGCATATACGCGATGTCCTTGGCATAATCCAAAAAGGCGTTGTCCGTCCCGAAGCTCGGCAGGTTATCCAACAGATCCCTGCCGTATACCGTGTGCAGTTTCAGCGTCTCAAACTCTTCGTCGGTAAGGCGCCCGCGTTTTAGTAAAACGTCGTCGTGCAGCTTGATTTTGCCTACGTCGTGCAGGACGGCGGCCTGTAATAACGCGTCAACATCCCACAAAGCGGTCTCTTCGGCATATTTTCTCGACCGCTGCATTGCTTCGGCGAATACCCTGAGGTACAGTTTTATGTTCTCCGCGTGGTGGCCGGTCACATCTTCTCTGAATTCCAGCAAATCCGCCGCCCAGCTGATGACGGCGTTGCGCATTTCGCTTAGACGTTCCTTGCCCTGAAAGGCGCGAAGCTCGCCTTTCAGCGTTTCTGCGCGCAGATACAGCTCCACCTTCTTGCGCAAGATCAGCGGCAGGAACGGTTTGACGATATAATCCGCCGCGCCTTGCGAGAGGCCGGAAAGCTCTTCCTCAGGGTTGTCCCTGTCGTACAGGAAAACGACGGGGACCTCTGCGGTTTCGGGGTGCGACCTGATCTCACGCAGTACGTCGGGAGCTTCTACGCCGGGCATATCGGCATCCAGCAGAATCAAATCCGGCTTCCTTCTCTTCAACCGGCCCGAAAGGTCCTTGATGTACTGAATAACGAATACGGAATACTGTGATTGCAACGCGTTTCTGCCCGTATGCAGGCTTACGATGTCGTCGTCTATGATAAAAACACACTTTTTATGGTCCATGTCATGCCCCCCGTCCCTTTCTCAATTGTATCATTCTTTGCCCCGCCGCGCAAGCGGCGGTTTATCTTTGCCGGCGGGACGCTCAATGACCGCGAACGGCCCGCCGGCAGGAAGCATATGCTATATCAAGCAAATCCAAATACATAACCGCAAGGAGAGAACCATATGGACATGACGCCTATGCCCGGTATCCCATTCCCGGGCATGTACACACGGCCGCGGCATGAAAACCGGCAGCCGCTGGCAATGGTGTATATCACACCGCAACTTCAAATCACAAATACGTTCGCCCCCCTTGAGGCTTTACGCGCGGGCACGCTGTTCCCGGAGCTGAAAAAGCCGTTTTTGGGAAGGAGGGGTGAGGTTTGATGGACAGGAAGCAGTTGCTTTGGCAAATGGGGGCCGAACAATTTGCCGCGTTTGACGTACAGCTATACCTTGATACGCACCCGCACGACAGAAGCGCCTTGCATTTGTTCCACAGCTATCACCGAAACCATCAGAGATACAAGAGGGAGTACGAAGCCAAGTTCGGCCCGCTTAGCGCCGATGCGGCGATCAACGAACCATGGCGCTGGGTCAGCGATCCCTGGCCTTGGGAAAGGGAGGCAAACTGAATGTTTCATTATGAAAAGAAACTGCAATACCCGGTTAATATCAAGAATCCAAATCCAAAGATGGCAAAAATTATTATTACGCAATACGGCGGACCCGACGGGGAACTGGGCGCCAGCCTAAGATACCTGAGCCAGCGCTATTCCATGCCGTACCCCGAGTTAAAGGGGCTTCTTACAGACATCGGTACAGAAGAGCTGGGGCATTTTGAGATGATTGGCGCAATCGTATACCAGCTGACCCGCAATCTGAACATAGACCAAATCAAGGCCAGCGGCTTTGACTCATATTTTGTTGACCATACGACAGGCATATACACCGTCGCGGCTTCCGGCAGCCCTTTTGACGCTTTTTCCTACGCGTCAAAAGGAGATGTCCTTACCGATCTGCATGAGGATTTGGCCGCGGAACAGAAAGCCAGAACGACCTATGACAATATCCTGCGCCTGTGCGACGACCCCGACGTCATCGAACCCATCAAATTCCTGCGGCAAAGGGAGGTCATACATTATCAGCGCTTCGGCGAAGGCCTCGCCCTAGCGACGGAAAGGCTGGACGCTAGGAATTTCTACGCGTTCAACCCATCTTTCGATTAATCGCTTAAAATAAGGTATATGGGGCTTGCGAAAGGTGCGGCAGGGCGCCTGTTCAAAAGCCCCTGAGGGTTTGTTGACTTCATCCGGGAATTCTTGTATAATAGACCAAAGAATAGAATGTAAGGGCGGGGTATTATGAGTGACAGGCAAAAAACCATCATGCTCGTTGACGACCAGGCGCTCAACCTTACCATCGGCAAAAACCTGCTCAAAGACCTTTATAAGGTCTACACCATCCCGTCCGCCGAGCTTTTGCTGAACCTGCTCGAAACCGTCACCCCCGACTTAATTCTGCTGGACGTCATGATGCCGGTTATGAGCGGTTATGAGACTGTTGGGATACTCAAAGCCAATCCCAAGCTGGCGCAGATACCCGTTATCTTTCTGACCGCCTGTTCCGATGAGGAAAGCGAGCTGAAAGGGCTTAGCTTGGGCGCGATTGACTACATAATGAAACCCTTTTCGGCGCCGCTTTTGCGTAAACGGATCGAAAACCAGCTTTTGGCCGAGGAGCATAAGAAAAGCCTCCAGATGTTCAACGACAACCTTTCGGAAATGCTGCGGCAGAAAACAGACAACGTAATCTACCTGCAAAATGCGATGCTGGTCATGCTGGCCGACATGATGGAGTTCCGCGACGAATTTTACGCGGGGCACGCCTTGAAGACACAGAAGTACATGGAAGTCCTGCTGGACGCCATGCAGGAGGAGGGCGTCTACCCGCAGGAGTTTGCCACTTTGGACAAATACGAGTGCGCTTCCGGCGCGAAGTTCCATGACATAGGAAAAATATTTATCAGCGACGCCATTTTGAACAAGGGGGACACGCTGACCGGGCAGGAAACCGAAATTATGAAAACGCATGTTTATGCCGGTCTGCAAATGATTTCCAAGCTGGAGATGATGGTAGACGATTCCTCCATGATACGGCACGCCCGGCAGATCATAGGCGGGCACCATGAGAAATGGGACGGCACCGGTTACCCCGCGGGCCTGAAAGGGCTGGACATCCCGCTGGAGGGGCGCCTGATGGCCATTGCCGACCAATATGACGAGCTGGTTTCCCCCCGTCCCTACAAGGAGCCTTTGAGCTTTGACGAAGCCCGGGCTTTTATCGAAAAGGGGAGCGGCACGAGCTTCGACCCGGAACTGGTGCGCCTCTTCATCAAGGTGAGCGGCTGCTTTGAGGACGCGGCGAAGGAGGATAGCGGTTGAGCCTTTCCGCCCTGGTAACCGATCTGGTGCTGATGCTGGTCGTCGCCGGCGTCACATCGGTCGTATTCAAAAAACTCCGGCAACCCTTGGTGCTGGGGTATATTGTCGCGGGCTTTTTAATCGGGCCTTCCTTCACTGCGATCCCCACCGTGATAGACATGGACGGTATCCATATATGGGCGGAGGTCGGGATTGTCTGCATCATGTTCGCCCACGGCCTGGAGTTCAGTTTCCATAAACTCGCCCACGCGGGCAATTCGGCTATCGTCACGTCCTTGACTAAGGTCGCGGGGATTTCCGTGCTCGGGTTTTTCGCCGGGCGTGCGCTGGGTTGGAGCCTGGCCGACAGCTTGGTTTTGGGCGGGGTGCTGACCATATCGGCGGCTACCATCATCGTAAAAGCCTTTGAGGAGCTGAATCTGCGGGGGCGCGGTTTTACCAGGGTGGTGGCCGGAACGCTGGTCATGGTGGAGCTCGGCGGCGTGTTTTTGATGGTGACCATGTCCACATATGTCCAAAACCAAAGCGGCGGCGAACTGGCTGTCACCATCGCCCAATTGTTGCTGTATCTGGCTCTGTGGCTGATTTTAGGCATCTTTGTCATCCCGTCTGTCCTGAAGCGCGCGAAAAACCTGATGAACGATGAGACGTTGCTTATCGTCGCGCTGGGGGTCTGTTTCGGGATGGCCCTTCTGTTTGCGAACATCGGGCTGTCGGCGGCTTTGGGGGCGTTTATCGCCGGCTCTATATTGGCCGGGACGATTTTTGCTGAGAAGATCGAGCATTTACACAACCCTGTCAAAAACCTGTTTGGAGCCATCTTCTTCATTTCGGTGGGGATGCTGGTCGAGCCGGCCGCGATTGTCAATTACGCGTGGCCGATTATTTTGCTCGCGCTGGTGACGATTGTGGGCAACCTACTCTTTTCGCCGCTGGGTGTTTTGCTGTCAGGGCAGAAGCTGCATACCGCTATATTCAGCGGCGTAAGCATGACGCAGATTGGTGAGTTTTCGTTCGTTATCATAGCGTTCGGCTTAAACCTCGGACTGATCAGCGAGTTTTTATACCCGGTCGTCATCTCCGTGTCGGTCATCACCACATTTACCACACCCTATTTTGTGAGGAACGCCGAAACGATATATACTGCGGTCAAAAAAATCTTGCCTGCCAAACTGCTTGGCAGAATAGACGGAGATCTCCCCGCCGAGGGGAGTGTGAAGGAAAAGGACACTTACTGGAAATGGTTTGCCAGGCGGTATATCGTTGATACCCTTGTGAAAGGGATTATAGCGTTTGGTATTTTACAGCTTGGCATATACTTTATCGGCCCCTTGGTCGAGCGGTTTATACCGTCTACAGGCGGGCGGCTGCTGACGACCGGCATCGTCTTCCTTTGTATGGCTCCCTTTTTAGCTACATTGCTCTATCAGCGCGGCAAAGACGTCTCCATCAGCCGTAAAGCGAACCGGATACCGCAACTTGTAGTGATGACGGTAAGAATCGCTCTGACCGTTTTCATCCTCCTCATCACAGCCGTCCGGTTTTTAAGCATAACATGGGGCTGGATTGTCATCCCCGCTGTCCTGCTTGTCCTTTTGATTTCCCGCTCCGATTGGATCGTAGGCCGCTACCTCAATGTGGAAACCCTCTTTTTGTCCAATTTCCACGAAAAAAGGTTGCTCGACCAGACCGGGCCGGACATCATCTATGACCCGGGGCACGGCTGGATCAGTGAGCAGCTTTGGATAGAGGAATACATCGTCGGGCAGGACTGCAAGGACGTCGGAACCGTGTTGCGGGATTTGAAATGGAGACGCGACTACCATGTCAATATCATCAAAATCATTTCAAGCCAAAAGCACTTCAATATTCCCGACGCCGCCTACAGACTGCAAACGGGTGACATTATATTTCTGCTGGGCGCGAAGGATAAGACAGACATGTTCGAGGCCGCGGCAACGAGGGACCGCACATGGCCCCAGAAGCACAAGGGCGCGGTCAAGCTGCGGGATTTCATCGTAAGCGAGGAAAACGAACATGGCGAGAACCGGCTGTTCTGTTACTCGATATTGGTAGAAAAAGGGGAGCGGTTTGAAGGGCGGAACGTAAAATCCTCTAAAATAGGCGTGGATTTCAACTGCAATATCATAGGCATACAGAGAGACAACTATCACATCATCTATCCCGATTCGAAGTTTGTTCTGCAAAACGGCGACCAGATTTGGGTCTTGGGCGGCTACAAGATGGTCGGGCAGCTGATTGTGGAAAACCTCATCCAGACGGAGGAGCAGGAGTTGGCGGACGCCTTGGACGGGCGGCGGTGAGGGGCTACATATTGTCCTTCTCGCGAATCTCCACCCGCCGGATTTTGCCCGATATGGTTTTAGGCAGGGCATCCACATACTCGACGATGCGAGGATACTTATACGGCGCGGTGGTTTTCTTGACATGGTTTTGCAACTCTTTAGTCAGTTCCGGCGATCCTTCATATCCTTGCGACAGCACGACGGTGGCCTTGACCGCAAAGCCGCGCTCCTCGTCCGGCATGCCGGTGACGGCGCATTCGGTGACGGCGGGGTGCTCCATCAGGACGCTCTCTACCTCAAAGGGGCCGATGCGGTAACCGGAGGATTTTATCACATCATCGGTGCGGCCAACGTACCAAAAGAAACCCATCTCGTCTTTATACGCCGTGTCTCCGGTGTGATATAAATCGTCGTACCAGACGCTTTTGGTCATCTCGTCGTCGCGGTAATAGCCCGAAAACATGCCGAAGGGCTTGCCGCCGCCCGCTTCGTCGGTACGGATACAGATTTCCCCCGTCACGCCGGGGCCGACTTCGTTTCCGTTCTCGTCGGCAATGATCATGCGGTAGCCGGGGGCGGGCAGTCCCATCGAGCCGAGCCGGGGCTGCATCCATGGATACCCTGTCCAGCAGCTCAGGGTGGTTTCGGTCTGCCCGAAGCCTTCGAATATCTTATGCCCGGTCCCCGCCTGCCAGACTTTGAATACCTCCGGGTTGAGGGCCTCCCCGGCCGTAGAGCAATGCTTCAGGGAGGAGAGGTCGTACTGCTTTAAGTCCTCTTTGATCAGATAGCGGTACATAGTGGGCGGCGCGCAGAAGGTGGTGACTCCGTATTTCGCCATCTTTTCGAGAATGTCGGGCGCGGAGAACCTATCAAAGTCATAGGTGAAAACAGCGCTTCCGGCTAGCCATTGGCTGTACATCTTCCCCCATAGGCTTTTCAGCCAGCCGGTGTCGGAGATGGTGAAGTGCAGGCCGCCGTCCTCACAACGGTGCCAGAAGCAGCCGGTCATGATATGCCCAAGCGGGTAAGTGTAGTCGTGCCAGACCATCTTGGGATAACCGGTGGTGCCGGACGAGAAAGCCATCAGCATCATATCACCCTTAACGGTGTTGCGGGCAATCGGCGTCTCCGGCGCGGCTTCCAATCCGGCGTCAAAGTCTATCCATTTCTCATTAGGCACAGTATCGCCGAATACCACCAGCTTCTTGACTGTCGGGCAGTCCGGCAGAGCCTCGTCCATAGCGGCGGTCACGCCGAAGCGGGGTGTGGTCAGCAACATTTTGATTGAAGCGGCGTTCATGCGGTAGACGAAGTCCTTTGCCGTGAGCAGATAGGTGGCGGGGACGGCAACCGCTCCCATACGGTGCAGCCCCATCAGCACCGGCCAGTATCGCCAGTCGCGGGACATGGTCAGCATGACCATATCGCCCTTTTCGATGCCCTGAGCTGTAAAGAAATTGGCGGCCTTGACCGACAGGCGGCGGATCTCCTCAAAGCTAAACCGCTTTTCCTCCCCTTCGTTGGATACCCATAGCATAGCCAGCTTGTCCGGGGTTTCGGCGGCTATCGCGTCAAGGCAGTCAAAGGCGAAGTTGAAGTCGCCGGGCATGGTCAGTTTGTAGTTTTTTTGCAAATCCTCCAGCGTAACGAAGTCGTCACGGTGGCGGCCTGTAAATGTCTCATATAACGGCACGGTGTTAGTCCCCTTTCTGCATGACTATGGCTAGGAATTTTGCCGGTTTGCCGTCCAGCGCGCGCATGGCGTGAGCGTTGGACGCGTTGAAATATATGCTGTCGCCAGGGTTGAGGTCATAAGCCAGCTCGCCCATGAAAAACCGCATCCGGCCTTCCACCATCAGGTTGAACTCCTGCCCGGAGTGGGCGTGCTGCACAGGTTTTATCTCCGTCCCCGCTGCCGCAGCAGCCATTGCCTCCGGCGGCTCGCCGGTGGGCTCCACTGTAACCATAAACGGTTCGGCCAGCTTGTCTCGGAAGGTAAACGCTAAGTGCTTGTAACTGTAGGCCGCCCGGCGGTCGATGGCGTAACCCTCGCCGGCGCGGGTCAGGCAGCAGCCCGACAGCTTAGGCGAATCTCCGCTCATCAAATCCACCACATCCACTCTAAGGGCGCGGGCGGCGTTGTAGAGGAAGGAGAAAGAAAAATCCCGTTCGCCGCGCTCATACGCTTCAATCTGTTCCGCAGGAACATCGCAATGTGCCGCGAGTTCCTGCCTGCTAATGCCCTCGATTTCTCTTAGCGCGGCCAGCCGGCCGCCGATCTCACGCAGTTGGTCTGTCATGGTTAGCTCCCCCTTTATTTTGTTTGCGCTTGCTCATTCCCTTCAGTATCAGCATGATAGCCATCCCTGCCGCGGCGCAGCATGACGCGATGACAAACGCCGGGAACATGAGGCTTATGTCGTCCGCTTCCGCCGCCACATTTCTATAGGATCCCGCGACCTGCGATGAAATGACCGCCCCGGTCCCAAAGCCCAGCAGCACAAACCCGTAGTTGGTCGCCATGTGCTTTGCGCCGAACAGGTCAGCCGTGAGGGAAGGGAAGGTGGACAGCAGGCCGCCGTAGAAAAAACCGATCAGCGCGATCAGGATATAAACCCACACGCCTTGCGACATGTTGACAAACAGGGAAAGGACCGAGCCTCCGGCGAGCAGGACGAGTATGGTATTCTTCCTCCCTATCCTATCAGAAACCATTCCCCAAAGCAAACGCCCGAGGGAGTTGAACATGGAAATCGCCAGGACGCCGACAGTCGCGGTTTCCGCCATTCCCTTGGCGACAGCGATGGGCTTCGCGAAGCCGATCATCATCAGCCCGCCAATGCACCCCAACATGAACGCGGCGGTGACCAGATAGAATTTCGGGCTTTTCAGCATCTGCAATGGGGTTCGGTCTTCCGCCGTCTTAACAGGCGCGGAGGCGGATGAGATAACGGACGCCATATGGCCGGCGGGCGGATTTTTGAGGAAGACGCTGCCAATGGTGCAGACGACAAAAAACACCGCGCTCAGGACCAAAAATGCCTTCGGTTCCCCGGCTCCCTGCCCGCCGAAGGAGACAATCAGCCTCTCCACAATTGGCGTGAAGACGACGCCGCCAAACCCCAGCGCCGAGACGATTACCCCGGTGACCAGCCCTTTTTTGTGCGGGTACCATTTCTGCGCGCAGGCGATGGTGGTGGAGTATGTAAACCCCATTCCCACTCCGCCCATGACGCCGTACGTGACCCACAGCAGCCATGCCGCTTCCTCCGTTACAAAGGAAGCGAGGAGAAACCCGGCGCTTAGGATGATTCCGCCCGCGAAGACGACAAGCCTGGTGGAAAACATCACCGCCAGCTTGCCGCCGATGACGCTGCCGATGGTCAGCGTGGCAAGCAGCAGCGAGAAGGTAAGGCTTGCCGCCGCGTTGTCGCCGCCGAAGATGCTGTTTGCTATGCCTGTTTGGAAAACGCTCCAGATATATGCTATGCCGAGGGTAAGCTGGATGGCGATGGCCGCGGCCACCGTGAAAAGGCCCTGTTTTGTTTGTTGCATATACTATCCCTCCATCGTTTTTGCGCCAACAAATAAAAATCCTGCCGCAATCCTTTGATTGCGGCAGGTGTGGAATTAATTTCCTGTTTACACCGAGCCAAGCAATCGCGGTTTGCCAAACACCGTAAGCAGAGAGATCATAAAGATCCCTCCGATTAGAATGATAATGGCAAACAAACGATTTATGATGCCAGCCCCCTAGAAACAATTTGTCAGCGATGGTATGCAGTATAGCAGACGCATTTTCTCTTGTCAACCTTTTTTTGCAAAAAAAGTTTATGAGGTGCTTTTGACACACATATATGCTATAATCGTAATCATAGCCTTGGCGTACCGCCGGACAGGGGGGACAGCGACGGCGTGAACAGAATTGTGGATATTGTGTACAGGGATTACGCCGTACGCGGGAATGTCAAGCGCTTCCTGCTGATGGCGGCGCTTCTCACGGCGGCCACGGTTCTTGGTTTTGTCTTTTTTGCGGCTGATTTCCCGGAACCGGACATTGCGCTGGTTTACATATTGGCGGTGCTGATCATCGCGTGGCTGACCCACAGTTATGTATTCAGCTTCTTTGCCACGCTGCTTGCCACGTTCGCCTATAATTTCTTTTTCACTGATCCCTATTTTAACTTCAGGGTATACGACAGCAGTCTATTCACAACATTCATCACCATGTCCATCGCGGCGTTCATCGCCTGTACGCTTACTTTGCAGGCAAGGCGGAGCACGCTGGTGACAAAGCAGAAAGAGGGGGAGGTCGAAAAAGAGCGGTACCGGGCGAACCTCCTGCGGGGCATATCGCACGACATCCGTACCCCGCTCTCGGCCATCCTGGGCGCGACCGAAATGCTGGAGGGGATGACGGAACCGGACGATCCGCGCCGCAAGCTGATATTGGAAATGCACAGCGAGGTGAAATGGCTGCGTTCGCTGGTGGAAAACATCCTCCACCTTACCCGCCTCCAGGACGGCGCGTTACCGCTCCAAAAACAGCCGGAAGCGGTGGAAGAGGTCGTAGGGAGCGCGGTCCGTCACATCTCTCAGCGGCATAGCGTCACCGTCCGTATGCCGGATGAGCTGCTGCTCGTGCCGATGGACGCGAAGCTGATCCAGCAGGTCCTTATCAACCTTTTGGACAATGCCGCCCGTTACACCGCGCCGGAAGACGAAATCTGCATCACCGTGGACAGGAAAGACGCGTTTGTACGGATTACCGTATCGGACGAGGGCGTGGGCATACCGGACAATGACTTGCCGCGCCTTTTTCAAACCTTTTTCTCAACGCATGACAAGCATACCGGCTCCGAACACGGTATCGGGCTGGGGCTCTCCCTATGCGAAACGATCGTGAAGGCCCACGGCGGGGAGATTTCCGCGCGCAACCGGACCGACAGGAGAGGGGCCGAGTTTGTCTTCACATTGCCGATGGAGGATGGAAAAGATGGCTGATTTCAGCGGGAATGTCCTTGTTGTTGAGGACGACAGGCAAATATCCAAATTCGTTTGCTACACACTAAAAAACGAAGGGATTTCCTGCGACGCCGCGTTCACGGGGCAGGACGCGCTGGGGCGGCTCGTTTCGGAGCCGTTTGACGTTATGCTTCTTGATCTGGGCCTGCCGGACATGGACGGCACCGAGGTCATTCAGAAGGTGCGCGAGTGGTCGGAGATCCCGATCATCGTCGTATCGGCGCGGGATCAGGATAAAGACAAGGTGGGCGCGTTGGACAGCGGCGCGGACGACTACCTGACAAAGCCGTTTTCCGCGGCGGAGCTGATGGCGCGGGTGCGGGTCGCCGCGCGGCATCTGCGCAAGCTGGGTGAACGCGCCGCGCAAATGCCCTCGTCCGTGGGGGGACTGCAAATCAATTTTGAAAAGCGGCTGGTCTATCTGGACGGCGCGGAAATGCGCACCACGCCAATGGAATACCGCCTGCTTGCCCTTTTCTTCAAAAACATCGGCAAAGTCTTAACAACCTCCCACATAATCAAGGAAATCTGGGGCGTCGGGTATGGCAACGACACGCAAGCATTGCGGGCGCTGATGGCGGCACTGCGGCGGAAAATTGAAAAGACCCCGGCCACGCCCCGTTATATCATAACTGAAATCGGCGTCGGGTATAGGCTGGTAGACGAGTAAATTTCTCACAGCTTTCTCACAGCCCCCGCCGGATTTTCACACACAGCTCACACCGGCCATGCTACACTGTAAATGGATACGACATTCCTCCTTGAAGCCATTTACTCCAATCTGTCATTCTGGGCAGCCGGTGGCGCCAAAAGACCACAGCGGATTGTATGATGAAAGAAGGGTATAGGGTATGTAAGCAAGCTCAGGATGACAGAGGCGGATGTGATGGCGTTTTCTCAGATTACCGGGAATCAGCCTCCCGTGTTGATATTGTATAAACCAAACGAAAGGAAGGGCTGCTCTATGAGAAAAAGAATATGCGCGGCGGCTCTTGCCGTGACATTGGCGCTCCTCTTTGCCGTCCCGCCCACAGTGGCCAGTTCCCCGCCTTTATACGGGGACAGCGGCAATAAGGACAAACTCAATATATCCGGGTTCTCTACACTGATCGATGTCTCCTATCAGGTTTCCGGCCGTCATAAAGCGGATCCGTCCAGCGAAACCGTCCAATACTACAAATCATACGCGGTCACGGAGAACGGCAAGGAGGCCTTGCGTTGGAAGGAGATTAAAGCCGCCGACCTGACGATTTGGTTGGAATGGGACATTTCCAAGATTATCAGGAAGCCCGGCCGCCTCATTCTTTCCTCCGCCGAAGCTGCCAAAAATACGGCTAAAAGCGTCAGCGAGTGCTTAGACGCTGACGCCGACGGAGATATTGGATACGCGGTGTACACGATAACCGGCGCCGCCCCGAACCCGGCCGCGATACCCTCCAGCCGGATTATCTATAGCAATGCCGACGCCTTTATTGATATAGGCGCCGACAGCGAGTGGTCAAAAGACGGCCATACATGGTATCCCGCCAGCAATAACGGCCCCAATGGGGAAGATACGGCAAGCAAATGGTGCGGGGTGCGGCTTTCGTCCGCGCGTCAGACCATTTATGTTCGCGGGCGGGCGTCGGCGGACGACGCGAGCAATATCACGCTCCCCTCTCAAAAATCCGTCAGGGTCAATATCCCCGCCATGCCCAAAGCGCCAAAGGTGAGGATCTATGCCTCGCAGGCACTGCTTTCCGCCAGGGCCGGCCTGGAGATATCCAATGACGGGTACACATGGGCTCTGATGACCGAAAATACCCTCCCGCTCGGCGTTGTAACCAACCTCCCGGCGTCCGGCGGCACAGGCACCGTACCGATCGATCTCGGCGATAAATCCGATGTATATATCCGCGTCCCGGCGGGCAACGGACGGCCCCATTCGGAAGCCTTTGAAACCAATATCCGTATCAGCGACACCGGTGCCGTCACCGATGAGGATTTCAGTGTCGCGCCTAAACAGGTCATTTTGGTGGACAACGCGGTCGTGATAGAGGCGTTTATGGGCAACAAGTGGCGAAAGGTCAAAAAGATTTCCGCTTCGGATATTCCAGAAACCGGTTTGAAAGTCCGCAGAGCGGGCACAAAAGAGCGCCTGCCGGGGCCGGAACGCGTCCTCAGGCTGATCTCCTTCGGCGGGTATAAAATCATATCCGTTACCGAGACATAAGCGCACGGGGAATCATTCCAATAGCCGCCTAGGAGGCGGCTAAATGCGTGGGAGTAGCGGCGAGTGCCGTGAACATAAATGGAGGGAACCTATGAGAGGATATGACTATACGGCCGGAAAAGCGTTTGAAGCGGAGCTTCCGGCAATGGAAGGCAACCCGCGAATCGCTTTCATCTGCAATCCCCATGATGTACACAGCCTTATGGATATATATGGTTGGGATGAGGATACCGTGGATGAGTGCGTCAATTTGGACGAGACTGTACGCTACACAAGCTACGATCGTTATGATTTTATCAGCCTGATTTACGCGGAAGACGATAAAGAGGATATATCACAGCGAGAGGTAAATATCTTTTTCTCAAAAGACTATCTGGCCCTCGTCCTGCCGGAAAACGCCGACCCCCGCCTATCCAAGTTAGCCAACGGGCTGGTTGCGGCGTTTCCGTCGGCGGCCGCACGCCCGGACCCTCTCGCGTATCTCTACTACTGGATTTTCGACAGCCTCGCGGTGGATTTTTCGGATATGCTGGAAGGGCTGGAGGATAAAATAGAGGCGCTGTTGGCGATGATTGAAAGGAAGCCAGGCAAGGAGCAGAGCTTGGAGATAGGGCAGCTTCGCAAGATGGCGTACACTTATAAAAAGCTGCTGCGCTCGCTTTCCTACATTGGCGGGCAGATCCTGGTGGATGAGAACCATCTGCTGGACGACAGTCAGGAGAGGTATTTCCGCAATATACATATGCGCCTCATTAAACTATATGACTTCGCGGATAGCCTCTATGGTCTTTCAAATGAGTTGATCCACACATATGACAGCAAATTCTCGGCAAAGATGAACGAAACGATCAACAAACTGACGGTCATCACGTTGCTTTTTGGGATACTGACGGTTATCGCAGGTATATACGGCATGAATTTCACCTATATGCCGGAGCTGGATTGGCGTTTCGGCTATCCTGCCACGCTGGGCCTGATGGCTGCGGTGGGGATTGTTATCTACATTGTCCTGAAAAAGAAAAAATGGTTATGAGGATCCTCTTTGCAGAATTTTTGTCTTGCAATTTCCAAATGGCTCTGTTATAATAAACGGGCTGTTTGAAAGAGTATTTACGATGGAAAGGATGTCCCATATGGCCAAATGCAGTATTTGCGATAAAGGCGTCAGCTTCGGCATCGCGGTGTCGCACTCCCACAGGCGCTCCAACCGTACATGGAAGCCCAATGTCAAGCGCGTCAAAGCGGTGGTGGACGGCTCCCCTAAGCACATCTACGCCTGCACGCGCTGCCTGCGCTCGGGCAGAGTTACCCGCGCGGTATAAACCGTCCCGTACACAAAAAGTCCCCCTTAAACGGGGGGACTTTTTTAGTCCTCATCTATAACAATCTCGCCGTGTTTTTGCTCATATTCAAGCACACATATTTTGCACAAGTGCTCCATGAGGTTGCTTGCGCTCCGCGTTTCATGCTTGGCAATCAGCTTTATCTTTTTCAATAAACCATCATCTAAATGAAAGTTAAACGGAGTCTTGTTGGTAGGCATGATGTTTCCCCTTTCTGCATTAAACACTGAAACCCGCATGTATCGGGATAAGCCGGCGGCGGTCCTAATCTTTATACCCGCCCAATTCTGCCGCGATTACAATCACAAAGCAAATCAGGAACACCCACACGGCGATGCCTAAAAAGATGCCCACACTGCCATACAGCGCGTCATATCTGGAGAAATACCGCATGTAGATTTCAAATCCGCGGGAAACCAGAAGCCAGCCGGCGGTGGCCAGCGCGGCCATCCACGCGGCGCGGGCGGGTTTTGACGGCACACCCGGCGTCAGTGTGTAGAGGGCAAGCAGCAACAGGAAAATCGCGCCGCCCACTACAAACGCCAGTATCCAACGGTCGGCGGCGAGGAAGGCGATGGTGAACGAAAGCACTGCCAAAAAACCCAGCGTAAATAGAATCGCCAGCCCCCGCGCCCTAAAAAACGGAAGCCTTTGCCCGCTATAAGCCTGGCCCACACCCCGCATCAGCGCCAAAACGCCCGAGGAGGACGCCCACAGCGCGCCCAGCGCCCAAAGGGGGTTGGCAAACGGCGAGGGGCTGCTTATGTCCGCCATGAGCAACAGCAAATCGTCTGGCAGGAAGCCTTCCAAGACGCTCAGCCCCCATCCGGCGTAAGCGAGCGCCCAGTCGGCGAGCATGGCGAGCGGGAAGAGGGCGAGCAGGAAAAAAAACGCCGTTTTGGCGGCGGTCCCTACCACATCGTCCTCATTGACATGCCGGATAAAACGGAGTATCCCTTTCATGGCTCCTTGCAAGCAAACTGCACGGCGGCCCAGCCGTCCTCAACGCGGACGCATTGCGTCGTCAGCCCCGCCGCGTTGGCGGCGGACAGCACATCGTCCAAGCGCCCCTCGATGATCCCCGACGCCACCCAGAGGGCGCCGTCTGTCATGGACGGCGCGATGACCGGCGCGAGCATGATGATAATGTCCGCAATAATATTTGAGAACACAATGTCAAAACCGCCCGCCGATTCCCGCAGACTATCGTCTGATATAAAATCACCCGCAAAGGTTGTAAAACGGGCTTCCACGCCGTTTAGACGGGCGTTTTTTTCAGCGATCCTTGCCGCGTGCGGGTCGATGTCCACGCCGACGGCGCCGCCCGCGCCCAAGAGCAGGGCGCACAGCCCCAATATCCCGCTGCCGCAGCCTACGTCCAGTACGCGTTTGACCGCCAGATCGAGCGTTTCCAGCAGTTCAAGGCAAAGGCGGGTGGAGGCGTGCAGGCCGGTCCCGAACGCCATGCCGGGGTCGTTGAGGTAAACCATCCGGTTCCCGGGGCTTTCCAAGGGCTGCCACACCGGCTGGATGAGCAGCCTTTCTCCAATGGGTGTGGGCTTATAATATTGCTTCCAGGCGTCAGACCATTCCTCCTCGCGCCGCTCCCGCACCGTCAACGGCGGGCAAAGGCGGCGCAGGCGGCCGAGGTTCTCCGTGTCTCCGGTAGGCAGATAGAGGATGACGCTGATGTCCTCGATTTGAAAGCTCTCAAACCCTTCCGCCACCAACCGGGCGCATACATCGTCAACCGATTCCGGCGTTACGGGCAGTGTGACTTCTAACCATTGGGACATAGCAATCCCCTGTACACGCTCTCATCCTCCGGCTTGCCGACGACCGACAGGCTGACTTTGGAAAAATCATAGATCCGCGCGGCCAGCTCCATCACGCCTTCCCGCGTCACCGCGTCGATCCGCTTGATGATCTCGTCCGGCTCCAGCGTGTTGCCGTAAAACAAAGTGGCGTCGCCCAGCGCGGAAGAGCGTTGTACGGTGGATTCAATTGCCATCAGGGTGTTGGCTTTGAGCTGTTCCCTCGAACGCGTCAGCTCTACGTCGGTCGGCCCCTCCTTGACGAATGTCTCCACAACTTTGCGCGTCAGCTCCAGCGCCTGTTTCTCTGTCTCCCGCCCCAGCGCAAGGTAGACCCCGGCAACGCCGGTGCCGCGGTGCTTCGCGCCGTAGGAATAGACGGAGTAGCACAGCCCGTTTTCTTCACGGACGGTCTGGAACAGCCGGGAGGACATCCCCGCTCCTAAAATCGACGTTAAGACACTGTCGGTGTAATGCAGCTCTCTGCCCCGCGGCAAGCCGGGGAAGCCGAGGCAAAGGTGATTTTGCTCAATCGCCTTTTCACAGAGGCAAAAGGCGGGGGTATAGTGGCAGGGGGTCAGCGGCGGGCAATCCGACGGCGCCATCGTCCCTAAAATCCGTTCAATCGCCTCTAAATCGGACGGGGCGTAATGCCCGGCCAGCGAAACGACAATGTCACAAGGGCGGTAATGGAGGTTTTTATAGTCCAGCATTTGCCTGGAGGTCATGCCGGCCAGTGTCTCCGGCGTGCCCAGCACCGTCCCGCCGAGCGGCAAATCCTTGTAAACCGACGCGAACAGGTTTTGGTAGACCAGATCCTCAGGCTGGTCCTCATACATGGCAATCTCCTCAACGATGACGCCCCGCTCCAGCTCCCAGTCCTCTTGGTCAAAGCGCGGGTTGAAGAAAATATCGCTTAGAAAGTCGATGGCCGAAGGCAGGTGGCTGTCCAGCGCGTGGGCGTAAAAACAGGTGCTCTCCTTGGTGGTATAGGCGTTGACCCGCCCGCCGATGGCGTCTATCTCGGCGGCCAGCTCGGCGGCGGACCGGGTCTGCGTCCCTTTGAACACCATATGCTCAATGGCGTGCGAAGCGCCGCCCATCCCGGCGGGTTCGTGGCGGGAGCCGTGCCCCACCCAAAAGCCGACGGCGGCGCTGCGGACATGAGGCATATACTCATGGACGATACGCGCCCCATTCGGCAGAGTTTTGGTCTCTATCATATTGTTTCCCCCTGAAAGGTAAAGGCCGCCGATGGCGGCCCTCACGTTAATCCTGCGGTACGGCGTCTTTCTTTGAGAGGTTGACGCGCCCTTTCTCGTCGGTCCCGAGGTATTTTACCCAAACCATGTCCCCGACATTCAAAACATCCTCCACCTTGGCGACACGGAAGTTCTCCAGCTTGGAGATGTGGACCATGCCCTCCTTGCCCGGCGCGTATTCCACGAACGCCCCGATGGCGATGACGCGGGTGACCTTGCCGTAATAGGAGTCGCCAACCGTCGGCTCAAATACGATAGAGTTGATGATCTTGAGCGCTCGCTCACAGTCGGCGATATTAATGGCGGCGATGAAAATGCGCCCGTCGTCCTCGATGTCGATCTTGCAGCCTGTGTCGGCGACGATTTTCTGGATGACGCTGCCGCCCTTGCCGATGACCTCGCGAATTTTCTCCGGGTCGATCTGTGTTTGGATCATCTTGGGCGCGTACGGCGAAAGCTCGGCGCGCGGCTCAGAGATGCAGGGCAGCATGATTTCGCTGAGGATTTGGAGGCGGCCCTTTTTGGTGATTTCAAAGGCGCTTTTGATGATTTCAGGCGTCAAGCCGTCAATCTTGAGATCCATTTGGATGGCGGTGATACCGTCTTTGGTGCCGGCTACCTTGAAATCCATGTCGCCGTAGAAATCCTCCACGCCCTGGATGTCGGCAAAGGTCTTCCAGCTTCCGTCCTCCGCGGTAATCAAGCCGCTGGAGATACCGGCGACCGGAGCCTTGATCGGCACGCCCGCGTCCATCAATGCCAGCGTCGAGCCGCAAATGGCGGCCTGCGACGTAGAGCCGTTGGAGGAGAGAATCTCGCTGACCAGACGGATGCAATAGGGGAACTCCGCTTCGGCCGGTATCATCGGCTCCAGTGCGCGCTCGGCCAGAGCGCCGTGCCCAATCTCGCGGCGGCCGGGGCTGCGCGAGGGGCGGGCCTCCCCGACTGAGTAAGACGGGAAATTGTAGTGGTGCATATAACGCTTGTATTCGTCGTCGAAGATGTTGTCCAGCTTCTGCTGGTCGGAGATGGTGCCGAGGGTGCAGATGGTCAGCGATTGCGTCTGCCCGCGGGTGAACATTCCCGAACCGTGGGCGCGGGGCAGCAATCCTACCCTTGCGTCCAGCGGGCGGATCTCATCCATGCCGCGCCCGTCCACGCGCTTTCCATCAAGCAGCCAAGCGCGCACTACGCTCTTTTGCAGCTTATACAGCACCTCGCCCAAGTCGGCGTCCAGCGTCGGGAACCGTTCGGCATATTGCCCCGTGATTTCGGCGCGAAGCTCTTTCATACGCGATTCGCGCACATTTTTGTCGTCGGTGTCGAGGCAATGGCGCAGCTTGTCGAGGATAGAGCTGTTCAACGTGTCGTATAATTCGTCGTTAAAATAACTCTTAACATATTCAAACTTTGGCTTGCCGATCTCTTTTTGGATGTCCGCGATAAACGCGCACAGCTTTTTGATTTCCTCGTGCGCTTGCATGATGGCGTCGAACATCACATCGTCTGCGACTTCGTTGGCCCCGGCTTCGATCATCACAATCTTCCCCGCCGTACCCGCGACGGTGAGCTGCAAGGTTGACTTTTCGCGTTCGACGGTAGTGGGGTTCATCACGATTTGCCCGTCTACCAGGCCGACGGCGATACCGGCGATGGGGCCGGCCCACGGGATGTCGGAGATGGAGAGGGCGATTGAGGCGCCCAGCATGGCGGGGACTTCTGGCGCACAGTCCGGCTCTAAGCTCATCACGGTCGCCGCGATGGCTACGTCATTGCGCATATTGTCCGGGAAGAGAGGGCGTATGGGGCGGTCTATCAGCCTTGACGCCAGCACGGCCTTCTCGCTGGGGCGGCCTTCGCGGCGCAGGAAAGAGCCGGGGATGCGGCCGACGGAGTAGAGCCTCTCTTCAAAATCGACCGACAGGGGGAAATAGTCTATGCCTGAGCGGGGCTGTGCCGCCGCCGTAGCGGTTACCAGAACCGAGGTGTCGCCGTAGCGCACCATGCAGGCGCCTCCGGCCAGCTCCGCCATCATGCCGACCTCCACGCGCAGGGGACGGCCTGCCATCATGGTTTCAAAGACCTTGAAGGCGGGGAATTCACGATTTGTCATTTGATAGTTCCTTTCTTTGCCGCCCCGCCCAACGCGGGGTCCGGCGTTTCTTACTTACGAAGCCCTAACTTGGCGATCAAGGCTCTGTAGCGCTCAATGTCCTTCTTTTGCAGATAGTCTAACAAACTGCGGCGCTGGCCGACCATTTTGAGCAGCCCGCGGCGGGAGTGCTTGTCTTTCTTGTGGACTTTCAGGTGTCCGGTCAGCTGGCTGATGCGTTCGGTGAGGATAGCGACCTGCACTTCCGGCGAGCCGGTATCGGTCTCGTGCAGGCGGTTTTGCTCGATGACATTGGTCTTCTGCTCTTTGAGCAACATGGTAAATTCACCTTTCTTCTTATCCCCGCGGCGCGGCGTAAGGGGGCGGTGAACCCGCAAACAAAGCGCCGGGGCTATGATTCACGCGGCAATGCGCGCGAAAGCATTGTATCACGCGCATCTAAAAAAGTAAAGGTTTTTTTCCGGCGCGTTTTTGACCTGAAATTACAGCAGGGGACTTGAATTTACCACGATAATAGACTATCATAGAAGGTGGAAGGGAGTGCCGCAACATGATTGATAAAGACCGCCTGCTCGGGGTCGCGGGCTTGAACCTCTCGGGACAATTGGAGAAGATGAACGAAAGCCAGCTGGAAGCCTATGCCCACAGCCTCAATTCCTTTGTGGAGGCTTTTCCGAGGCTGGACGCGAACATCAAAAGCGCGTTGACAGCGAAGGATTACGACGCTCTTTCCAAGCATATCGAAGCCGCCTGCGAGATGCTCAACGGCATTTACGCCAACGATCTGGCAAAGGATTGCCTTGCACAAACCGGCGGGCTGCACGATCAAGACCATGAGAAGCTCGAAGCATACCTGACAGATTTCACGACCACCGTATCCACGTTGTCCATCGACATCCAAATGGCGGAGTATAAGGAGAAAGACGAACCGTCCGGCGCGGGCGCCGAGAGTGGAGGCACCATTTTAGCGGTGGACGACGCGGCCTTCTTCCTCAACAGGATCAAGGGGTTTTTGCAGGATACGCCGTATAAGCTGGTCTGCATGACCTCCGCCACGACCGCGCTGCGTTTCCTCGAAAGCAATAAGCCCAATCTGTTTATTCTGGATATTGACATGCCGGAAATGGACGGATATGAGTTGATCAAGAGGATACGCCAGGCAGGACATACGGCTCCGGTCATCTTCCTGACCGGCAACGCCACGCGGGATTATGTGGTCAAAGCGATCAAGGCGGGGGCGGCGGACTTCCTCGTAAAGCCTGCCAGCAGGGAACAGGTCCTCGACAGGATCGGCAAATTCATATAACGCCGGGAGGTATTCACTGATATGAAACGGTTTGTTTCCTTGAGCCTCGCGATTCTGTTGATGCTCGCGTTCGCGCCTGCGGCCCGTCAGGCAGGGGATGTGGAAATCATCATCCACTACCAGCGCGCGGACGGCGACTATGAAAAGTGGAATATCTGGTCATGGGCCGCCGGAAAGGACGGCGCGGCTTACCCCTTCAACGGTACGGACGACTTCGGGATGGTGGCTGCCTTCACAATACCCAACGCCGAGACCAGCGTAGGCTTCATCGTACGCACCGACTCCTGGGAAAAGGATGTGCCGGCGGACCGGTATATCGACCTGACGCTGGGCAATGAGATATGGGTCTATACGGGAGAGCCGGAGTTTTTCTACAACCCGCCGGAAGGGTACGGCGATATGGTTGAGTATGACGAACTGGAGCTTATCATCCACCGCCACCGCTATGACGGCGCGTATGAGCGGGAGGACGCACAAATCGAAAGCCCCTACGTCGAAAAAAATGTCAGCCCCTATCAAGAAGCCGCGCTTGTGGGCGAGGATGACTTCGGCATTGTTTATCACTTGACGTTGAACAATGTCAACAGCCGCCAAAGATACCAGCTCCTCTTCGCCATCGACGGCAGGGGCATGGGCTACGCGGAGTATTTCGATTTAGCGCTGAGCAAGGTGCCGGAAGGAGAAAAGACGCTGGTGGTATACGCGGTGCAAGGCTGGCGCACATTACAATACGGGGAAATGCCGGTTATCGAAACGGCGGTTAGAGGCGCCACAATCGAAGGGCCGGATCTCGTCAGCGTCACATTGTCGTATCCGGTAAAGGTGACCGGAGGGCTTGAAGGTTTCCGCCTGACCGATTCAGGCAGCAGGGAAGTGGCATTATCGTCCGTCACAAGGCTTAACCCGCCGGACGCCGAGGCGGATGTAAACTCCCTTACGGATGCCGATTATGACAATGCCTTTTTGCTGGAAACGGCAGAACCGGTCGATTTAAGCGAAGTGTATACCGTCTCCAAAGACGGCTATGAAGAAAAGACCGCCGCAATCGGCGTTACTCTCTTCGGAAGTGAGGGATTCGAGCAGATGTACACGTATGACGGCGCGCTTGGCGCGCTTTACGGCAAAGACAAAACCACCTTCCGCCTTTGGGCGCCGACCGCGATCGAGGCAAGGGTCAACCTGTATCCGGCCGGCAACGGCTCCGATCCTTCCGAAACGCTGGAGATGAAACGTCTGGAAAAAGGCGTCTGGGAGGCCGAGAAGGCAGGCGATTTGAAAAACACCTACTATACCTATACCGTGAACGTCAACGGCGCGGAGAACGAGGCGGTGGACCCGTATGCCAAGGCGGCGGGCGTCAACGGCTTGCGGGGTATGGTGGTTGACTTGGAAGCGACAAACCCGTCCGGCTGGGAGGAAGACAAAGCCCCGCCGTTCCTCCACCCGACCGACGCTGTCCTCTATGAGCTGCATGTCCGCGACTTCTCCATCGCCAAGAACTCCGGGATGGCCAACAAAGGGAAATACCTCGCCTTTACCGAGACCGGGACGAAAAACGATGAAGGGCTGGCGACCGGGATAGACCATTTGGCCGAAATGGGCGTGACACACGTTCACCTGCTGCCCGTCTTTGACTTCCGCACCGTTGATGAATCCAAGCTCAACGTACCACAATTCAACTGGGGGTACGACCCTGAAAACTACAACATACCGGAGGGGTCGTACTCCACCGATCCCTATGACGGAAACGTGCGGATTACCGAGTTCAAACAGATGGTGCAAAGCCTGCACAGCAACGGGATCCGGGTGGTCATGGATGTGGTTTACAATCACACCAGCAGGTCGTCCGACAGCAACCTCAACCTGCTGGTGCCCAATTACTATTACCGGATGAACGACGCGGGCGGCTTTGCCAACGGTTCGGCCTGCGGCAATGAGACGGCCTCCGAGCGGAGCATGGTGCGTAAGTTTATCATAGACTCGGTGGTTTACTGGGCAACCGAATATAACATAGACGGCTTCCGCTTTGATTTGATGGCGCTGCACGACATCGAGACGATGAACGCCGTCCGCGCCGCGCTGGATGAGATCGACCCCTCCATCCTCCTCTACGGCGAAGGCTGGCACGCCGGAGGGACGCCGCTCCCCGAGGAGCTTCAGGCGAACAAAGCCAACACGGGCTTGCTGGACGAGCGGATTGCCGCCTTCTCCGACGATATACGCGACGGTATTAAAGGGCATGTTTTTCAGGAAGAGAATCCGGGATTTATCAACGGGAACCACAACGAATGGCGGGAAAACGTAAAATTCGGCATAACCGGGTCGGTGTTCCACCCGCAGGTGGACTATTCCAAGCTCAGGGACGGCTACGCGTCCGCGCCGTGGGCGAAAGCTCCCTCGCAGACAATCACCTATGCGTCCGCGCATGACAATCTGACCCTTTGGGATAAATTCAAAGCGTCCCGCCCCGATCTGCGGGAGGACGAATGGCTGCGGATGAACAAGCTCTCGGCGCTGCTGGTCTTTACCTCGCAGGGGATACCGTTCTTCCAGGCGGGCGAGGAGTTTGCCCGGACAAAATACGGCGAGCACAACAGCTATGAGTCACCCGACGCGATCAATCAGCTGGACTGGAAGCGGAAGTCGAATTACAATGATTTGGTGGAATATTACAAGGGCTTGATTGAACTGCGGAAGGCGCGGCCTTCCTTTAGGTTGCAAACAGCCGATGAGATTGCCGCCGCCATCAGCTTTTTGCCAACGGAGCAGCAAGTGCTGGCATACACGCTGGATACCCCTGACGGGCCGATGGTAGTGGCGGTCAACGCCGACAGCGTCGAGCGTTCGCTTTCGCTGCCAATGGCGGGATGGGATATTCTGGTTGACGGAAACCATGCCGGCACAGGCACAATCGGCCGGGTCGAAGGCGATACGCTGATTATGCCGGCGCTGACGGGCTTTGTGCTGGCACAGCGGACAGGGGACGGCTCAGCGCTCCCGGAAACATCGCCGGAGGCGGGGAATGGGGACAGCCAAGAGGAAGGCGGCGGGCGAGGCCTCTGGCCCATTGTATTGGGCATAGTGGGGATTGTGCTGGCAGGGGGCGCGGCGGTTTGGGTCTTCCTGCGAAGAAAGAATAAGTAGGCGAATAAGCCCCGTCTTACAGACGGGGCTTATTCTATCGCAGCTTTGCCTTTTTCAACCGCAGCACGTTCAGCAGTAACGACACGTCGCTGAGCGCCATCGCCGCCGCGGCGATCATCGGGTTGAGCAGGGGCCCGCCGAACAGGTGCAGCACGCCCGCCGCGATGGGTATGCCCAGCACATTGTAGCCGAACGCCCAAAACAGGTTTTGCTTGATGTTGCGGATTGTCATTTTGCTCAGCCGGATAGCCAGCGGCACATCGGTCAGGTCGGAGCGCATCAGAACGATGTCGGCGCTCTCGATGGCGACGTCGGTGCCGGAACCGATGGCGATGCCGACGTCGGCTTGCGCCAGCGCGGGCGCGTCGTTGATGCCGTCGCCCACCATAGCGACGACGGTTCCCCCGTCCTGGATTTTTTTCACTTCACCGGCTTTGTCCTGCGGCAGTACCTCGGCCAGCACGCGGCCGATACCCACTTGCTCTGCAATGGCTTCCGCCGTTTCACGGTTGTCGCCGGTCATCATAACCACATCTATACCCATTGCTTTCAGCTGCGCGACCGCCTCTTTACTGCCCGGTTTCAGCCTGTCCGAAACCACGATACGCCCTTTATACTCGCCGTCAACGCTGACGCGGACGCCGCGCCCGATTTCAACCTTCTTGCCATCGACAAACCCCTCAACGCCGTGCCCTATAACAGCCTTGAAGCCAGTCACATCCAAGTATTCGCCGTTATAATACCCGCAGACCGCCTTGGCGATGGGGTGCTCGGAGTAGCGCTCCAGCGAGGCCGCGAGTTGCAGGACGTCCCCTTCCACCGCAATGACCTCGGGCTTGCCTTCGGTGATGGTGCCGGTCTTGTCAAAGACCACGGCGCCGATTTTGTGCGCCGTTTCCAACGCCTCGCCGCCCTTGATCAGAATGCCGCGCTCCGCGCCTTTGCCGGTGCCCACCATGACGGCGGTCGGTGTGGCCAGCCCCAGAGCGCAGGGGCAGGCTATGACCAGCACCGAGATGAAAATGGTCAGCGCAAAGCCTATATCTCTGCCCGTGGCGAAAAACCACGCGACGGCGCTCAACAGCGCGACCGCACAGACCGCGGGGACAAAGTACCCCGACACTATGTCGGCCAGCTTGGCGATTGGGGCTTTGCCGCCCTGCGCCTCCTCAACCAGCTTGATGATCCGCGCCAGGGCTGTGTCCGCGCCCACCTTCTCGGCCTTGAAGCGCACGGCCCCGGTTGTGTTCAGCGTTGCGGCATAAACGGGGTCGCCCGCCTGCTTATCCGCCGGAAGACTCTCCCCGGTCAGCATCGACTCGTCGATGGCCGTATGGCCGTCTAAAACCGTGCCGTCCACAGGGATGGTCGCGCCTGGTTTGACGAGAATGACGTCGCCAATCTGCACATCGTCAATGGGAATCTCCTTTTCCGTGCCGTCTCGAATCACCAGCGCGGTCTTCGGCGCGAGCTCCACGAGTTTTTTGATTGCCTCGCTTGTCTTGCCCTTCGCCGTCTCTTCCAGCGCCTCCCCGAGCAAGATCAGCGCGATGATGACGCCCGCGCACTCAAAATAGAGCGAATGGATGGCTTCGGTCCGCCCGCCCGCGATCAGGAAGAGGTTATAAAGGCTGTATGCCACCGCCGCCGTCGTGCCCATCGCAATCAGTGAGGACATATTGGGGCTTCGCCGGAAGAACGCCGGAAACCCGACGGTGTAGAATCGGTATCCCACGCCGATGATCGGGACGGTCAGCGTTAGCTGTATGACCGCGTAAGCCAGCGGGGTATTCTCCATCATTTGGCGCAGGCTTTGGGAAAACGGCAGGGCTGTCCCGAGCATGGGGGCCATGGCGATATAGAGCAGCGGGAAGGCGAACAGCGCGGCGATGATACACTTGCGCCAAAGCGTCTTATCTTCCTCCGCCCCGTCTTTCGTATCCTCCTCCAAGACCTTATACCCGGCCTTTTCAACAGCCTCCCGGATTGCCGCCGGCTTTACCGACCGCGCGTCGTATGTTACGGTGGCTTTTTCGCTGGCGAGATTGACCGAAACCTCGCTCACGCCCTCCAGCTTGTGTATGGCCTTTTCCACATGCCTCGCGCAGGACGCGCAGGTCATGCCCTTGACGTTAAGTACATGGCTGCTCATATGGATTGCTCCTTTCAACAGTCTATAATACTACTTTAACAGTTATTTATACAATTGCAAGTACGCACTTTATTGTGCTATAATACCCATAATGATACCAAGGGGGGTGAACGCGTGAAGCACGGCTGCAATGACTGCAACTGCCCCGTGGACGCCACGCTGGACATGGTAGGCGGGAAGTATAAATCCCTCATTCTGTGGCACCTGCTTGACACGACGTTGCGTTTCGGCGAACTGCGCAAGCGTATACCGCAGGCCACACCGAAAATGCTCACCCAGCAGCTGCGGGAGCTGGAGGAGGCAACCCTCGTCGTCCGTACGGTGTATCCGGTCGTGCCGCCTAAGGTGGAATACGCGCTGTCTGATTTAGGGCGGAGCATCAAACCGATTTTGGAAGCCATGTTTGACTGGGGCGCGGAGTATCTCAAGGCTAACGGCAAAGAAAGCAACTGCTCGATGACGGCCCGGTCCGCTCGTTGACATCCGCTGCTGTATATGATAGTCTGCATATTACAGCGAAAGAGCAACGAGCCGGCGGTCTTTGTCCCTAACGCCAAGCGTATGCTAGGCGTTAGAGGGGGTGGTGCGATGCAGTACATCGTCGAGGTTCGCATACTATTATGGGAGGCTGATTCCTATGAAAAAACTCCTGAGCTTCGCCCTAGCCCTCGCCCTGCTGTTGGCGCTTGTCGTGGCGTCTGTCGCGTTCGCGTCTGATACTGTTACGGAGCGTTACCTGACTGACGCAGACAGGCAAATTATCGCTAACGCCGACGCAAGACGCGAAGCCATATTGAACTCCCCCACGACCGTCACG
>JAIRUW010000059.1 GCA_031254195.1 Oscillospiraceae bacterium
GGCGGGCAGACATCAACACTCGACATGACACCGGCAGAACGACTCGCGGTAGCGGAAGTATTCACCGCTCCCATTGGTGACAGCAATCAGCAATACCTCCTAAGAGTTTGTACGGCTTATAACCTTAGATGGGATAGTGGAAGGGCAAACTTCGACACGGTAAATGACAGCATCTTTCCTAAAGTATGGGTTATTGAAGTGTTCCGCAATGGAAACTTTGTGGGCGAAACAAGCATACGCGGAGATAATAAGTCGGCTGGAGTTATACCCAATGTGTCGCAGTTTATAAACGAACACGGTGATTATGTGTTTATTGTTTACGAACAAGAAGGGCGCGGCAAAATCGCTAAGTCCCCCACATACACGCATGGTAGCGGCGGCAGTTCAAGTACCGCGCTTCCCATAGCCGGGCATAAGACTATTGCCACCAACGCATACCAAACTTATGTTATAAAGACAGATAATACCTTGTGGAGATGGGGTGATTCGGGAAACGCAACAAAAGACCAAGATAATATCGTGCATATTTCGGGAAACAACAGCCATTGGATGTTTATTAAGTCTGACGGTAGCTTGTGGGGTTGGGGTATGAACGAAAAGGGACAGCTTGGCGATGGTACGACAACACAAAGAGATACCCCCGTCCGTATTGGCACAGATAGTAATTGGGCATACGTTTCTGCGGGTTACAGACACACAGTAGCCCTCAAAACTGACGGTAGCTTGTGGCAATGGGGTACAAACTGGTTAAACGGCGATGGGGCTGACGCAACTATCTTATCGCCTGTAAAAATCTTAGATAATGTTGCGTCTGTTTCCGCTGGTTTGAATTACACAACGGCAATAAAGACAGACGGAACACTTTGGATATGGGGCGTTTATAACAACAGTCTATCTCCGATACAGGAAATGACTGGTGTTAAGGCTGTTTCAAGCGGATACGACGCTCCGTTTATTATCAAGTCTGACGGCACCTTGTGGCAGGGTGTGAATATGAGTACAAAAATCGCGGATAATGTAATAGCTGTTTCCGCAGGGCAAAGAGCGGGAGCAACTGGCACAAGAGGTTTAGACGCATATGTTACTGCGGACGGCAGTCTGTGGACATGGGGTAGTAGTGTCAGCAACCGTTTTGGTGCGGGAAATGCACCGAAGAAAGTCATGGATGGCGTTGTGGATGTAGATACAAGCAGCGAGTTTGTGGTTGCGCTTAAAAGCGATGGTTCGGCTTGGTGCTGGGGTGATTTCACCTCTAACGAGCCAAAACAAGTCACTACTGGCGTAAAATTTCCGGGCGGCGGCACAACAGCCGCTAACCCCCTCGACAGCGCAAGCGGCTGGGCGAAGGACGGCATAACCGCGGCGATTGGTAAGGGCTTCGTCCCGGCCGACATTCAAGGCAGCTATACCAATGTCATTACCCGCGCCGAGTTCTGCCGCCTTGCCGTCAGATGGCTGGAAGTCAGGCTGGATAAGAACATAGACGCGATCGTGGCAGAGCATGGGATACCCGCGAGAATGTCGCACACCTTCAGCGACACGACCAACACCGACATACTCGCGGCGTACCGCCTCGGCGTCACAGGCGGCGAGCTGGCCCCCACCGACGCCGCCCCCGGACGCTTCAACCCGAGCGGGCAGTTCAACCGCGAGCAAGCCGCGACGATGATACTGAACACCGTCAAGGTAGCGGGAATGGACGTGAGCAATACCAGCTCAGCGGGGTTCAACGACATCGGCACCGCGTCCAGCTGGGCGGTGAACGCGATCAACTACGTAAGGAACGCGGGAATCATGAGCGGCACAGGCACGGCGGATAACCCGCTGTTCAGCCCGCAGAGGGCGTACACACGGCAGGAGAGCATTGTGACATTCAATAATATCGGATAGGACATCTGGCAAAAAAACTGCCTCGAATCGTTGACAGTGGTGCGCCCTCTATGATATAGTGTTCTCTTGAAAGGCAAAAAGCGCCTTTACAGAAGGAGGTCACCGATATGATTCAAACTCCAAACAAAGCCCTCAACGAATGGATCAAAGAGATCGCCGACATGTGCCAGCCGGACGACGTCTATTTGGCCGACGGGTCTCAGGAAGAGTATGACAGAATGATCCAAATATGCGTGGACGCCGGCCTGGCTACCCCGCTCAACCCGGCAAAGCGCCCCGGCTGCTACCTGTTCAGAAGCCATCCCTCCGACGTCGCGCGCGCCGAGAAGCGCACCTTCATCGCGTCGAAGAAGCAGGAAGACGCCGGCCCGACCAACAACTGGATTGACCCGGACGAGCTGAAAGCGACGATGAGGGGCCTTTATAAAGGCTGCATGAAGGGCCGCACGATGTATGTCATCCCCTTCTCGATGGGCCCCGTCGGCTCCTACATCTCTAAAATCGGCGTAGAGATCAGCGACAGCCCCTATGTCGTCATCAATATGCGCATAATGACCCGTATGGGCAAGGCCGTTCTCGACGCCCTCGGCGCGGACGGCGAGTTTGTCCGGTGCCTGCACTCGGTCGGCAAGCCGCTCGGCCCGGGCGAGAAGGACGAGTCCTGGCCCTGCATCCCCAATGTGGACGAGAAATATATCAGCCACTTCCCCGAGGAGCGCATGATTTGGTCCATCGGCTCCGGTTATGGCGGCAACGCCCTGCTGGGCAAGAAGTGCTTTGCCCTCCGCATCGCCGGTGTGCAGGCGCGCGACGAAGGCTGGATGGCCGAGCATATGCTTATCCTCAAGCTGACCGACCCCGCCGGGAAAGTCCATTACGTCTGCGGCGCGTTCCCGAGCGCTTGCGGCAAAACCAACCTCGCCATGCTGGAGCCGACCATCCCGGGCTGGAAGGTCGAAACAGTGGGCGACGATATAGCCTGGATGAAATTTGGCAAAGACGGCAGATTGTACGCCATTAACCCCGAGGCGGGCTTCTTCGGCGTTGTTCCCGGCACTTCGATGGACTCCAACCCCAACGCTTTCCGGCAGATTCAAAAGAATACCATCTTCACAAACGTCGGCCTGACCGACGACGGCGATGTTTGGTGGGAAGGCAGCGGCGTCCCCGCCCCCGCGCACCTGATCGACTGGAAGGGCAACGACTGGACGCCCGATTCCAAAGAGCCCGCCGCTCACGCCAACGCCCGCTTCACGACTCCGGCGGCTCAGTGCGAAGTCATCGCGCCCGAATGGGAAGACCCGGCCGGCGTACCCATCTCCGCTATCCTGATCGGCGGCCGCCGCAAGACCACCGTTCCTCTGGTCAACGAAAGCACCGACTGGAACAACGGCATCTTCCTCGGCTCGATCATGGGCTCGGAGATCACCACCGCCGACATCACCGACAAGGTTGGGCAAGTGCGGCGCGACCCGTTTGCCATGCTGCCGTTCATGGGCTACCATATGGGCGACTACCTCAAGCACTGGATCAGCATCGGCAAGAAGACCGACGCCGGCAAGCTGCCGAAAATCTATTTCGTCAACTGGTTCCGCAAAAACGACGAAGGCAAGTTCATGTGGCCCGGATTCGGCGACAACAGCCGCGTGTTAAAGTGGATTATGGAACGCATTGACGGCACGGGCAAAGCCGTGGAAACCCCCATTGGCAACCTTCCGGCTCCCGGCGCCATCGACATCAGCGGCTTAGACGTCACCGAGGACGATATGGCCCATCTGCTGGAAGTGGACAAAGAGGCGTGGAAGATTGAAGCCGCCAACATCAGAAAAGACTATGAGATTTACGGCGACAGGCTGCCCAAGGAGCTTGCGGACGAGCTTGCCAAGCTGGAGAAGGCATTGGGCTAGAATCTATACGATATAGAGTAGGACGGTCAGGGCTTTTGCCTTGACCGTCTTTTATGGATGGATTATTTCCGCAGTTTTTCTCTTCCCGCAACCCATTCGTCATGGAGTAATGCGTATTCGTAGGTATCAGACCAGATCGGGCTGCCTGCTTTATCTTTCTTGAAATATATGTTTTTGATCAAATGCCCTTCCCTTCGCAACCCCAATCGTTCCAACAGTTTCCACGACGGTTCGTTCAAAGGGTTGCACATGGCGATAACTCTGCGGGCATTTTGATTGGCAAACACGTCGTCTAGCAGACGTGCCGCCGCTTCTGTCGCGTATCCTTTTCCGCGATATTCTTGATTGAATACATACCCCAGTTCCCATGTGTCAAACTCCTGTTTAGACAGATATATGTTCCCGATCAGCTTTCCGCAATCCTTCAGGCACACCGCCCAGAAAGCGTTATCTCCAGACCGCCTGACGGCCTCCTGCTTACAGGCTTCCTTCGTAAATACTTCATACGGTTCGAATCTGACGGTCTCTTCTTGCGACAGATATTCGTATAGATCTTGCCAATCCTCAGTGGTAAACCTCCGTATCAATAGCCGCTCCGTCTCCATACACTCACTCCGTTTCGTATGGTCTGTTCTATCATATCACCGGCTGTTCCGGCTTGGGCAGGAAGCTCTCCACCTTCTGCCGCCTTTTTGTATGCTTATAGACCGACATCACCAGCCCGATGCCCAAAAAGTTAGCCAGGACGAACGACCCGCCGCTGGACAGAAAGGGCAGGGAGTTGCCGATGACGGGCAGCAGGGAGAGGGTCATGCAGATATTCAGAGCGGACTGGCCGAAAATCATGGCAAAGACCCCCGCGCAAATCACCTGCCCCTGCTTGTCGGTGGCGAAGCCGCAGCTGACAAGCATCTTAAAGCCAATCAGCAGTATGGCGAGTATGACGGCGGCGCAACCCAAGAACCCGAGCGAGTATGCGATGAACACGAAGATAAAATCGTTGTGCAATTCCGGCACATAGATAGGCGACGGGTGAAAAATGCCGTTGCCGGTCAGGCCGCCGGACGCGACGGCCTTTGCCGCTTGCATCTGCTGATAATATACTTGGTCGGTCGCCGACTGCCCAAACACCGCAAGGATACGGTCTTTTTGCTTTTCGCTGAGCAAAAAATTCCATAACAGCGGTATGATAGCGGGAATAGCGGCTAGAGCAAATGCCATATAGAACCATTTGACCCCGGCGACGAACATCATCGCGAGGAAAATAACCAAAAACATCAGCGCGGTGCCGCTGTCTCCCTGTATCTGCACCAAGGCCACGGGGATAAAGGCGTGCAGGCACAGCAAAAAGATGTTAAGCGGGTGGTTGAACTTATCCTGCGTTTTATAGATATGGTAGGCAAACGAGAGGATGAACGCCAGCTTTAGAAACTCGGAGGGCTGGATGCTCATTTCGATGCCAGGGATAATCAGCCAGCGTTTGGCCTCGGGACGCGCGGGCGTAGCGACGCCCCAGATAAAGGTGGACAGAAAAAGCAAATAAGACACCGGGACATATAGCTGCCATTTGCTCATAAGAGCGCGGTAATTGATATTCGCAAGGATGATAGCGGCAGCGACGCCGGCCG
This sequence comes from Oscillospiraceae bacterium, assembly GCA_031254195.1. Taxonomy (GTDB): domain Bacteria; phylum Bacillota; class Clostridia; order Oscillospirales; family UBA929; genus UBA929. Next base: position 5,426 of record JAIRUW010000059.1, read on the forward strand.
CCAGCGCAATCCCCTGACTGAGGATATTCCGGCCGGTGAGCCGCAGAGTTAAGTCGGATTGGTAAAGGCCGGTGAGCAAAACAAGCCCCATAACAGACAGTCCGATACATGGCAGCAGAAGCAGCCAGTCGATCCTGCCCCAAAACGCCCGCCACGCTTTCCTAAATGTGCTCATCGAACACAAAATATCCCATCGCATTGTGATAGGAAATATCCCTGACCAATTGCCCCAGCTCCGCCTCATCATAGAATATTTCGCCGTCTTCAGCCCATTTGCCCAGCATCCCGCATAGGATACGGCGGAAATACTCATGCCGCGTATAGCTCAAAAAGCTGCGCGAGTCGGTGAGCATCCCGATGAACGAGCCGAGCAGCGAGTGATTCGCAAGGCCGGTGAGGTGCCGCTCGATGCCGGCTTTACAGTCGTTGAACCACCACGCCGGGCCGTGCTGCATCTTAGCGCCGCCGTCCTGAAACGAGGCGAGAACGGTGTCAATCATCTCGTTGTCGTTGGGGTCGATGGAATAGATCACAGTCTTGGGCAGGCGGTCTTCGCGCGCCAAAAGGTCTAAGAACCGCGCGAGGTCTCTGCCGCCGCCCGCCGGCCCGATGCAGTCGAAGCCGGTGTTCGGGCCGAGGGCCCTGCCCATGCGCGTGTTGACGCCGCGCCCGACGCCGTAATGGATCTGCATCCCCCAGCCCAGCCGCTTATAAACGCCGCCCAAAAAGAGCAGCAGCGCCGTTTTGAAAGCTGATTGCCCGTCTTGCCCGGGGGATTTGCCGCCCCGCGCCTGCTGAAAGGCCGCTTCCGCTTCCCCGGCGGGCGCGGGCCGGTAAGGGAGGAACGCCAAGTCGTGGTCGGAGGCGCGGCCGCCCAGTTGACAGAAAAAGTCCGCGCGTTTCTCCAGCGCCTCGCACAGCTTGTCAAATGTTGTGATCTCCAGCCCAGCGGCCTGCCCCAGCCTGTTTAAGTATGCGGGAAACCCCTCTTTTTCCAGAAAGAGCGCGAGGTCGGGGCGGAAGGTGGGGACGACCACCGCTGCGAACGACACATCGGCGCGTATCGCCTCATGCCATTCCAAACTGTCGGCGGGATCGTCGGTGGTGGCGATCACTTTGACATGGGAACGGTGGACAATCTCCCGCGCCGTAAAGCCGGGGAGCTGTTCGTTCACCCTCTCCCAAATGGCCGGGGCGTTGCGCCCGTTGATCTCTAAATCGCAGTCAAAATAGCGGCGTAGTTCAAGGTGCGCCCACTGATAGACGGGGTTACCCAGGGCTTTGGGCATGGTTTCGGCGAACTTTAGGAACTTGTCATAGTCCGGCGCGCCGCCGGTGATATACTCCTCCGGCACGCCGTTGGCCCGCATCAGCCGCCACTTATAATGGTCGCCGCCCAGCCATAACTGCGTGAGGTTTTCAAAGGAGCGGTCACGGGCAATCTCGGCCGGGTCGATATGGCAATGGTAGTCCGCGATGGGCATCTGTTCCGCGTGGTTGTGGTATAAATCCATTGCCGTGTTGTTCGGAAGCAGATACTGCTCGTCCATAAACGGCCGCATGATCTTGCACGCTCCTTTCTCCATCCTGTTCCGCACCAGTATATCAATAATCCCCGGTTTATGTCAATCGCAAAAGCGTTGCGGCTGTGTGTTGATTATGGTATACTACCCCAAAAGGAGGGGATTCCATTATGAACATCATTCAAGGCCGCACAGACTGCGCCCCCGCCGACGTCGGCTACGACGCGTCCAGACTGGGCGCGGTCAATGGTTTCTTCACGCGTATGATCGAGCAGAATGTCATCCACGGCGTGTCCTACCGGCTCGCGCGCCGTGGCAAAGTGTTCGCGGTGGCGGCGCTGGGCGGTCGGCATTACAAAAACCCCGGCGTGCCCATGCAGCCGGATGCGGGATTCCATATCGCGTCCCAGACCAAAGCGTTTACTGCCGTCGCCATCCAAATCCTTGTGGAGGACGGGCTGGTTTCTGTCGAAGACAGGGCCGCCCAATACCTCCCGCAGTTCGACGGCGCGCCGTACGATGGGATCACCCTTTTTCACCTGCTGACGCATACCTCCGGCCTCTATCCCGAGGGCAGCATTCCCGACAAACACCATATCGGCGCATTCGACCATATCGACCGGCAAAGCGAAACGGACGGCAAAAGCACCGACTGGATTGCCGCCGGCCTGCGCTCCGGGTTGCGCCGCCCGCCCGGAACAGAGTGGCAATACTGCTCGTTCGGCATTATGGTTCTGGGGGCGATCATGGAAACCGTGACCGGCGTCCGGGCTGAGGAGTTTATCATCAATCGCATCTGCAAGCCGCTGGGTATGGACGGCACGACCTTTGCCCCCACGCCCGACATGGCGCGCTCCGCGGTGATCTTTAACGAAGGAAACGAGAAGCGCTTGGGAGGGATTGAGCGCGGCGACCCGATCGATGACGGCATATGGGACGTCATGCCGGGGGTTTCGGGCTCTCTGTTCTCCAACACCGCCGACCTCGTCCGCTTCGGTTCCATGCTCTCGCAATGGGGGCGGCTGGGCGACGCCCGCATCCTCGGGCGCAAGGCGGTCGAAAGCCTTGCCACGCAGCGTCTGTTCAACATACCTGACCGCTGCTGGGGTTCGGCCGAAAACGACCGCAAATACGGCCTCGGCGTTGATATGCGCCGCTTTCCCGGCTCGCTCACCTCGCCCGGTACATACTTCCACGAGGGTGCGGGGCACAGCGTCTTGATCGTAGACCCCGCCGAGGAGATGGTTTGCTCCTGCGTCTATCCATGGGTCGGCGGCGAATGGAATGCCGACTGCAACGGGCGGCTGTATAACGTCATGTGGTCGGGGCTCATATAGCTATAGAGAAGCGCAATTATAAGGGACGGCAAATTTTTTCGCCGTCCCTGCAATATTTTAGACCCCGCCGCGCCTTTATAGGGTAGGCGCGCGCAAAAGGACGGAGTTGAGGCTTTGGAACGGGACGATTTATATCAGGAGCTGATTCGCTATATCAGCCGCAAATTCGCCTCCCGCCCCAACATCGCGGAGATGAGCGGCGACATCGTCGGCGACGTATACCTCGACCTTTACGCAAAGCACGGCACCGGCTCGGACAAGGAAAACTTCGGCTATCTCTCGGTGGCGTGCGTCCGGCAGGCGTATAAACGCTTCAAGGCCTGGGACGCAAGGGCGGCCAAAACTTCCGCGCTGGACGAGTGTTTGAACTTCCTAGCCGACGACGAGGTAATCGACGAGCTGGTGCGGAGTGAGGAAACGGGCGAAGTGCTGGCGTCATTGGAGACGCTGAAAACAATCGAAAAAGCGGTCATCATCGGCAGATACTACGGCGACTTGAAATTTTCCGAAATCGCCGGAGGCTTGGGACTGAACTTAAATACCGTCCTATCCCACCACCGCAGGGCGCTGGAAAAGCTCCGCCCGCGGCTGACCCGATATTTTTTGAATGATTGAGGAGGAAAAACCATGTTAACGAACGAACGCAAACTGGAAATCTACACCGAACGCTTATGGCGGCTTGCCATCGACCTCGCGCTGCAATCGAGCTTAGGCGGCAAGGAGCGCTACGGCATCGCCGTGGTGGCGGAGGAAACCCGCAATATCAGCAAAAAACTGTATCACCTGCTGGAGACCAAGGACAGCGACGCGCTCCGCGCCTCGATCGGCGACGCCCTTGTACAGTTGCAGGCCCTTATGCTGAACGGCTGGCTGGAAATGCTGCGGGCATTCAAGGTTCATGAATCCGACAACCCCTACACGGGGCCGACCACCGTTTTGCTAGAGGAGATCAAGGATACGGCAAACGAGATTCGCCGTCTGTTCGGACTTCCCGATATGGGTGCCGATCTGCTTCAGCCGGAGTTGAAACACAAAAGCACCATCACCAATAGAAAATTGTTCCTGATGCAGATGTCAATCGGCGGGGTGCCGTTTGTGGAAAACGCTGTCTATGTCCAGGAAATCGCCACCTATATCGAGGGCGACATGCACTTCGGTATCCGCGATGGCCACCTGTATATACGCGGTATGGCTATACCGGTCATTGACTGCTACAAGCGGTTCGGGCTTGAACGTCCTGGGGCGATTGACCGCAATGGACGGAAATGCGCTGTCATTATTGAAACCGTATGGGAGAACCAATCCGCGAAATACGCCGTGCTGGTAGACTCCCTGCCCCTTTCATTCGGCTTCTATACCTCCTTCTCGGAGGGGCAGAATGTAGACTCCCGCTCGGAGATTTTCACCAACCAATACGTCCGCGCCAGCTGGGACACCGTTGACGACAGGCAGCAAATGCTGTTTCTTGATTGGAAAGCGCTGGCGTAGGGGTATAAGGCATAGGTAAAATCGGCTGTCTGAACGGCAGCCGATTTATTTTGCAGCTTTTATGTGGAGAGCACCGACGCTCTCCTTTCGTCCGATGTTTTAGACATTAAATATCCAATTTCACGATGACCTCATAATCATCTTCATCACCATCTATTTCTCCGGTTTCCACGAAACCAAACGATGCAAACAATGATTTTGACGCAATATTTTCCGGCGCCCATGAGGTATAAATGCGGTCTGCCTTTCCATATGGCATGGTTTTTATTTCGGTAATAATTATTTCAATCGCCTGTTTTGCGTAGCCTTTCCTTTGGTGATTTCTGTCGATAAGTATTCTCCATATAAAATAACACGGTAAAACAAGTGGCGGAGCTAAATCGCCGCCAAGTTCATCCGCATAAGTATACATCACAAAACCAACCATTGTGTCATTATCATAAACGGCATAGGGTGTCGCAAAGCCACCATTTGTAATGCTTGCATAGGCTTCCGCAAGACTTTCTACATTGCTATCAACAAAGTTCTTTTGTTCCTCGGTAGTTTTAATGTCATAAATGCAAGTGCATAAATTTTGATGTGTGATTTTTCTAAGCGTCACCATTATATTTCTCCTTATCTTATTCGGTTTGCCTTTATAGCTTATACAGATTTTTCGGGTTTTGATATAACATGTGATGCGCCAAAGATATAGCTTTGTCAAGGGTCATAGCGCCGTCGCATACTTTTGTTGCAAGGGCTTTTGCCATTACCCGGCGGGCCAGTACCAGATGCCCGTATATTTTCTCCGCCACAGCATAATCGCCCCCGAACCCGATGATTTTAGTCCAAGGCACCATCTCTAACATCTCCGTCAGGGCGTCGCAGGCAAAATGGGGGGAGATAATGTATGTCCAGCACATGTTCATCCAGACGTTGCCCCTTGACTTGCCCAGCATGATGGCTTCCCGTACATAAGGATAGCCCACATGATAGAGGTCAAAAGATACATCCGGGTAATGATCGAACATGAAAATGCCATGGGATGGATTCAATTCCCGGTAATTAAACCAATATCCGGTGTGTATACACGCCACCAAATCCTGTTCCTGCGCTTCACGGAGCAGCGCGTCATAAAAGACGTTGGCGATCGGGTTTTCCGGTGGGAGCCAGAGGGTTTTATCCTTTATGATCCGGGCGAACGCTTCCTTTGCCTCTGCCATATCAGGATATGACATGGGAAACACAGGAAACTTTATGCCGACGCCGCCGTGTTTTTTCACCTTCCGTACATGCAGACGGGCCGCGTCAACGAGATCCTCAACACTGCCGACATCCCTGCCGAGAAGGTCGGCGTATCCGGCAACAGACTCATAGGCACGTGGATTGTTGATCCAATTTGAGACTGGCGTAAGAAGCGGGTCGTCGGGATAGGAAAAAAGCGGTTTCTCCTCACGGTTCTGGCCTTGGTTCAAGCAGGTTTCGATGTTGCAAGCGTCTCTTATGACGTTTGCGTAAAGACCCGGCTTGCGTGCGTCTTTAATCCTTTGTGTAACAATTTCCACATTGCCGTCGGTAAGGCGGTTTTCCCCGTAAAAGCGCTCCATTGCGATATGAGCCGATTGGACATAGGTAGAATTGGAAATTGCCTCATAGTAAGGCTTAAACTCCCGCCAACGCTGCATGAGGGGCGCGTCGGAATCAAATACAATCTTTATCTTATCCTCTTTCATTCCCGCTGCTATCAAATCGAAGCGGCAGTAATGGCGGAACATCATGAAGGCGTCTGCGTCAAATTTCAAACATTCTCTTTCAGGATATAAATGCTCATGCGTGTCAATAATAGTCATTTTCTCAATTTCTTCATGGATAGCCTGTATATTACCTTCGAAAATCGTCATAATTATCCTCCTGTATATACGCTACAGATAAAACTCACTTTTCGCGCTCCGCAGGAACAGCCCCGCCAGCGCTTCCTTCGGTTCCCTGCCGTGCTCGAAAATATCGTTGACGGCGGCACAGATGGGCAGATCCACGCCGCAGTCCCGCGACAGCTTCATCAGCGAACGGGCAGTGGCGACGCCTTCGGCCAGCTCGGCGTACGGCTCTCCGGTGATCCGGCACTCCCCGCAGCGACGGTTGTGAGAATAGGGAGAGAAAAGGGTCGCCTGATAATCCCCCAAATGGCAGATGCCATAGATTGTGATCTCGCGCCCGCCCATCTTTGCGGCAAGGCGCGAGATTTCCCTTGCCCCCCGCGCCATCAAAACCCCTTTCAGGCTGGTCAGCCCCAGGCCGTCCAGCATCCCGGCGGCGAGCCCGACGACATTTTTCGCCGCGGCGCCGATCTCGGTGCCGGTCAAATCCTCCCCATAGTAAAAACGGATTAGGCTGCCACTCAGCGAGTCGGCCAGTTCGTGGGTCAGCGCGGGGTCTTCGGAGTCGATGACCATGCAGTTGGGGACGCCGCCGATAAAGTCCTGCGGGTGCCCCGGCCCAACCCATACGGCGACAGGGATCTGTCCCAAACACTGCGCCGCCACCTGGCTGAGGCGCAGCCCGGTGCCCTCCTCCAGCCCTTTCATACAGAGCACCAGCGGCCCGCGCGGTTTGTGCGGCAGGCCGGACAGTAGAGAACGAAGCTGCTGCGCGCCGACGGCAACCAGGGCAATGTCGCCGAACGCCAGCGCCTTGTCAATTCCGTCGGTCAGTTTTACGCTGTCTGGCAGCGTGACATAGCCGTTGGCGCGGTTTTGCGTCAGCTCCTCCAGCGATTTAGAGCCGGGGCGCCCCCACAGCAGCGCGTCATGCCCGTTTGACGCCGCATACCACGCGAGGAAGGACGCCCAGCGCCCGCTGCCAAGGACAGTGATCTTCATAAACCAGCCTCCGGTTTCATTTTTTACAAAAAAGTAATATTTTATAGTTTTTTAGATTGACTTGCCGTAAAAATGGATATATAATACTTAGCATGAGGATTTATGCCTGTTAGCTCCCATTTTTTGGGGATTATGGGGTGGTGAATATATGGATTTTGGATCCAAGCGGTCAAAAAGCGCTGCCAAAGCGCGCGACATAGAGCTTCTCAACCTGACGGGCGACAGCATATGCTTTGTGCCGTCCCACAGCCGGTATGCGCGTATCCTCCGCCTTGCCCGGGAAAACAATCCTTCCAACGCCCTGCCGGACAAGCTCTGCCGGGTCGGATGGGGGCTGTTTATCTTGCTCGCGGCCGCCGATCTTTTGGTATGGGGCCTTCTCTTTGCCAATTCCACACTCGTTCTTGCCTCCTGGGCCATCCTGTCGGTTTTCGTCGCGCTTCCGGTACTGCTGACCGCATACATCCGGCAGGCGTTCGGCCTCGCGTCAGACCTCCATAAATTCCACAGCCCCTCGCTGACGCTGGCCCCCGACCGCCTCATTCTGGAAATGAAGCGCCACATGCTCTTCAGGGGGAAACACTCGCCCACCGTCCGCCGCGAGTTCCTCTACAGCCGGATTTCCCGCCTCGAATACGACCGCTCCGCCAAAACGCTCCGTGTCTCCTCCGCCGGGGCTTCCCCCGCGTCGCTGGAGATTGTCATGCTCTATGACAATTCCGACATCATCATCGGTGAGATCGAAAAGCGCAGCAATAGTTTCATCCATCCGGCCATGCGCGGCGACGACTACGCCGACCTGCGCGACCTGCCCGGGCTCAAGCGCGAACGCGCTCTCCTGCGGCCGATGAGCGTTGCCGTTCTGGCTTTCTGCCTCGCCTCACTGCTGACGGTGCTTTCCATCCGTTCCCACAATCAAAACAATCCGTATCAGCCGTACCCGAAAACGCAGGAGGCTTTTCTGGTCGGCCGCTTCGGCGTCGGCGACACTGTCACGCTGGACGGCTGCGACATCACCTTAAACGGCGTCACCCGCGCCGGCAGCGACGCCCGCGGCGTCTGCTACCAATTCCTCGTCACCCTGAACAACAAAAACGATTCGCCCATCCGCCTTCGCGCGGGGGAGCCGTATAAAGACAGCCCCGGCAACATCCTCTTCACCGCCGCTACGGCGGAAGGCAAGACCATACCGCTGGAGACGACCGGCCCGCCGCCGGGGTACGTCAGCGTAAACCTTCCCTGCCCGCCGCGCCTGCCCGCGGGCAAAAACATCAGCGTCACCTTTTTCGTCTGGGTCCCCGACAGCGCGGAAAGCGTGGAGATGGCGTTCAACAGCGATTACTGGCCGCCCACCGACATCCTGCGCGACGTGACCTACACGGGTTCGATGGTCGATGCCGGCGGACGCCCGGTCAAGAGCAATGAGACGCGGTTTGTTTTGAACCGTTCGGCGCTGGACTAGCTCTTTGGGTATCATAGCATAGAAAGCCCCCGCTTGCAAGAGCGGGGGCTTTGTCATCACGCCTAGCGCATGAAAGTGAATCTGAAGCAAAAAACAAGGGGGCTATTTTTTGACCTAGACCTCAAACAGTTTTCCGAAATATTTACGCGGATTCCAGCCAAGCATCTTGCGTTTGTTTTTCAAACTAACTCTATTTCGCCCAACATCAAGCAATTTGAGAATATTCAAGGCAAGTTTTCTCATGATATTCAGATTGTAAGCAACATGCTTATTCAACGTGTGGTCAGCGTCTTCCCGGAAAGTAACATCCAAGTGCCAATGATAACTTTCTACCATCCAATGTCCTCTGATAGCCCGGGCGATTTCTTTTGCATCGGTTGGCAAGCTACTGATAAAATACCGCTTTTCTACTGTTGTATTCCCATTTTTCGTTATCGTATTACGTGTCATTGCAATGGATTTTAACCCTGCCCAGTCTTTCTTCTGTGAAAGCCAGCCTATGTCGTCTGTGTGCCAGTATTCACGCTGCTCTATACCGCCTCGGGCTTTTTCAAGTGTCTTGTGATACCCACACTTGCCCAATAATTCCGGGTCTTCAAAATATAAGGCAACATCATCATATAAAGATTCTTGATTTCTTTTCAGTGCAAGAACGTAATCCGCCTGTTTCTGCCTTATCTTTTTTACAATGTCCCGCTGTGTCCCCATTGCGTCTGTCGTGATGATGTGTCCCTTGATATTTAGGTTTTTCAGAAGTTTCGGTATAGCCGTTATCTCATTGCTCTTGTCCTCAACACGCTCTTCGCCCAGGCAAAACCCATTTTCATCCACTGCGCTGACTATATGATTCGCTTTTTGCTCACTGTTACCATTACCGCATTGGGTTTTGCCATCTAAAGATAATATCTTGCGTACCTGCTCGCCTTCATTTATGTTCATCAGCTCGTTGAACCGATTTCTGAACTCTTGCAGATATTCAGGCGATAGCATCTCAAATGCACGCTCTATTGTGTCGTGGGACGGGATGCCATACTCCAACACAAAATATTCCCGTAATAATTCCTCGTGTTCTCTGCAAAATACCTCGATTTCCTCTGGCTCATCGGCGTCTGCAAGCATGGCGAAAAACGATATGCCTATTATTTCATTGAGTTTATGCAGAACCTTAGATTGCTGCCGTGTGTCATAACTCTCCAATATCTTCAGATAGTCCAGTGCTTCCTCCATTTGAACCAAGCCCCCTTTGGGCTTAGTTTACCATTTTCCTTTTATCTTGGTAATACTTTCTTAACTCATGCGGGGGTCGTGGCCTCTGTCATAAACACTTATTGGCGTTCATGGACTCCGATTAACTTCGCATCAAAATCTCTGCCCGGATTCACCCAATCTTGTGCTTCAATGTTGAAGTGGTCAAGAATTTCGGCATATAGTAAATATTTGAACCTATGGCGATCCAACACGCCAAATGCGGATGATTCGATGTTTTCAAGGATGTTATTGGTTACGGTAAGAAAACTATCAAACTCTTCCGCTTCGCTCTGTGTGACGCGGTAATACTTGCCACTTCTGTCAGGAACATACCACCATTCTTCAGCGCCAACCGTTTCACTTTTCATTATTTCTCTGCTTTTGAACCATTCTTCCCGTGCGTTCATTCCCGCAATAGCTTCTTTAGCAAGGCGCATCAACTCATCATTGGGAACAGGATACCTGCCGTCAGCTTCTCCAACAGGATAATATGCGCCGGTATGCGCGGAGAATTTTAGGAAATAAATCCAACGGTCTCCTTTGTGCATAGGAGTAAGCTCCCCGAATAGAATGAACGCGCCACGCTCTTCATCAAAAGAATAGCGTTGCGTTATGGTTACCGTATCCCCTATTTTTACATCTCCTTTCAATACCTCTGTTACATAAAACTGATTGAGGGCAAGAGTATCGGCAACAATGTCCCTGCCAAAGTGGTCGCTATATTCATAAATGAGTTTTGACTCTGTTTCCGCCATAAACTCACCTATAACGACTAAATCCGCGCTAAAATCTTCAAGAGCAGTTCCGCCCCAATCTGCGGGTTCCAGCAATTGCTGTAATGATTGGTAAATCATTCTGTCACCTTGAATCGCAACAACTTCCTTGATTTCAAAATCATCTTCTAACTGCTGACTTATTGTGCAAGCGGATAGTAGCAGTGCGATTGATAAGATGCCAAAAATTATTCTTTTCATTGCTTTACCCCCATTTTTCAGCTATACTTGTTTTACCGGATAATCTAAATAAAGCATAGCATAGAAAGCCCCCGCTTACAAGAGCAGAGGCTTTGCATATACGCACTTTTCTCAATCAGCCTTTATCAAATTTGTAATCTCTTCAATCATTTTGGCATCGCTGATTGGAATAACGCTTTTGAGAGAGGATTGAACATGAACGCGGGAATCATCGCCGGATCGATTTGCCATAACGATGTAGGTTCCACCTAGCTCAACACTGCCTTTCATTAGGGTTACAATTATATCGCCGCTCTCCATAAAGTTGACTTCGCCGCCTTTTAGTATGCTAATCAACTCACAATAATAAGGACTGCCGTTGAACCGTCCTTCTTCCGGCAACTCCTTGACTTTGACTTCCAAAATAAACTCGGATTCGGCAACAACCGTCGCCATATCGTCAGAGGTGGTGTAATGTACGCCTTGCTCTTTCTCTGTAAATGCTGCTTCTCTGAGAAGTTCTTTTATGTCACCGGCATAACTCCTTGATATAGCCTCCCCATACATCGTTCCGGCGGCGGTGTCATGGGCAGGGATATGAATCCCTGTAAACGTAGTGTATAAAGGATAGTCATAGAAAAGAGAGTCATGCCTGTTCATAATAAGAAGATACTCTTCGCCAACTGTATACGCGTCTTTGTTTCTTAAATTAACAAGAAATATCCGTTTTTCAGGAATTTCACCACGTAATACCTCTTTTACCATAAACTCATACTCCACACTTGCCGCGGTTTCATGAACAGCTGCAAGCTCTGCGACAGCCGCGCAGTCACTGAGTTCAACGGCTTCGACAAAGGAAAGAGCCACCTCTGAAACATCCGTGCGCCCCACAAGGGCCGTTCCGGCTTCAGGCGTTTCATTGCCCGAACAGCCTCCGGCCAGCAATGCCAATGTCAGTATCAGCATAGCCATACATAACACGCTTGTTTTTCTCATCTATGCTCACCTTGTCTTATTAGACGATACTATTCGCTTTTTGTTCCAATGAATTATAGAGGGACCTCCTCGCAGTGAAAATCCTCAGACCTTGCGCAGGATCTATTCGATGTGATATAGTAAGCAAAAAGAGAGGGGGGCCATCCCATCGGCCTCATCATCATTCCCAGCCTTCAAAATGAAACAAGCCCGGCGCGCCTGCTTAAGATCAGCGAAGCCGCTCCCCGCCTGGCGCCGCGCTATATTGAGCGTAACAGCCTTACCGCCGCCATGCTGCGTGATTGCGAGGTCTTATACGGCAGCCCGCCGCCGGAGCTTTTGCGAGAAGCACCAAATCTGCGCTGGCTCCACCTGCCCAGCGCGGGGATCGGGCCGTACGGCGACCTGACGCTCTACGCCGACCGCTCGGTGACGCTGACCAACGCCAGCGGCGTATACGGCGCGGCGATTGCCGAGCATGTGCTGGGCATGGCGCTGGCCATGCTGCGGCAGCTCCCCTATTATGCCAAACAGCAATCCATGGGAACCTGGAAGCGCCACCCCGACATGCGCGAGCTGTCCGGCTCTGCCGTGCTCATATGCGGCATGGGCGACATTGGGTGCAAGGCGGCGGAGAAGTTCCGAGCCATGAGCTGCAAAATTTCGGGCGTGCGAAAGCTGTTCCACGACATCCCGCCCGGCTTTGACGGCGTCTACGGTCTCCATCAGCTGGAGGAAGCGGTGCGCGGGGCCGACATCGTGGTGTCCTGTCTGCCCTCCACCCGCGAAACGAACGGAGTGTTCAACGCCGCCGTTTTCACAAACATGCGCCCGTCGGCGCTGTTCATCAATGTGGGGCGCGGCTCGGCGGCTGTGGAAGCCGACTTGATTGCCGCGCTGGAAAAGGGCGTCATCGCGGGCGCGGCGCTGGACGTTTTTGAGGAAGAGCCGCTCCCGTCAAACAGCCCGCTGCGGTTTATGGACAATGTGCTGGTCACACCGCACTGCTCCGGCGCGTCGCCCTTCTGCTGTGACCGCAACTACGAGCTGTTTTTTGATTTACTGACGCGGTATGTGGCGAAAAAACGGCTGTATAATATCGTAGACTTTTTTGCGGGGTATTGAAGCGGTGAGTATCTTGAAGCCGGTCTTCCTCTGGTCACGAGCCGGGCGCGGCGGGGATGACGCGCTGTTATCGGAGCTTTTGGACAAAACAGCGCGCGGGGAACGGTGCTGCTGGATTGTCCCCGAGCCCTATTCCCACGCGACGGAACGCTTGCTGGCGGAACGGGGCGGCGCCCCCGTTTGCCTCCACGCCGAGGTGCTTACCTTCCGGCGGCTCTGCGACCACATCCTCGCGGCCGGCGGCGGTTTAGCCTCTCCGGTGCTTGACGCGGGCGGGCGGCTGCTTCTCATGCGCCGCGCCGTGCGCTCGGTGGCGGGGCAGCTGCAAACACTGAATGTCCTCGCGGCCAAGCCCGGTTTTCTCCCGGGCTTGATACAGGTTCTGGACGAATGCAAATGCTACAGCGTCACATCGCGGGACTTGATCCGCGCGGGCGGGGATAAGCTGGCCGACCTCGCGCTGATTTTTTCGGCATATGACATGCTTTGTAAAAGCGACAGCCGATACGGGCCGCGCCCGCCGATGGACCCGCGTGACAGGGTGACCTTGGCTTGGGAAAAGGCCAAAAGCATCCGTTTTTGCGACAACACGCATGTCTTTGTCAGCCATTTCACATCCTTTACGCCGCAGGAGCGGCTTTTGCTGACGGCACTGGCGGACAGCGCGTTGTCGTTTACCATGCTCTTCCGCGGCGAGCTTTCGGAGCGCGGCTTTGCCCCACTGCACGCGACGGCGCGGCAGTTTAAGGCTGTAAGCGTAGAGCAGAGGACGGTTGATCATGAAGAGGACCCGTGCCGCACCGCGCCGCTGATCCATATGGAGCGCCACTGGTTTGACCGCAACCCTCCCCCGTTCCCCGGCGGTGCGGGCGGCGCGGTTGAGCTGTACACCGCGCCCGGCGAAGCGGCGGAGGTTCGGTTTGCCGCCGAGCGTATCGTCCGGCTGGCGCGGGATGAAGGATACCGCTGGCGCGACATCGCGGTTATCACATCGGATTATACGGCGTACGGGCCGCTGATCGAGAGCCTGTTTCCCCAATACCGCATCCCTGTTTTTTCCGACCAGATGGATGACATGGCGCAGAAACCGCTGTCACGCTGTATCCGCGCCGCCGCCGACTGCGTATTGTACGGGTACCGCGCCGACGACGTGATGCGCCTTCTGCGCACAGGCCTGCTGCCCGTTTCCGCCGCCGACGCCGACCTCTTTGAAAGCTACCTGCGCCGCTGGAACCCGCGCGGCAGCCGCTTTTCCGGCAGTTTCGACTGGACCCGCCCGCTCAGCGGCTGGCACGGCGAGCCGGGCGAAGCGGAGGAAAAAGACCTCGCGCGGATCAATGCCGTCCGCCGCCGGATTGCTTCGTCGCTAAAGAGACTTCTCAGCGGTAAAACGGCTAATCAATGCGCGGCAGGGCTTTCCCATGCGCTGGAGGCGCTGGGCGTACCGGAAGGCGCGGAGAAGCGGGCGGAGATGCTGGCGGCGGCGGGGGAACTGAAGCTCGCCAATGAATGCGGGCAAATGTGGGAACTTTTTTGCAAAAGCCTCGACCAATGCGCCGGGCTGCTTGGCGACGAGCCGGTGGAACCCCACGAGTTTTGCGAGCTTTGCCTGCTGGTTTTGTCAGGTTACACCGTCGGCAGTATCCCCGCGTCCCTTGACCGCGTACATGCCGGAGACCAGAGCCGCTACCCGCGTATCCCGTTCCCTGTCGTGCTCTACATCGGGGCGTCCGGCGAGAAGGTTCCGGCGCGCCCGTCCGGGGAGGGGCTTTTGTCTGCGGAGGAACGCGCCGCGCTGTGTGACGCAGGGTGTGAATTGCCGCCCGATCCGCCCGCCCGGGTCGCCCGTGAACTGTACAACCTCTACACCGCCTGCACCCTGCCGTCGCAAAAACTCATCCTCCTCTATCCGGCCACCCCCGGCGGCGTGCCGCCCAACGACGGCCATGCCGATTGCGTGGAAAGGCTTTCTCGGATGTTTGCCCTTCCCGTCAAAGCCGTCCCTCCCCCAACCCCTCCCCCGGCTCCGGCCCCGGTTTCGCGCGAGCCGCTCTCAGGAGCAAACGCAGCCGCGCTGTATGGGGACACATTGCGGCTGTCGGCGTCGCGGATGGAGACGTTTTCCTTGTGTCCTTTCTCCTACTTCTGCCGGTACGGGCTGCGGGCGGAGAGCCGCCCCCAGTCCGGCTTTACGCCGCTTGATGTGGGGAACGAGCTGCATGTCATTTTAGAGCGCTGCGCCCGGTATGCTGTGGAGCGCGGCGGTTTTGCGGCCATTTCGAGGGAGGATCTGTTGTTTTTTGCCGGGCAGGAGGCGCAAACACGGCTGGACGCCTTGCTTCGGCGCGGGAATGTGGCGACGCCCCGCTTGCTCGCCCAGGGAGCGCGGCTTGCCCGTATCGCTTCGGTTTTGGCGGGGCGGCTGTGGGACGAATTTATCCACTCCCAATTCGCCCCCATCGGCTTTGAGCTTCCTCTCGAAGGCCCAACAGTCTCTTTGGGCGGCCTGCCCGAAGGCGCTCCGTCTGCGTACAAGCTAAGCGGCAAAGCCGACCGTGTTGACGGCTTCCAAAAAGGCGATACGCTATTCCTGCGCGTCGTCGACTATAAAACAGGCGCGAGCGGCAAGGCTTTCTCGCTGGTTGACGTTTATAACGGCCTGAGCGCGCAGATGCCTCTTTACCTGTTCCTGCTGCGCCGTCTCGCGCCGGAGCTTTTCGGCGTTCCCAAAGCCGAAGCGGCGGGGGTGCTCTATGTGCAGACACGGGATGTGGCGGCTTCCCCCGGCCAAAAGCATAGCGGCCTGCTCTTGAATGACGCAGAATTGCTCGAGGCGATGGACAGCCGCTTGCGCCAGGACGGCGGGGCCTTGCCCGTATCGCTGAATCAAGACGGGTCTTTCTCCAAGAGGGCTTCTGTAGTCTCCCCGGATGAAATGGAGCGGCTGCAAAAGCAGATTGGGCGGCTGGCGCACGATATGGCGCGGGACGTCGCCCGCGGAAAGGTGGACGCCGCGCCGCTCGACCTGCGCGACCCCCCCTGCGAATGGTGCGACTATAAGGCGGCCTGCCACTTTGACGAAACCGCCGACAAACCGCGCCCCTATGTGAGGTGACAAAGATGTTGTTGACGCCTGAACAGCAATCCGCCGTGGCCTTGCGAGGCCGGTCCGTTTTGGTATCGGCCGCCGCCGGCGCGGGCAAGACGCGCGTTTTGGTCGAGCGTCTGATGGGGTATGTCACCGACCCTGAACAGCCGCGGCATATCGACGATTTCTTGGTCGTCACCTACACCCGCGCCGCCGCCGGGGAGCTGCGCAGCCGTATTTTTTCGCGCTTGCGCGAGCTTTTGGCGGAAATGCCGGACGACGGGCATCTATACGAACAGCTGACGCGTGTTTACACGGCAAAGATCGGTACTCTGGATGCCTACTGCCGTGAAATCATCCTCGAAAACGCCGCCGAAGCCGGTTTGCCTTCAGGCTACCGCGCGGGCGACGCGGCGGAAATGGAACTGCTGCAAGCACGGGTGCTGGAGGAAGCCCTGGATACGCTGTACGAGCGCGCGGAAGACGACCCCGCCGACCTTTTTCATCTTTGCGCAGACACTTACGGAGACGAGCGCGGCGACCGCGTGCTGGGCAATCTGATCCTGCACATATGGCAGAAAACACGCTGCCACGCCGACCCAATGGGCTGGCTTAAGGAGAAAACGGACGCGTTCCCCGGCGGGGACTGGCAAGCCATCCTCATAGACCAGGCGCTGTGTATAGCCGAGTCGTTCCGCCGTGACTGCGCGCAAATGGCCGGCGGCCCCACATGGCAAAAGGATTTGGCCGATATGGAGGGACTGATAGGCATCCTGCGCGGCGGAGATTGGGACACGGCGGGTTCGTTTGCGCAAAGCTATAAATTTGAGCGGCTGAAAGGCGAAAACAGCGAAGAATTCAAGACTTTGCGGGACAGATGGAAAAAAGCCTTCAACAACAAGATACAGCCGCTGTTTTCGGACGACACGGACGACAGCGCGTTGTCCCCTTTGCTCGCAGGGTTATGTGACGCGGTTCGGGTATTTGACAAAGCGCTGACGGCGGAAAAACTGCGCCTCTCCGTCTTAGAGTTTTCCGACGTTCAGCGGATTGCCCTCAATTTGCTGGAAGACAAACCGCCCGCGCGGTTTGTCGAGATACTGGTTGACGAGTATCAGGACATCAACCCCTTGCAGGACGCCATCATAACCGCGCTCAGCCGCAACGGCGGCAATATCTTCTACGTAGGCGACACCCGGCAGTCAATCTACCGCTTCCAAATGGCGGAGCCGGGGATCTTTCAAAAGAAATTGGAAACTGCGCCCAACCGCATCTTCCTTACAAAAAATTTCCGCTCGTCCAAAAACATCCTCGACACTGTGAATCATGTCTTCTCACATATCGATTGCCCGGAGATGGGACTTTTGCAACAGCATGAGTTTCTCATTTCAGGCAACTCCGGCGAAGCCGACCCGCCTGTGGAGCTGCTTGCCGGTGAAACAGCCGAAGACGAGCCAGGGCGTGTAGCGCGGCGGCTGCGTTCGCTGGTGGAGAACGGGGAGGCACGGGCGGAGGACTGCGTTATTCTAATGCGCTCGCCTAAAAACCGCCTGCCGGAATATAAAGCCGCACTGGAGAGGGAAGGCTTAGCTTGCGCGGCTCCGTCGGGGGAAGGCTATTTCAGCCGCCCCGAAATCTTGACCATCCTGTCTGCGCTTGAATCCATCGACAACGCGCGGCTCGACATACCGCTGCTCTCCGTTCTGCGAAGCCCTATAGCGGCTTGTACGCCGGACGAGCTTGCCGCTTTGCGGATTCTTGCGGACGGGCCGCTGTGCGGCTGTCTGCCCTTATCGCAAGACCCCAAGATTGCCGCCTTTTGCGCGATTTTCCAAACATGGCGGGAAATCGCCGCCGACCTGCCTCCGTACATCCTCGCGGCGCGCGTGATGGCCGACTCCGGCCTGCCGCAAAAGGTGAACCCCGCCGCCCGCGAAAATCTGCTGCTGTTGCCGGAGGTCTTGCGCGAGTTCCGCGGCGATTTGCGCGGCCTTCCCGACTGGCTGCGCAAACAGGACAGAGCTGTGACCGGCTTTGCGGATAGTACGGCCCAAGGCGGCGTGCGTGTCCTTTCCATCCATGCCTCCAAAGGGCTGGAGTTTCCCGTTGTCGTTGTGGCGGGGCTTTCCAAGCGGCTCAACCTGCAAGACCAGCACGCGCGATTGCTGGCGCACCCGCGCCTGGGACTGGGCATTAAGCGGCGCGAAGGGTTTTTAGAAGTCCCCACCCCTTCTTACCGCGCGGTACAGGCTGTGATGGACAGCGAAACCCGCGCCGAGGAGCTGCGCCTGCTTTATGTCGCCATGACCCGCGCCGAACGCCGCCTGATTTTATCCTGCAATGCGCTGCCGGAGGGCGAGCCGTCCCGGATGGTGACAAAAGGGGATTTGATCCTCCACTCCCATGTCGCGTCGTGGCTGCTGAAAGCGCGCGACCCTCGCTGGGAGCTTGTCGCCCCGGAACCCGATGATTCAGCGGATGATAACGCGCCCGGGCGGGATGCTCCGGCGCTTCCCGTCCGGCCTCCCGAACCGGACTGGGCATACCCCTACCCCGAAGCCGTTGACACCCCGTCCAAAATGACCGCCACCGGCCTGAAGGGCCGTTACCCCGACGAGCAGGCGCATGAGGACGCCGCCGGGTGGCACGCCCCATCGGCCCTTCCCCCAACAGAACGGGGAACGGCAACGCACCTGTTCCTGCAATTTGCCGATTTTGCGAAATGCGCGGCCCCCGGAGGCGCGGAGGCGGAGAGAGATCGGCTTCTGTCTGACAATTTACTCTCCGCCGAACAAGCTGAAGCCATTGATACGGACGAGGTAGGCGCGTTTTTCCAAACGCCGCGTGGAGCGTCGCTGTTAACGGCGCGGGGGTTGCGGCGGGAGCAGAAGTTCTCCCTTCTGGTGCAAAATGGCGACATACCGGGGCTAACGCTGCCGGAGGGGGAAAAGGTGTTGCTGCAAGGGGTCATCGACTGTTTTTATGAGACGCCGGACGGGATGGTACTGCTGGATTTCAAAACCGACCGCGTCAGGCGCGGCGGGGAGGAAGAGCGTGCCGAACGCTACAGGCCGCAGATGGAGGCGTACGCGGCGGCGCTGGCTGCTATGACGGGCAAACCGGTATATGAGAGGGTTCTGTTTTTCTTAACGACGGGACGGGAGGTTGCTGTATAATACTTCCTCGCTCCCGGCAAAACATCTTTACTAAAACTCCTGTAAACCGCGCAAAATATTTGTCTAAACTAATAGTTGCATTATCCTTTGCACAGGACTATAATGAATCCGTGACTGAATGACGCATTCCAGCGGGCAAGGGGGCATCGCCATGAAGCAGACCGAGCTCATCAGCACGATCATCGAAGCCGAGCAGCAAGCGCAGGCGCTTGCCGCCGAGGCGAAGCGGAAAAAGCTGCATCTTCGTGAGGATTTGCAGGTTGACGCCGAAAACCTGCGGAAAAGATATATCCAATTGGCAGACGAGCGTATCCAAGAGGTGCTGGCCCAGGAAAACGAGTATACCGACACTAAAATTCAAGAGGCCAATGAGATCCACCGCGTGGAAATGGAAGCGATGGAGAAACTCTACTCCGAAAACCGGGCGATGTGGATTGAAAAGATTTATACCACGGTCGTCGATCCCTCATGACGGCCGGTTCGTTGCGCTACGGCGCCGTGACGGCAAAGGCGCGGGCTATGTTCGGCAAACGCCTGCGCCGCGGAGATTATGGCAAGATGGCGGCTATGAAATCGGTAGCGGAAGTGGCGGGCTATTTACGCGCCCACACGGACTGGGGCCGCGCGCTGGAAGCCGTAGACATATCGGATTTGCACCGGGACCAACTGGAAGCGCTCCTCCGGCGGCACAGCTTTGCGCATTTTTTACGATTGTTCCACTATGTGGGACGCGAAGACAGGGTTGTTTTGCGTTACCCCGTCCTGACGGCGGAAATGGAGCAGATCATGCGCGTCATGCGTTTGGCTTCCTCCGGGCACGCGGGTGAATATACCTTTGGCCTGCCTGAGTATTTTATGAAATTCAGCCGTATCCAATACGGCCTCCTCCCGTCCGTCAAAACGTATGACGACCTGCTTAAAGCCACCGCGGATACGGATTTTTATCCGGCTCTCCGGCGCCTGCGTCCTCCAAACGGGGAGTTCCCGCCCTACTATCAAGTGGAAACGCAGATGCGGCGCTGCTACTACCGGTCTCTCAACGGGCTTTTGCGCGGCAAGAAGGGCAGAGACGGAGCGCTGCTGCGGGAAGCCGCTGGGATGCAAGCCGATTGGGAGAATATCACGGCAATCGAGCGGATTCTGCGCTATTATCCGGCCCTGCTGCCAGACATTTTCCAATACCTCCTGCCCGCGGGCGCACATCTCAGGCCGGACGAGGTCAGAGCCATGATCTCACTCGGCAATGCCGAAGGGTTGCGCGGACTGCTGAAAAAAACGTACTACGGCCCGTTTTTAGAGGGGCGGGAGGAGGATTCGCTGGAACAGACAGGCCAGCTCTGCCTGATGTCCTTTTACCGGCGGCATATGGCGGGCGGCACGCCCTCCGTTTTCATGCCGATCGCCTATATCAGCCTCTATCAAAACGAGCTGCGCAATATCATCCATACCATTGAGGGCGTACGCTACGGACTAACGCCCGAAGATGCGGAAAAAACCCTGGTGATGTTGTAGGAATAGGGGGGTTCCCTTGTCCGTTTTGCGTATGAAACTGGCCACCATCATTGGCCCGCTGCGGGATCTCGACGCGGTCTTACTGGATTGCGTCGCGGGGCATGAGTTCCATCCCGAGTCTGCCGTTTCCCTTATGAAGGAAGTCGAAGGGCTTTACCCCCTTGATTCCGCCAACCCATATCAGGATACGCTGCGCCGTACCGAGCGCTTGCTTTCGGTGCTGGGCGTCGGCGCCGGCAAAGGGGCCGCCGTTCCGGTTCTCTCCGAAGGGCCGTCCGGGAGATACCTCTCAGAGCTTGAGGCGCGCACAGAAGCCCTGCTGGCGGAGCGGGGGGAGTGCGCCGGGCGGGCGGCGGAAGCCGGGCAGCTCTGCTCACAGCTCAAAGTCTTGCGTGATGTCAATATCCCCATTGAGGGGCTTCTGCATGTCACCTACACCAAGTTCCGCTTCGGGCGGCTCCCCCGTGACATATACAATCATTTCCTCCCTATTGTCAAAGGCTTCCCCGATGTGTTTTTCTTCACTACCGACATCCAAAAAGAATACGTTTACGGGATGTACCTCGTCCCGCGCGCCGAAGCCGAGAGGGTTGACGCCCTGCTGGCTTCCCTCCAGTTTGAACGGATCCGCCTCTCGGACAAGCTGCGCGGCTCCAGCGAGGAAGCGGAGCAGATTGCCCGCGCCGAGCTGGAGGAAAGCCAGACCCGCATCGGTGAGATCGACCAAGAGCTGATGGATATGGCCGCGCGGGAACACGCCGCCCTCTCTGCGGCATTTCATCATACCCGCCGTTTGTCGTTGGCTTTCGAGGTGAAGCGTTACGCCGCCCGCTCCGAGGAGAGCTTTTATCTAACCGGCTGGATCCCCGAAGCGCGGATATCTGGTTTTGAGAGGGCTTTTACGCGCTGGGACGACGTCAGCCTGTTCCTGATCAACGAGGAGGAGCGGGACGCCGGGTTCACGCCACCGACTAAGCTCAACAATAACGCCCTCGTCCGCCCTTTCGAGCCGTTTGTCTCCATGTATGGTCTTCCGGCGTATAACGAGATCGACCCCACCCCCTTGGTGGCGCTCACCTATCCTTTGCTCTTCGGCGTCATGTTCGGCGACGTCGGTCACGCCGCCATTCTTCTGCTGGCGGGGCTTCTCATGTGGAAACGCAAGGGCATGTGGATAGGCAGGGTGCTGTGTTACTGCGCCGCTGGCAGCGCCTTGTTCGGGTTGATATACGGCTGCGTGTTCGGGGACGAGCATCTGCTGCCATGGGGATTCAAAGTGCTCCATTCGAGCGGAACAATTTTCTTCATCCTTCGCGCCGCCATCTATGCGGGCGCGGCGCTGGTGGCCTTGTCGATTCTGCTCAACATCATCAACGGGATACGCCAGCGCGATTGGGAGAAAGTCGTCTTCGGCCCGGCGTCCCTGACAGGTTTTGTCTTATATTTCGGCGTCGTTTTCACCGTCTTGCCCTTTATCGGCTTCGGCTCTTCGCCTTTCCCCATCCCCGTCCTGCTCTGTATGATCGTCCTGCCCGCGCTTATCATATTTTTCAAGGGGTCTCCCGGGCTTACCGGCTTCTTTGAGCTTTTCGACGTATTTTTATCCTTTGTCACCAACACCGTCTCCTTCCTTCGCGTCGGGGCTTATGCCATCGCCCACGCCTCGCTGATGGCGGTCGTCTTCAACATCGCGCAATCGCCGGACGGGTCGCGCAGCGTCTTCGTCCTGGTTGTCGGGAACCTCATAGTCGCCGGGCTGGAGGCGGTTTTGGTCGCCATACAGGTTCTCAGGCTTCAATATTATGAGATCTTCGGGCGTTTCTTTTCCGGCGCTGGCAAACCATATAAACCATTGAATGCGGAAGAATAAACAAAAAAGGAGCGGCTTGTCATGCAATATCTGCTCGTCCTCATCCCCGTCGCTATGCTCATCTCCCCCCTCTATGCCATTTACCGCCGCAGGGAAAAGGGCAAATCGCCAAAGCTGGCGCTGATTTGCCAAGTCTGCGCGTTTTTCGGCGCTGTTATGATTATAGGGCTTGTCGGAGCAAACAGCGCGCTGGCGGCAGGCGAAGGGTCAAGCGTCACCGACATGGGCTGGGGACTGATTGCGGCGGCGCTGGCCACCGGGCTGTCGGGTATCGGCGGCGGGATCGCCACGGCGGCGGCGGCGTCCGCCGCGCTGGGCGCGATTTCGGAAAACGAGAAACTGTTTGGCAAGGCGATGCTTTTTGTCGGCTTGGCCGAAGGCATCGCGCTGTACGGGCTGATCGTGGCGCTGATGATTTTAGGCAGGTTCTGATGCGTTACTTTGCCGTATCCGACAATGTCGATACCCTGACCGGCCTGCGTCTGGCGGGTATCGAGGGGTGTGTCGCGCATGACCGCAAAGAGGCGCAGGCGGCCATTTCCGGCGCTATCGCCCGCAACGACGTTGCCGTCCTTTTGGTGACCGAGCGGCTGGCGGCGTTCTGCCCCGGCCTGCTTGACGACCTCAAGCGGCGCGGGACGCAGACCGTGGTCGTCGAGATCCCCGACCGCCACGGCACCGGGCGCGCGCCCGATTCCATCACGCGCTATATCAGGGAATCTATTGGGGTGAAAGTATAATGGGCAGCGCGGAGGAGAAGCTCCAGCATTTCAAAGACGTCATCTTAACGGACGCGTGGCGGGAAGTTGACGCCATCAACCAAGAAATCGAGAGCGAAAGCAAAGAAGTGATGTCGGCTGCCGACGACGAGGCTTTGACCGAAGCGTTCCGGTACATCAAAGCCGAGATCGCGCATATCGAGGCCGACTGCGGGCGGCGGTTGTCACATGCCGTCATGGCCAACAAGCGCGAGATTTTCCTGCGCCGCGAGGCCATGGCCGACGAGGTGATGGCCGCTGTTCAGGAAAGGCTCGAAGCCTTCACCCAAACGCCCGGCTATGCCGCGTATCTTGAAACGGTGCTGGCAAAACTCCTAAAGAGTTTCGACAGGGATGTCACCGTCTGCCTGCGCCCCGAGGACAGGCATTTTAGCGAAACGCTGACAAAACTCCCGACACGCCATACCGTCACGTTTTTCGACGGGACCTTTTCGCTGGGCGGGCTCGAAGTCTACTGCACACAGAGAAACCGTCACGCCGACGCCACCTTCGACACCCGTATGCTGGAACTGCGCGAGCATTTCTCCGAAATGTTCGGCTTAAAAGTAGAGGAGTAACATTATGGACGGCTATACCATCCATTCCGTCAACGGCCCCGTCGTCACCGCGCGGGGCGGCCAGACGCTCTCTATGCTGGAATCGGTGCGCGTGGGGCATGAGTTGCTGATGGGCGAGGTCGTGGGCATACGCGGGGAAGACGCGGTGATCCAGGTCTACGAGGATACCACCGGCCTATGTCCCGGCGATCCGGTGTCCGGCACGGGCGGCCCCCTGGCCGTAGAGCTTGGCCCCGGCTTGCTGCACAACATCTTCGACGGCGTCCTGCGCCCGCTCAACGCGCTGGAGAAGGCCTCCGGCCCCTTTATGGCGCGCGGCGTCAACATCGGCTCTCTGGATACGGCGAAGAAATGGGACGTCAAGATCCTCGTCCGCGAGGGCGACGAGATCGTCCCCGGGACGGTATACGCTGAGTGCCGGGAGACTGAGCTGATCACCCACCGGTGCGTATCGCGCGTCACCGGGACGGTGGTATCTGTCAAACCCGACGGGGCGTATACAGCGACAGAGCCGCTGATGGAGATTTTATGTCCCCGTGACAAAACGGAGACGCTCACCTTGCGCCAGTTATGGCCTATCCGCACGCCCCGCCCCGTAAGGAAGAGGATGCCCATCAGCCGCCCTTTGATTACAGGGCAGCGCGTCATCGACACCCTCTTCCCGGTGGCCAAAGGGGGCTGTGCCGCCGTGCCCGGCCCGTTCGGGGCGGGCAAGACCATCACACAGCACCAGCTGGCAAAATGGAGCGACGCGGACATCATCGTATATCTAGGCTGCGGCGAACGGGGCAACGAGATGACGCAGGTTTTGGAAGAGTTTTCGGAGCTGCTCGACCCCCGTTCCGGCAAGCCGCTGCTCGACCGCACCGTATTGCTGGCCAATACCTCCAATATGCCGGTGGCAGCGAGGGAGGCGTCGGTCTACACCGGCATGACCGTCGCCGAGTATTACCGCGACATGGGCTACCATGTCGCCATCATGGCCGATTCCACCAGCCGCTGGGCCGAAGCGATGCGCGAGATCGCGGGGAGGCTGGAGGAGATGCCCGCTGAGGAGGGGTTCCCCGCCTACCTTCCCTCAAGGCTGGCCGAGTTTTACGAGCGGGCAGGCTATATGGTCACCCTTTCCGGCGCGGAAGGCAGCGTTACCGTCATCGGCGCGGTCTCGCCGCAGGGAGGCGACTTCTCTGAGCCGGTTACGCAGAACACCAAGCGGTTCGTGCGCGCCTTCTGGGCGCTCGACCGCCAGCTCGCCTACGCCCGGCATTTCCCCTCCGTCAACTGGATCACGTCTTACTCCGAGTATGTTGACGACCTTGAGCCGTGGTATAGGGAGCGTTTAGGTCACGGGTTTTCCGGCCTTAGGACGCGTATCTCCCGCCTGCTCTTAGAAGAGAGCAAGCTGATGGAGATCGTCAAGCTGATCGGGGCCGACATCCTGCCCGACGACCAGAAGCTCATCATTGAGGCGGCGCGCGTCGTGCGGCTGGGCTATTTGCAGCAGAACGCCTACCATGAGACCGACACCTATGTGCCGCTGGAGAAGCAGAAGGGCATGATGGAGGTTTATCTGTACCTCTATGACGCCGCCAAAACCCTGCTTGACCGCAGCATCCCCATCTCTCAGCTGCGCGGGACGGGCATTTTTGACGCATTGATACGCATTAAGTATGATGTGCCCAATGACAATGAGGAGTTTGTGGGCGAATACAGTAAAAAGATAGACGACGCGATTCGGACGGTATTGGAGGCGCACCTATGAGGGGAATGCTCCCCGGGGCGTTCTGCAAGCTGCTACAGAAAATTTATATTATCAGAGGTTAATATGCAAATTGTAAAAAAAGCACTGTTAGCAAATATAGGTATTATAATTTATATTTTTTCTATAAATATTATGTTTCTATTAGGAAGAAATTTTTCTAATATTGAACCATCTTTAGTAAGAATAGGTATTGCCATACTAATAGGCATAATTTTGATATTGTTAAAATTAATGCCTATTGAGCAATTAAAAGGCATAGGAAATAAGTCATTTAAAGTATATGCGTATCCCATTATATTCTCATGCCTATATCTAATAACATTTATTGCCGTATATGCTGTTACGTTTGGAACGCAACATTTTCAATTAAATACGAATATTATCTTTTCAACATTGATGTTGCTTATCGCAATTAGTCTATTTGAAGAAATCGTAGCAAGAGCTTTTTTCGTTAACTATTTTAATAAAATATTTGTTAATATGGAAAAATTTATTGTCATTAGTTCTGGCGTTGTGTTTGGAGTGGTGCATTATCTCAATTATGGCGTTTTGAATATTGACAGTATCAGCCAATGTATTTCCGCTACTTGTATCGGCGTTTTTCTTTGTGCTGTTTTTATTCGCGAGAATAGAATATTTCCAGTTATTATAATTCATACGGTTATTAATTTATCGGCGGCAATGGTATCACTTATTTACAATACGGATATAATTAGCCAAAACTATGAATCAATATGGTTTCTTCCGATTATTGTTTCCGTTTTTTCTATACCGTTTTTACCATTGGGGTTAAAACTATTAAACGAACAGTCAAGCTAACAGAAAATAAGCATTTTCTACAGATAGCCATCGTAGTTTGTCAAATCTGTAGCAGTAGAACACTCCCCAGAGCGTTTTGCTATGTAATACGAAAGGATTGATCCTATGCGTATCGACTATATCGGCCTCTCGGAGGTCAGCGGCCCGCTGATTACGCTTGACCATGTATCCGGCGTAGGGTATGACGAGATGTGCGAAATCACGTTTAGCTCGGGCAAGCGGAGGACGGGCCGCGTCATCATGCTGGAAGGCGAACGCGCGGTGGTGCAGGTCTTTGAGGGTACCCACGGCATCAGCTTGGAAAATGTGTCCACGCGCTTCACCGGCAAGCCGATGTCGCTGCCGCTCTCCCGGGAGATTTTAGGCCGCGTTTTTGACGGCGCGGGCAAGCCCATCGACGGGCTGGGCGCGGTATGCCCTCAGGAAGTGAGGAATATCAACGGCTCGGCCATCAACCCGGTCGCGAGGAAGTACCCGCGCTCCTGCATCTATACCGGCATATCCGCCATAGACGGCATGTCCACCCTGATCCGGGGGCAGAAACTGCCCATCTTCTCCGGCGCGGGGATGCGCCACAACGAAGTGGCCGCGCAGATTGTAAAGCAGGCGCATGTGGGCGGCGACGACGGGAATTTTGCCATCGTCTTCGCCGCGATGGGCGTCAAAAATGACACCGCCGACTTTTTCCGGCGCGATTTTGAGGACGCGGGCGCGTTGCAGCGGGTCGTCATGTTCTTGAATCTGGCTTCCGACCCGATCATTGAACGTATCCTCGCCCCGCGCTGCGCGCTGACCGCCGCCGAATACCTGGCCTTTGAGCTGGGCTTCCACGTACTGGTCATTATGACCGACATGACCTCCTATTGCGAGGCGCTGCGCGAGTTCTCCTCCTCCAAAGGCGAGATCCCCTCGCGCAAAGGCTACCCAAGCTACCTGTATTCCGACCTCGCGTCGCTGTATGAGCGGGCCGGGATGATCGAGGGCCTGCCCGGTTCGGTGACGCAGGTACCGGTGCTGACCATGCCCAACGACGACATCACCCACCCCATCCCCGACCTGACCGGGTATATCACCGAAGGCCAGATCGTGCTCGACCGCGATATGGACCAGTCCAAGCTCTATCCGCCCATCGCCGTCCTGCCCTCCCTCTCCCGCCTGATGAAGGACGGCATCGGCAAAGGGTTTACCCGCGAGGATCACCCGGCGCTGTCAAACCAGCTCTTTTCCTCCTATGCCAAGGTACAGGAGGCCCGGGCGCTGGCTGGGGTCATTGGCGAGGACGAGCTGAGCGATCTTGATAAGAAGATTCTTGAATTCGGACGGATTTTTGAGGACAAGTTCGTGCGCCAGATGCCCGATGAAAACCGCACCATCGACCAGACGCTGGAGGAAGGCTGGGGCGCGCTGGCCGTCCTCCCGCCCGACGAGCTGGACCGCGTTGACGCCGTATTGCTGAAAAAATACTATAAGCAGGACAGCGTTCCGGCGATGAGGGGTGGAATGTAATGCCCAACACGGCGCCCACCAAGGGCAACCTTATGGCGCTCAACCGCACGCTGACGCTGGCGCGGACGGGTTACGAGCTGATGGACAGAAAACGCAACATCCTCATCCGCGAGATGATGCGCCTGATCGACGCGGCGGCGGCGCTGCAAAGCCGTATCGACAGCACCTTTGCCGAAGCGTACCAAGCGCTCCAAATCGCCAACATCGCGCTCGGGACATGCCGCAGCTTGGCGGACAACATGCCGCTCGACACGTCGGTGCAGATACGCTTCCGCAGTGTCATGGGCGTGGAAATCCCATATGTCACCGCCGACAGCGCGCCGCCCGCCGCGCCGCTGGGGTTCATTTCCACCAACTCCGATTTTGACGAGGCGGTCGCTCAGGCCTTCAAAGCCAAACGGCTTATCACCGAAATGGCCGAGGTGGAAACATCCATTTACCGGCTGGCATACGCCATCAAAAAGACGCAAAAGCGCGCAAATGCCCTGCAAAACGTCATCATCCCCGATTTAACGGCCAAAGTGAAGTTTATCACCGCCGCTTTGGAGGAAAAGGAGAGGGAGGAATTTGTTAGGATGAAAGTGATCAAAGCGCGTGGATAAAATCTCCGTTTGCATAATCACGAACAAATTGGCGAAAACTATCCGTACCGCAAGCCAATAAAACAGCGTTTGACCCGTATAGTGCGGGGAGAGGCTAACCTGTACGGAAAGGATTGCATTATGGATAAGTTTGCTTTGACGCTCACCATCCTCGGCGCGCTCAATTGGGGCTTAGTCGGGATCTTCAACTTTGACGCCGTCGCGTGGATTTTCGGCGGAAGCGCCGCGGTCGGCAGCCGCATCATTTACACCGTCATCGCCCTCGCAGGCATCTGGTGTATCTCCATGCTCTTCCGCGAGCGTGACCGCAGCCGGATCGAAGATCACTAAATATTTTCATCATGTGAAGCGCCGGGGCGGCAAACAGCCGCTGTTCCGGCGCTTTTCCCTTTGTCTATGAACAATGTTATATTTACAATTAACTATTGACTTTACTAATGTTCAATGATATATTTAATTTTAGTAAAGGAGGCGAGTGTATGCCCATCGAGGTCGTCCCGAATTGGATAGCGCCTCTTGAAGACGAGGACGTTGCGTTCATTAAGAAATTTCTGCTGGTGTCCGGCTCCCTCAAAGAGATCGCGCGGCAATACGGCGTTACATACCCCACCGTACGCCTGCGGCTGGACAAGCTGATCCAAAAAATCCAAATCAGCGAGGATGTTACCGGCGAGCCGTACATCGCGCTGATCAAACGGCTGGCGGTCAACGAAAAACTCGACTTCGACACCGCGAAGGTGTTGATATCTGAGTACAAAAAAATAAAGGAGTCAACACAATGAGGTCTGTCATCATCATATTGCTTCTTTTGATAGGGAGCGCGGGCGTGATATGGCTGCAAATATTCCTCTCCAAACAGGAAAGCAGGTGGCCGGGGCTGGTTTTGCCGTTCAGCTTTATCAGTATATTCCTTTTTGTCGCTGTGGCCCTTTTGCTTTTCTCCGCTTTCTCATCCGAAAATGTATCAGCGCAAACAAATCAAAATAGCGAAGCAATCGGTGAGGTCAGCCGCTCGCTGGCGGACGACGGGCAAATACGCGTACAGATACTCTTGCAAGTATTCAATCTTTTCCTCCTCTTTATCCTCCCGACAGCGGTCTTGTTTGCCATATACGCCGCCTGTAGAAGCAGCCGAAAAAAGAAGCGCGCTTTGGATAAGATGAGCGTGCAAGACTTAGGTTAGGGGGCCATTATGCGTGAAATAACCGCCGCACAAATCACCGACGCCATAGCACAGCTGTGCGTCGAGGCCAATACCCACGCGGGCGCGGACATTGTCGCGGCGCTGGAACAAGCGCGTGCAGCCGAAACGGAGGAAACGCCCCGCCAAGTGCTGGACACCCTTCTGCAAAACGCCAAAATCGCCAGAGAGGACAATTTGCCCATCTGTCAGGACACCGGCATGGCGGTCGTTTTCGTTGAGCTGGGGCAAGAGGTACACATTACCGGCGGCGCGTTGGACGGCGCCATCAACGATGGCGTCCGGCGCGGGTACCGGGAGGGGTATCTGCGCAACAGCGTGGTGCGCGACCCCGTGCGACGCGACAACACAAACGACAACACCCCGGTTGTCATCCACTATACTGTCGTGCCGGGCGATACCGTAACGCTCACCGTCGCGCCTAAGGGGTTTGGCAGCGAGAACATGAGCGCGGTCAAGATGCTTAACCCCTCCGACGGCCTCGCGGGCCTGGAGCGGTTTGTCTTGGAGACGGTACGGGACGCGGGCGGAAACCCCTGCCCGCCTGTCGTCGTCGGCGTGGGCGCGGGCGGCACCTTTGAGCTGGCGGCGCTGCTCGCCAAGAAGGCGCTGCTGCGCGACGTAGGGACAGTCAACCCGGACCCGTTTTGGGACGATGTGGAACGGCGGCTGCTAGGCGCCGTCAATAGCCTAAACATCGGGCCTGGCGGCTTCGGCGGCAAGACGACGGCGCTGGCGGTACATATCAGCCCGTACGCCACGCATATCGCGGGGCTGCCGGTCGCCGTCAATATAGGGTGCCATGTGACGCGGCATAAGGGGGTTATGATATGACCACTCTCCATACCCCATTGACCCCTTCTGATATACATCTCCTGCGCGAAGGGGAGCATGTGCTGCTGTCCGGCGTAGTCTACACCGCGCGTGACGCGGCGCATAAGCGGCTTGTCGAACTGCTGGACGCGGGCCGCCCGCTGCCATTTCCGTTGGAAGGCAGCGCACTCTTCTACGCCGGGCCATGTCCCGCGCCGCCGGAGCGTGTCATAGGCTCGGTCGGCCCGACGACAAGCGGCCGGATGGACCTCTATTCACCCCGCCTGATGCGGGAGGCGTTTCATATCATGATCGGCAAGGGGCCGCGCTCGCCGGAGGTGGTGGCCGCCATCCGGCAATACGGCTGTGCGTACCTGTCGGCCATCGGCGGCGCGGCCGCGCTGACGGCGCGGCGCGTGGAACGGGCGGAACCGGTGGCGTTTGAGGAGCTGGGTACGGAAGCCATTTTTTCTTTGACAGTCAAAGATTTACCATTAATCGTGACAAACAGGTGACCAAACGGCCGCCTGTTTTGTTATATAGGCAGACGGGGCGTACCGGGAAGAAGCCGACATCATGGGCGCGTTTCTCGGTGACTACACAAGGCCGGAGGATGGGGAGCGGCTAAAACCATGTATCACTTCTATCACTCGTATCACTTCGCCCCTGCCCAGTGATACGAGTGTGACGAGTGATAGCAGAATCGGGTCGGTGTTACATTTTCTTTCAGCGGGTTAGTGGTCAGTATCCCACGACCCAAGGCCATTTTGAACCAGCCGTGCGATCCTCTCTTTTTGTGCCATACTCCGGTATCGGAATAAGTCTTGTTGGCGGCTGGCTGGCTTTGAGACTGTTTCTGTATCTATCAATGTTTGATTGAGTATTCGACCATATTTGAGCCGACCTTCTTTCCATTTCCGCAAACATATTATCAATTCTTTGAAGTGCCTCTCTGGTGCTTTGCATTCCAGCCAATGCTTCATCGGTTCTATCTTCATAACCGAGTAAATCTATAAGAACCGAATCATCAAAATATCCCCAGTACATCAGATAGGTTGAATGGTCATACATCCTCCCTAAGCCCTGTAAAAAGCCGTTCTCAAAATAGCCCGTGTGAGAAACTCTGTTGTAGCCGGAATCAATTATGCTTGCACTACCCATATAAAGTTCACCATTCCGCCATTCGCCACTCCAAGTGTTTTCGGTGGCTGCGGTTAACCCGCCTTCCCTCCACTGTTTATATTCACCCTGCCCGTGAAATAAACCGTCCTTAAAATATCCGGTGTATTCAACTCGGTTGAAATAATCAGTTGCTTGCCCATAACCATTAAGTTTTCCATTTACGAATGTGCCGTGAATTATATACCATGAAAGAGCAGGCTCGGCGGAACTTTCCTCAACGCTCATAAGTGTGCAGTTTCCATCAGGAACACCGTTTATAACCTTGCCAAACACATAATAATCGTTGTATTTGGGAGCATCATTTCGTCTATCCCTGTTTGCGTATACTGTAAAGCCATTTTTATCGTTGAAATATCCTTCTCCCATAAGACTTAGTCGATCACGATTAAACAGACTTATTTCTAACGATATTGTTCCGGCGTTTGCGCTGTTCTCAATCGCTTTTTTCAAATCTTCCTCGGTATTTCTTATTGTCTGCGCGGGCGGGGTACTCGGCGTGGGGGATGGTATAATGCTTGGTGCGGGAGGAGGCGTGGTCTGTGTAGAGGGTGTTGAATGTGATGCTTGCAGATAAAATGTACCGGGAGTGGATGTATTGTAGGGCTGCTCTACAACAACGCTTGTTCCGTCTTGTCTGCCAGTATACATACGCCACGGTTCGTAAAACACGAGTAACACTATATCTGAAAAAAGTCTTAAACGGGAGTGTTCTGTGCTTATCATTTCTATATAACGCGCCTTGAAATCGCTGTTTTTGCCATTAGATACAAATTCTTGTAAAGTTTCGCCCATATCCTGATAGAGTGTATCGTCCGTGCGTCCTGCGTGGGCAGCAAAAAATTCACAAATCAACTCGTATTCCGCAAGTTCTTCACTATAAAATTGAAATGCGACTTCGCTCATGGTTTTATCGTTCACAGCGTTTTGTGCTTCTTCTCTGCCCGTGTCAATGTATTCTTTTAATAATGACGCTTTTTCACCTATCGTTAGAAATGCTGTCGTAAGTAAATCGTCAATCGTTGTGCCACTCTCCGGCGAACGCCCCCGGCTTTCGGCAAGGACAAAGGCGTCATCCATAGTGAGGGGTGTACTCGGCATCGCATCGGTGGTAGCGGCCACGGAAAGAACCGTTGCATCATCGGGTGATTGTGTAGGTGACGCTGACGGAGGGGCTGTATTGCTGCCGCCGTTCCCGTTATTGCCCGAACACCCGGCCAAGGTCGCCGCCATGAGCGTCACCGCGAGGATTAGGGCAATGGTGCGGCGTTTTGTATGTAACGAGAGCGTTTTCATGGCTTTGCACCCCTTTGAGTTAAGATTACGTTTCCATTGTAGCACAACCGCCGCGAGATTTCAACGGCGGCTTTTTTCAAAGGAGTGAAACGCCCTGTCTGCGGCGGTTACAGACAAGGGTTTGTAGCCGCCGTAACCGCACTTTTGTAGATAAATATTTTCTCGTTCCTTATTGACAAAAGCCCAAGGGCTCCCCTCCCACGCCAACCGCATGAGTTAAGAAAGTATTAACAAAACGAATTGCTTATGGTAAACTAAGGCCCAAGGGGGCACGGAGAAAATGCGGGAAGCACTGGAATATCTAAAAATATTA
>JAIRUW010000007.1 GCA_031254195.1 Oscillospiraceae bacterium
TACGCTTTCGCCGCCTGTTCGGCCTTGTTGTCGCCAAACGTATAATACACCGCGTCCTTGATGGCGTCGGGCAGGTACTGCTGCGGTTTATAGTGATTGGGCGCGTTGTGGGTGTAGAAATACCCCTCGCCGCGCCCCAACTTCTGCGCCCCGGCGTAATGGCTGTCCTTCAAGTGTTGCGGCACGTCGCCGCACTTCCCGGACTGTACGTCGCGAAGCGCCCGCCCGTAGGCGCCCGGCGCGCTGTTGGATTTGGGCGCGGTGGCGCACAGCACCACGGCGTGGGACAGCGGCTGCAAGGCTTCCGGCAGACCCAGCTGCAACGCCGTGTCGACGCACGCCTTGGTGACGACGGCGGCCTGCGAATAGGCAAGCCCTATGTCCTCATTGACCGTCACCAGCAGGCGGCGGCAGGCCGAGATAATGTCGCCCGCGTCGAGCAGGCGGGCGAGGTAATGCAGCGCGGCGTCAGGGTCGGAGCCGCGGATAGACTTTTGAAATGCGGATAGGATGTCGTAATGGCTGTCGCCATCGCGGTCGTAGCGCATCGCGCTTCGCTGGCTGACGGCAACGGCATCGTCCATGCTCAGCGTGACCGTTTTGCCGTCCCCAATCGGCGCGGCGGCCGCCAGCAGCTCCACCGCGCTGACCGCCTTGCGCACATCGCCGCCGCAGGACAGGCAAATACGGTCCAGCACCTCATCGGAGCAGACGATTTCCACGCCCATCTCCCCCGCCAGCAACCCGATGACGCGTTCCACAGCCGGGCGGCATTCTTCCGGCGTCACGGGCTTAAACTCAAAGACGGTGGCGCGGCTCAGGATGGCGTTGAACACGGTGAAATACGGGTTTTCGGTAGTGGAGGCGATCAGGGTGATCTGCCCGTTTTCCATAAACTCCAGCAGGCTCTGCTGCTGTTTTTTGTTGAAGTATTGTATCTCGTCGAGATAGAGCAGCGCGCCGTCGGGCGCGAGCATTGTGTCCAGGCTGTCCACGATATGGCGGATGTCGGAGATCGACGCGGTGGTGGCGTTGAGCTTATACAGCGTGCGCTCGGTACGCGCCGCCGCGATCCGCGCGACGGTGGTCTTTCCGGTGCCGGAAGGGCCGTAAAAAATCATGTTGGGAATGACGCCCTTTTCAAGGATACGGCGCAGCAGTCCGCCTTGGCCGATGATATGGCTCTGCCCCGCCACATCGTCAAGCGAGGCGGGGCGTATGCGGTCGGGGAGGGGTTTTTGTACCATGCTGTTTTTCCTCTTCCTTTACGCCCAGCGTACGCTAGGGCTTTGAGAGTGACCAAGCCGCCAAACGACAGTTCCCAATTTGAGTATACATCATCTTGAGGGTTTGCGCAAGTGCGGGATTAGCAGAAAAATCTTGCAATGCCTTCCCAAATAAAAGTTATTGAAACGTATACATTTTTTTGCTATACTGTTGATAGATTTATATAAAAGCATCGTCACGAAACAATTGGGAGGTCAAATCTATTATGCCTGAAACAGACCCGGATCCTCTATTATGGCAATTGCTTCTGCAACTCATCCTAATCGCTCTCAACGCAGTCTTCGCCTGCGCGGAAATCGCCGTCATCTCCATCAATGACGCGAAATTGGAGCGGCTTTCGGAGACGGGAAATAAGAAAGCTAGGCGGCTTTTGTCTTTGACGAGCCAGCCTTCAAAGTTTTTAGCGACCATTCAGGTCGGGATTACGTTGGCCGGATTCCTAGGCAGCGCGTTTGCCGCCGGCAATTTTTCCGAAAAACTCGTCCGATGGCTGGCCGGGATAGGCGTAACGCTTCCTGCATCAGCGCTGCAAGCCATTTCTGTCGTCATTATAACTCTCATCCTTTCATACATAACACTTGTCTTGGGCGAGCTTGTGCCCAAGCGTATTGCCATGCAAAAAGCGGAAGCGATCGGCCTTGCCATGTCCGGCTTAGTGTACGCCGTGTCAAAGGCATTCACGCCTATCGTGTGGCTGCTGACCGTCTCCACCAACGGTGTACTGCGGCTGTTCGGGATCGACCCCAATGCCGAGGATGAGCACGTTACGGAAGAGGAAATCCGTATCATGGTGGACGCGGGAAGTGAAAATGGCACGATTGACATAGAGGAAAAAGAGTTCATACATAACCTTTTTGATTTTGACGATTTAACGGCGGAGAAGATCATGACCCACCGCACAGAGGTGTCCATGCTCTGGATAGACGAAGATAATGAGGAATGGGAAAAAACGATCCATGACAGCAGATACTCCATTTATCCCATTTGTGAGGACAATTCCGACAATATCGTCGGAGTCCTTAATACGAGGGACTACTTTAGGCTCAAAGACAAGAGCAGGGAAAGTATACTGCAACACGCCGTCAAGCCCCCGCAGTTCGTTCCCGAATCGGTGCGCGCCGATATGCTTTTACGAAATATGAAGAAAAACCGCAACCATTTCGCGATTGTTATGGACGAGTATGGCGGCATGAGCGGCATTATTACCATCAACGACTTGTTGGAGCAGCTTGTGGGGGATTTAGAGGACGATGCCGCCGCGCCTGAAGAAAAACTGCTGATCGAGCAGATCGACTCCAAAACATGGCGCGTGAACGGCGCCGCCCCTTTGGATGAGGTGGAAAAAACCGTGGGTATGCCGCTGCCGTGTGATGAGTACGATACCTTCGCGGGCATGACCTACTCCCTGCTGGGCAGCATCCCGGAAGACGGCAGTACGCCGGAAATCGACGGATTTGGATTGAATATCCGTATCATTATGATGCAAGAGCGCCGCCTTGAAGCGGCTTTGATTTGCAAGCTGGAAGAGCAATCCGAAAAGGGTTGATGTCGGCGTTGACGAGAATGGAAACATCCTAATAGACAAAGAGTTGCACCCGGAACTATATGATTGGGCGGCAAACGGCTGATGAAACCTTTTGGATTAACTTGTCAAGGACTGTTTTTGTGACCGGGGAAAAATACGAGGACGATAACGGACGCGCCGAGCGATTTATGAAACTGGTCGAACGCTACACCGACTTTGAGGAAATCACGCCCGTAATGATACGCGAGTTTATAGAGAAAATCGTTGTGCAGGAGCGTGATATGCCGATGGTGCAATCCTCGCCGCAAAAGGCAGAGGGCTACTACGACAAGCAGAAAGCCGAACCGCCTAAAAAGAAAAAACAGCGTGACTTTACTACGATAATTCCAGTTATTATAACGCAGAGCGGCAGTTAGCCGCTCTGTGTATTATGTTCATAACTTTACATTTGGATTTACATATTGCCCGTGATTTTTTGTCTTATTTCCGTATTGAATTGAAAACTTAGGGCAACGGTGTAGGCAACCAAGACATAACGTGCATTGTTTTTTAATCCATTTGGGTTTACCGTTATCTGTCTTAATAGCCAAAACAGGGCATTGTTTTTCACACAAACCGCACTCGATACAAGAATTGCCTACGGTGAACTTTTTAGTTTTTCTGCCATATTTATAGATTGCATAAACTAAATTAGCAAAATGCCCTTTACGGTTATTATAGTCTCCCTTTATTTTGTCATTCACATATTCAATAATAGTATCAATTTCTCGTTCGGCGTTAGCAAGTTTTTTTTGGTTTTCATCTTTATCTGTAAGGTTAAATATCGGAGTCCATGTGTCAACCATCTTGACAATGAATTTTCCGTCAAGAGATAAACAAATCTTCTTCAAATAATTGCTCATCATATAGTGTGTTTGACCGTTAATCGTTCCATAAGTGATAATATGGTAAACGTAATGCTTGCCGTTCATTTTTATTTTCAGTTGTTCAAGAAAATCTATAACGACAGTAGGCAATCCCCAAAAATAAGTCGGCGTTACAAACCCAATATTTTCATGATGTTTTAGATTAAAGTCAAATGTATTTGTTTTTAGGCAGTCGGTGATAGATACAGTTATATCGTTTGTCGCACTCGCAATTCTCGTGGCAACATATTTACAATTTCCAGTTGCAGAAAAATAAAATATCATATCACCAAACTCCTTTCGTAGTATGTTTGATCATTGACCTAACCCTCACGCGCTCCACACGGGCAAGGGTGAAACGAGCCGCCAATGACAGGCGGGGCGATTCGCACGAAGCTCGGACGGACGGAAGGCGGCGCGGGTATCGCGGCGGCTTTCCGTGTTGCTGTCGCCACCATTGCAAGCGGCGAGTGATAGTGCTATTACAAGCGTAATGATAAGCGCGAAGATTTTATTTGTGGTTTTCATTTTCCCGTCCCCTATATGTAAAAATATGCGCCGTACCCGCTCCACTTATGCAGTTGCAGACAGAGCATTACAGCGCACAGATAAGTATAGCATAAATGCCGCAAGATTTCCATAGAAGCCGTCATAAAAAAGTTACAAACTGCCATTAAAAAATGCCCGCGACTGTGTTATACTCATAGCGTAAGGGAGTGTGCCTGTGACTGAACTCGTATATAAGTTTACAAACGATGCGCTTTTCAAGATGGTATTTTTCCAATACCCCGAATTGCTAAAGCGGCTTGTCGCGCATATGCTCGGCGTACAGCTTGACAGCATACGGGAGTTTGAGATTACCAATCCCGAAATTGAGACGGATGTTATGGGCAATAAGTTTTGCCGCCTTGCGCGTGTTTTTTATCTTGTGGGAACCCCCCGGCCAAGAACAGGGGAACGGATAACCCGTTCCCCTGTTTATAGTTTGTTCCGTCAATACAGCGGATACCTCTCACACAATTTCGCCACAGCCGCTCGAATTTGGTCGGCTTTTTCCTCATACTTCGCCGCTGTCCAATA
Source organism: Oscillospiraceae bacterium (assembly GCA_031254195.1). Taxonomy (GTDB): domain Bacteria; phylum Bacillota; class Clostridia; order Oscillospirales; family UBA929; genus UBA929. The sequence goes on from JAIRUW010000007.1 coordinate 4,798, forward strand.
GATCAGCTCCGCCAGCGTCGCCATGTCGTCCTCTTTGAGTCCGCGAGAGGTGACGGCGGGGGTTCCGACGCGGATGCCGGAGGTGTAGAACGGCTTTTGCGGGTCGTCGGGGATGGAGTTTTTGTTGACGGTGATGTGTACCGTGTCCAGCCGTTTCTCCAGCTCCCGCCCGGTGATGCTCATTTTGCGCAGATCAACCAGCATCAGGTGGTTGTCCGTGCCGCCGCTCACAAGGTCGAAGCCGCAGTTTACCAGCGCTTCTGCCAGCGCTTTCGCGTTTTTCAGGACCTGTTGCTGGTATGCCTTGAACTCCGGCTTCAGCGCTTCGCCGAACGCGACGGCCTTGGCCGCGATGATGTGCATTAAAGGACCGCCCTGCGTACCGGGGAAGACAGCCTTATTAAAGAGCTTGGCGTTGTCTTCGCCGTTACACAGCATCAAGCCGCCGCGCGGGCCGCGCAGGGTCTTGTGGGTGGTGGAGGTGGTGATATCGGCGTGAGGAACGGGGGATGGGTGCAATCCCGCCGCGACCAGCCCGGCGATATGCGCCATATCCACCATCAGCTTGGCGTCAACCTCTTTGGCAATATCGGCAAAGGCGGCGAAGTCGATGATACGGGGATACGCCGACGCGCCCGCGATGATCATTTTGGGCCGGTGCTCCTTGGCGAGCCTGCGGACTTCGTCGTAATCAATCCGCCGGTCTGCCCCCAGACCGTAAGGAATGATGTTATAATACAGCCCCGAAATGTTGACCGGGCTGCCGTGGGTGAGGTGGCCGCCGTGGGCGAGGTTCATGCCCAGCACGGTGTCGCCCGGCTGAAGCAGGGCGAGGTAGGCCGCCATATTGGCCTGCGCGCCGGAGTGCGGCTGTACGTTGGCGTGTTCCGCGCCGAACAGCTTTTGGGCGCGGTCACGGGCGATGTTCTCGGCGACGTCTACACATTCGCAGCCGCCATAATACCGTTTGCCGGGGTAACCCTCGGCGTATTTATTGGTCAATACCGAACCCATCGCCGCGATGACGGCGGGCGAGGCGAGGTTTTCCGAAGCGATCAGTTCCAAACCGTTGCGCTCACGGTCGTATTCGGCGTATAACGCCGCGCCGATCTCCGGGTCGGCGGCTTTGACGAAATCCATCATTTGTGTTAACATGGTGGTACATCCTTTCTTGAGGGAGTCGCACCATTATAGCATAAGGGGGTCATGCCGTGCAAGCATTGATTGAGCGCCTGAAAGAACTGTACCCCGTGGCGGCGTGCACGTTAGATTACGCCGACGGTTACCGGCTGCTGTTCAACACGCGGCTGGCCGCGCAATGCACCGACGCCCGCGTCAACATCGTGGCGGAGGAGCTGTATACGGTGTTTCCGACGCTGGAGGCGATCGCGAACGCGGACATTCAGGCTATGGAAGCGATTGTCAGGCCCTGCGGGTTCTACCACAACAAAGCCCGCGACCTCATAGAGGGGGCGCGGATGCTGCTCAAAGACTATGGAGGGCGCGTACCGGACACGATGGAGGAGCTGCTGCGCATCCCCGGCATAGGGCGCAAGACGGCCAACCTGGTACTGGGCGAGCTGTACGGACAACCCGCCGTCGTAGCCGACACGCACTGCATACGCCTCTCCAACCGCTTGGGGCTGTGCGATACCAAAGACCCTGCCAAGGTGGAGACCATTTTGCAAAAAATCATCCCGCCGGAGGAGCAGTTGCATTTCTGCCACCGGCTCGTGGCCCACGGGCGGGCGGTATGCAAGGCGCGGTCGCCGGACTGCGGAGCTTGCGGGATTCGGGAGCTTTGTAAGTTCGCGGGTGCTGTGGTATAATAGCAGGCGCAGGATCTATACATTCTGTTATTGGGATTATACCAAAACAAGGAGATAATAGGGGAAAGAATTATGCTTTTTGATAGGCTGTTTTCCTTAATAGCAAATTCATGGCTAATAACCGCATACGCTTTTTTATGCACGATTGTTCTATGCGTTGTATTCCAATTTGTGTTTCTCAGAAAAGCAAACAGGCAAGAGGAAAATCCTTTGACCATAGGGCATTTTATATGGGTGTACATTTTCCTTTTTTACTTAATGCTTGTGTATCGCGTTGCAGGAATTGGAACTGTGTGGATAATTGGTTTCTATCCCGAACTTATCCGCATGGACGAAATATATTTAGTGCCGTTTGGTACTTTTGATACAATTGACAGCCTTGCGCCTTATCTTTTGAATATACTTATGACAATGCCGTTAGGCTTTTTGCTGCCGCTAATTTGGAAAAAATTTAGGTCGGTTAAAAATGTAGCGTTGGCGGGTTTCTCTTTGTCGTTAGCCGTTGAATTAAGCCAATTACTGAATCGCAGAACAACGACCACTGATGATTTAATCGCTAACACATTGGGGGCTGTTGTCGGGTATTTTATTTTTGTGCTCCTGTTTAAGATATTCCGCAAGGACAGCGAATTTAAGACAAAATCAAAGCACCGTTCGCCATTCTTGCGGTACGAAGCCATTATCTACTTGATTTGCTCGTTTATGGGAGTGTTCCTTTTTTACAATGGATTTTTCATCGACCGTATCAACGACAGTATGAAAAATTCAAATGCTTCAAACGGCGCGATTTATGACTTTCATAAGGAGATGCCGTAAGCCCAGCCTTGAAATGGCTGTCTGTTCATGATATACTCATTAGCAAGGAAGAGGGGGATTAGCAGTGACGCCAACATACTCTAAGCAAGCCAAAAAGGCGTTAGAGCACTTGGATGTTCCGACCAAACAGCGTATATGGAAAGCCATAAATAAACTCCCTGTAATGATTCGCTTTATCCCGGAAGATGAAGCCCTCCCTGATGAAGTCGCTTCCCATGCCGTCGCAGCAGAAGAATATCGGCGCGGCGAAACCTTTACCGACAGCGAAATAAACTGGAACTGAATTTCACCCAATAAACATTAGCAAGGAAGAGGGGGCGATTTATCATGCCAAAGTTGCTTTACCAGGGCCATGGCAGTTTCCGCCTGACTGCCGGGGACGGGCGCGTCATCTACGTTGACCCGTATAAAGGCAAGGGCTACGACATGCCGGCGGACATCATCCTTGTAACGCACCAGCACAGGGACCACAATCAAGTCAAACGCTGCGCACAAAAGCCGGATTGCCGCGTCATCACAAACGAGGAAGCCCTTGCGGGCGGAACGCACAACACATTTGACATAGAGGGCATACAAATCCAAGCCGTCGAGGCGGCGAACAAAAACCACGACCCGAAGGAATGCGTGGGCTTTGTCGTTACGCTGGACGGCATAAAGGTCTACGCAAGCGGTGACACCTCCAAGACCGGGCAAATGGAATCCATGTCCGCTTGGGGGATTGACTATGCCCTGTTTCCCTGCGACGGTTTCTTTAACATGGGGCCGGAGGAGGCCGCCGAGTGCGCCCGGCTCATCGGCGCGAAGCACAACATCCTCATCCACGCGAAGCCCGGCGAGTCTATCCGCAAAAAGGCCGAGAAATGGGACGCGCCGGACAAACTGGTCATAGAACCGGGACAGGAGGTGCCGCTTTGAAGCTATCCTTCTTCGGCGCGGCGCACGAAGTCACTGGGAGCTGCCATTTTCTTGAGGCCTGCGGCAAGAAAATCTTTATTGACTGCGGGCTGCCGCAGGGGATTGACGTTGAACTGCCGCTCCGTTTTCCCGTCCCGGCCGGAGATGTGGATTTCGTCCTGCTGACCCACGCGCATATCGACCACGCGGGGCGGCTGCCGCTCTTAAAGAAGCTGGGTTTTAGAGGGAAGATATACGCCACGCCCCCGACCTGCGACCTCAGCTCGATCATGCTGCAAGACTCGGCGCATATCCAGGAATCCGACGCGGAGTGGCAAAACCGCAAGGGGCGGCGCTCGGGACGGCCGGACATCGAGCCGCTCTATACCATGGCGGACGCGCTGGCTGTGATCGCCGACTTTATTCCATGCGAATATGAACAAGTCGTCACCCTTGCGCCGGGGCTAACCGCCCGGTTCCGAGACATAGGCCACCTGCTCGGCTCGGCCTGCATAGAGGTATGGGCGGAGGAAGGCGGCGTTAAGAAGAAAATCGTCTTCTCCGGCGACATCGGCAACGCCAATCAGCCCTTGCTCCGCGACCCGGTCATGGTGGACGGGGCCGACTATGTGGTGATGGAAGCCACCTATGGCGACCGCTTGCACAGCCATCCGCCGGACTACGCCGCCGAACTGGCCGCCGTCATCCAGCGCACCTTTGACCGCGGCGGCAATGTGGTTATCCCGGCTTTCGCGGTGGGACGCACGCAGGAGATGCTTTATTTCTTGCGGCAAGTGAAGGAGCGCGGCTTGGTGAAGGGGCACGGCGGGTTTACGGTGTATGTGGACAGCCCGCTGGCCAACGAGGCGACCACAGTCTTTTTACGGCACCAAAACGCGTGTTACGACGAAGAAGCGCTGGAGCTTCTGAACCGGCGCGTCAACCCCATTGGCTTTGAAGGATTGAAGCTCTCGCTGACGGCAGAGGATTCCAAGGCTATCAACTTTGTCAAGGAACCGGTCGTCATCCTCTCGGCGTCGGGGATGTGTGACGCCGGGCGCATCCGCCACCACCTCAAGCACAATCTCTGGCGCAAGGAGAGCACGGTCGCGTTTACCGGCTATCAGGCCCACGGCACAGTGGGACGCGCCCTGCTAGAAGGCGCGCCTGAATTGAGGCTGTTCGGCGAGACGGTCTATGTAAAAGCTGAGATTGTCAGGCTGTCCGGCATCAGCGGCCACGCCGACCGGGCGCAGCTTATGGAGTGGGCGGGGGCGTTCAGCCCGGCGCCCAAGCGGTTCTTTGTGGTACACGGCGAATCGGCTGTTTGCGATACGTTTGCGGCAATGATCGAAACCGAGCTGGGCTGTCCGGCGACCGCGCCGGAATACAGCGGCGTCTGGGATCTCGCGTCGGACCGCGAGCTGGACGCCGGCATGGCGTTGCGGCCATCGGTGAAGAAAGCGCAAATCAAAGCGCGTTCCCCCGCTTACATACGGCTGCTCGCCATCCAGCAGAGGCTGGCGTCCCTGGTGGGCGGCGCGTCCGGCTGGGCCAACCGCGACCTCTCAAAGCTGACCGACCAGCTGGCCTCGATTTGCACTAAGTGGGAGAAGTAGAGCAAGCGGCAGAATGCCATCACGTGGTCATGCAGTACCCTTCCGCCTTTTTCGGTCAATCCAATATATCCCGTGGCTCAGCAACAGGAAGAACGCCAGTATCCCGCCGATGTAGGCAAGCGCCATAGCGCCGAGCCTGTCAAAGTCGAGGAAAAAATACGGGAACCGGATCGGCACGAGTTCAATAGTGCTCGAAAACGCACTGCTCAAAATCCCTTCAAACCCGTACACATACCCCGCCAGTCCCGCGACGGTGGTGAAGGCCACATACCCTAACGGAAAGATGCAGACATAGTACACGTCCCGGTATTGCAAACGCCCGGCTTCCGAGAACAATATATAATCCAGCAGGCACAGCAGGGGCGTTACGGTATGTACGGCGATGTTTTCAAACGTCCACAGATACGCCGCGTCAACCGTCGGCGCGAGAAGCGCCCAGAAGACGATCAGCGTAACAAGTATATCGGCCGCGCAGACCATCCCGAAGCGCGTATGCCATCCCGCGCTCCCATGCGTCCCTTCCCGCAGGCTCTTCACCGTGCGTATGGAAAGGATGGCAAATAAAGCGATGGCCAGCACGTTGCTCTGGATGGTGTAGTACATAAATGCCCGGAAGCTGACGGTACCGCTAAAAATGCCGATCTGTTTCATCAGTCCGGCCAGGGCGAAGAGAAGAGCGCCTAACCGGAACGCAAGGGCAAACCGTCTGTTCTGAATCATCATTTATCCTCCGAATCTCCTCGTCAAAGGCAGATATAACGCCGCGGGCTTTTTACTCCCATAAAACAACCTTTTGTCCGGCGGGCGATAGATTAAGGAATCGGCCTGTGCTACGATGGGCCGGAATCGGTTTGAGACTATACTATAAAGAATGAGTGAGATGGGTTATGAGTGAATTTAAGCGGGATGTAGGAAAACGGATCAAGGAGAAAAGGGTTGCTATGAAGCTGTCGCGGGAAGAGTTTTCGTATCAAGCGGACATCAGCCCCAAATTCCTTTACGACATTGAGTCGGGAAGGAAAGGGTTGTCCGCTGAGAATTTACGCAAGGTTGCGCAGGCGCTGGCTGTCTCGACAGACTGGCTGGTGGGCATCTAATCCTTGATACGCCTCGCGACCGCCATATTCCCCACCGAAAGCAGCGCGGCAAAGACAAATACATACTGCGGGCCAAGCCATTTCCATAGCCAGCCGCATAGAACGGCGCTTAGGATGCTCAGTATATGGTCCAGCGCCATGCCCGCCGACAGTGTCGGGGTCACCTCTTCGGGCGAGACGGCGACCGAACGCATATAGACGGCGCGCACCATGCCGAACTGCATCGTCATACGGTCAGCCATATTGACGGCAAAAGCGATCGCGACCGAAAGCCCCGCCGCCGCGATCCGGCCGGAAGACAGCCCGGCGCTTAATAGGCCGTACGCTATGTATATCACGATGAACGCGGCGGCTTCCACCGTCATGATCCTCGCCGTGCCGTAGCGGTCAATCCAGCGCCCGACGGCCGGCATGAAGAAGATGCCGACAGCCGCCCCGGCTATCCCCAAAAGGGCCATCGTGTCCGCGCCAAACCCCAGCAGCTCAATCAACACCCAGGGGCCGTATACGAACATGATCTGCTTGCGGGCGCCGAACAGGGCGGCAAGCAGGTAGAATATGCCATATTCCTTGCGGAGAATCAAACGGAATTTCAACCGCCCTGTCGTTTCTCCGGTCAAACGCCGCATATACAGCAGCAGGACGGACACAACGGCAAATGCGGCGGCGGCTATGAGAAAGATGCTTTTAACCGGGGCGGTGAAGGAGAAAAAACCCGCCTTAAACCCGGCAAAAACCAAGATGCCCGCAGCCATCGTAAAGGCTGTGCGAACGCCGTTGAGCCGCCCCAGCGCCGAACCCACGCCGCCCTCTTTGGCAAGGGACATCCCCAAGCTGTCCGACAGCGGCATGAACATATGCTGCCCTAAAGAGAAGGTGAACAGAAACACCAGCATGACGCCGAAGGACGGCGTCATCAACCCCAGCGCTATCAACCCTATGACGGAGAGCGTCTGCGCGATCATCGAAAGGCGGATGTCGCCGAAGAACGCCAGCGCCGAAACGATTAAAACGCAAATGACCCCCGGCGTTTCCCGCGGCAGTTCAATCAAGCCGCGCTGGAAGGCGTCGGCGTCATACGCGTCTTTATAGAAGTTCGCGAAAACGCTGTCGGAAAGGCCCAGCCCCAGCCCTGTCAGCGCGATTACCACCGTAAAGACCCACACGGCTTTTTTTCTTTGATCGTCCAATCCTTTCCCTCCTGATACACGCTGCCGATTATATCATAGGATCAACTGTATGGCAAAGGAAATCATTGCGGTATGCCGGCGTGTGTGTTATAATCATTCAATACTATGTAGGGAGGGGTAACCGTGTTCAAAACCTTGGACGAAGCGAAGGCGTTTATCACGCAGAACAACGTGCAGATGCTCGATTTGATGACGATTGACATCAACGGGCGTTGGCGGCATGTGACCATGCCGATCGGGCGGCTTACGGAGGACACGCTCCAATACGGCATAGGCTTTGACGGCTCAAATTACGGCTTCGCCCCCATCGAGAAGAGCGACATGGTTTTCATCCCCGACCTTAACACCGCATACCTAGACCCGTTTGCCGAGATCCCCACGCTCGCCATGCTGGGCGATGTGTTCGTCATCGACCTGCCGGCCAACCGGCGCTTCGACCAGGACCCGCGCAACGTCGCGCTGCGCGCGGAGGAGGTCATGCGCTCGGCGGGCATCGCGGACGAAATGCGCATACTGCCTGAATTTGAATTTTATGTGTTCGACCATGTGGAGTTTAACGCCGAGCCGCACCTATCCGGTTATTGTGTCGATACCGCGCAGGCGGGCTGGAATACCGGCACGGCCCACCCAAACTTAGGGTATCAAGTCCCGCACAAGGGCGGCTACCATATTGCCCCGCCGGCCGACATCCTAAGCGGTTTCCGCAGCCGCGCGGTCTTGCTGATGGAGAAGCTGGGTATCCAGGTTAAATACCACCACCACGAGGTCGGCGGCGCGGGGCAGCAGGAAATCGAAGTGGAGCCCGGCCCCATGTTTGAAATGGCCGACAAGACGATGCTCACCAAATACATCCTTAAGAACGCCGCCGCCGCCGAAGGCAAGACGGTCACCTTCCTGCCCAAGCCGATTCACGGCGAGGCGGGCAGCGGCCTGCATGTGCATATGCAGCTCTTTAAGGGCGGCAAGCCGCTCTTCTATGACGAAAAGGGTTATTCCCAGCTCTCGGAAACAGCATTGCACTTTATGGGCGGTATCCTGCGGCACGCCCCCGCGCTGTGCGCGTTCACCAATCCCAGCACCAACTCCTACAAGAGGCTCACCCCGGGCTATGAAGCGCCGGTGACGATTGGCTACGCCACCTCCAATAGGAGCGCTGTCGTCCGCATCCCCGCCTACGCGAAATCGCCGGAAGCAAAGCGGTATGAGCTCAGGAGCCCCGACGGGACATGCAATCCGTATTACGCCTACGCCGCCATTTTGATGGCCGGAATCGACGGGATCAGGCAAAAAACCGACCCCGCAAAAGCGGGGTACGGGCCGTATGACTTTAACCTTTACGATTTGTCGGATGAGGAGAAAAAGAAGATCAAGGGCCTGCCCAAAACCCTGGATGGGGCGCTGGACGCGTTGGAGAATGACCACGCTTTCCTGTCCGAGGCCTTCCCCGAGCGGTTGATCGCGCTTTGGCTGGAGAGGAAACGCAAAGAAGCCGCGGAGGTCAGTCAATATCCGCATCCGGTTGAATACAAGCTGTATTACGATTTATAGCAATCACTCGGCGGCGGGGGCATCAGCCTCCGCCGCGGCGGCTTCCCCGCCGCCCGCGTCCGCGGTAACGGCTGGCTCCGCCGCTGCTGCCGTCGTCCCCGCGGACATTTGCCCCATCGCCGTCGCCAGCGCAAGCATCTTGGCCTCCAACGCCGCGGGAGACAGGGGCTTCGGAAACGTGGGCCCGTTGTCGTCTGTGCGTTGAGCGTCGCGCAGGTAGGTTTGCTCGCGCCTTTTGCGCTCCGCCATGATCCGTCTCAGTTCTGCTTTGATTTCCCGCGCGCGCAGTTCTAGCTCGGCTTTTTCCGCGCGTTTTTGCTTGTCGCGCAGGGTGTCCTCTTTATTTAAGTCGCCGATCTTGCGGGAGCTCCGGCGAATGAGCCTGTTCAGGCGCTTGATGGCGGCCATGGCGTTCGAGTCGCCGCCCGCGGCGGCTTGCAGCCATTCGGAAAGGTTCTTATACGCCTCGCTGATGATGGAGTATACCTCGCCCTGATACCGCGCTGCGACCAGCCTGCGCGTCAAGCGGCCTGAATGGTCGGCCGGGCCGTTCCCTGTTGGCTGCGCGGTTTTTTCGGCCTTAGCCGCTTCGTATTGCTTTTGGTTCAAGTCCCACGGGTTTTTGGCCTCCTCCTGAGCCGTCAAATCCAGTATGGCCGCCGGTTCGTCGAAAAACCCCGTGGCGGGCGCCGTTTGCTCCGCCGCCGCCGTGGGGACATATGATCTCATCTGTGTGTCAACAGCACCGATTCTCATGCTATCCGCATCCTTTCGCACCCCGTCTCCCGTCCTTGGGGGGTGAGGCTTCTATAAGGTATATCGTATCAAAAAAGGGGAAAGTTGAGGCATTAACGTCAAAAAGCGCCCCCGGTTGCACACCGGGGGCGCTTGTCCGCCTCAAAGCGATTAAATCTTCTTCAGCCCTTTGGCCAGACGGCTCTTGCGCCGGGCAGCTGTGTTTTTATGGAGCAAGCCTTTCGCGACGGCTTGATCAATGACCTTCTGCGCGTCCTTATAGGCGGCTCCGGCTGCCTGCGCTTCCTTGTCTGCTGTGAGCGCGTCCACCTTCTTAATGGTTGTTCGCATTCTCGACTTTGCCATACGGTTGTATGCCGTCTTGTGGGCTATGACCGACACCCGCTTCTTGGCGGACTTTATATTCGGCAAGCCTACCACCTCCTTTTTTCAGAAATCGCACCACAGTGCAAAAGGCAGTATATCACAGCGTCAACCCGATTGCAAGCCTTTTTGCTGAAAATATTTCGCTTCCAGCTCCAACAGCCTAAGCCCCGTCTCCGACCATTCCCGCTTGGCTTCCTGCAAGCAGGCCTCAAACTGCGGGTCGGCGTTCTCCAGCATCTGCCGCAGCGTTTCGATGCGCCCGGCAAGCGGCGGGTCGGCGGGGGTGTCGGAGAGGAAAACGCCGGGCGGTAGCCCCATCGCGCCGGCCAGATATTCCAGTGTCCGTACCGACGGCGTGGCGGCGTCGTTTTCGATTTTGGACAGCATATTGCGCGTAATGTAGTCGCCCACCAGCTCCTGCTGCGTCATCTGCCGCCCCAGCCGCGCCTCGCGGATACGCTGGCCGATCGTCATTTCGATACGCCCCCTCATTTTGTGCGGTGAACTATAGTTACTATATCATGCTGATAATCAAAAATCAACCCTTGACAAAGAATAATTCTCTGCTATAATGTAAATGTAATTTACTTCAAAGGAGGAACAGCCCGTGGCTGCGTGGTGGGAAGGCATCAGCCTCTTAGAGCAAATTTTTGTCATAATCGCGGCGCCTTCAACGCTCATTTTGATCATCCAGACGGTCATGCTCATCTTCGGCGGCGGGCTGGACGCGCCCGACAGCGGGCTGGGAAGCGACGTTTCCGGCTTTGGAAGCGATGAGGGCATGGATGGCGCGGAATCAGGCATCGGCGACCCGGATATTCAGGCCGCCGATGTGGACGGATTACGGCTCTTTTCCATTCGGGGCATTATGACTTTCCTCACCGTCTTTGGCTGGAGCGGCGCGGTAATGATCAGCATGGGTATGCACCCGGCCGCCGCCGCTGCGGTTTCCGGCCTGCTCGGCTTCGCGTCGCTGTACGGCATGGCGCGCATGATTAAGGCGCTGATGAAATTACAAGAGAGCGGCAATGTCAATTACCGCCGCGCCCTCGGCAAAACCGCCCGCGTGTACTTAACCATCCCGCCCGCCGGACAAGGGCAGGGTAAGATTAACCTCATGCTGGGAGATTCGCTGGGCGAGTTCTGGGCCGTCACCGAAAGCAGCGAGCCCATCCCGACCGGGACGGCAGTGCGCGTCGTAGACTTGGCCGGCGGCGTGTATACGGTCAAACAGGAGGAATGATTGTGAAAAGAACCGGACTGGATACATTCACAATAACTAACTATTAGGAGGAATCTATCATGCCCATCCTTTCAGGGTTCACCGGCTCGTCTGCCCTTGTCTTCGTCCTGATTATCGTGTTCGTCTTTTTCGGCGCGATGCTCGCCATCCTGTCGCGGTACCGCAAGTGCCCGTCGGATAAGATCCTTGTCATCTATGGAAAGGTGGGGCAAGGAGCCGACGGCTCGGCGCGTTCGGCCAAGTGTGTCCACGGCGGCGCGGCATTCATCTGGCCGGTGATACAGAGTTATCAATACCTTGACCTGACGCCTATCTCCATCAACGTAGACCTGCGCAACGCGCTGTCGCGCCAGAACATCCGCATCGACGTGCCCAGCCGGTTTACCGTCGGCATCTCTACCGAGCCGGGCATCATCCAAAACGCCGCCGAGCGCCTGATGGGCCTCAAGCTCAACGAGGTGCAGGAGCTGGCGCAGGACATTCTGTTCGGGCAATTGCGTCTGGTCATCGCCACGATGGATATTGAGGAGATCAACACCAACCGCGACAAATTCCTCGAAGCCGTCGCCATCAATGTGGAGACCGAGCTGAAGAAGATCGGCCTGCGGCTAATCAATGTCAACGTCACCGACATCTCCGACGAATCAGGTTACCTTGAGGCGCTGGGTAAGGAAGCGGCAGCGCAGGCCATCAACGACGCCAAGCGCAGCGTCGCGGAAAAGGACCGCGACGGCACCATCGGCGAAGCCAACGCGGTGCGTGACCAGCGCGTGGCCGTCAGCCTAGCCGACTCGGAAGCGGTCAAGGGTGAAAACACCGCAAAGATAGAGATCGCCAATTCCGACTCTCTGCGCCGTGAGAGGGAGGCCGAGGCGACCCGCCGCGCCACCGCCGCCGAGAAGGTGCAGTCGGCCAAAGCGCTGGAGGAAGCCTACGCCGCCGAAAAAACCGCTGAACTGGCGCGTGCCGCCCGCGAACAGGCGACGATGCAGGCCGACATGATCGTCCGCGCAGAAATCGAAAAACGTACCATTGAAATCGCCGCCGAAGCAGACGCGGAGCAGATACGCCGCCGCGCCCGCGGCGAAGCAGACGCCATTTATGCCAAGATGGAAGCGCAGGCCCGCGGCGTTGAAGAGATGCTGAGCAAACAGGCTGCCGGCCTGAAAAAGATTGTAGACGCTGCCGACGGCAACCTCGACGGAGCGGTGCGCATGATGATTACCGACAAGCTCGAAGACCTTGTCAAACTGCAAGTCGAGGCGGTCAGCGGCCTCAAGATCGACAAGGTGACCGTCTGGGACGGCGCGGGCGGGGGCGCGGACGGCAAGTCCGCCACTGCGGGGTTCTTGTCCGGGCTGCTGAAAAGTCTGCCGCCGCTGAACGACGTGTATAAAATGGCGGGGTTGGAGCTGCCGGACCTGCTGTCGGTCGAACCGAAACCTCCAGTCGCCGCGGCGGAAGCAGAAATGCCCGCGCCAGCAGAGCCGAAAGCGTAGCTAGAGCAAACAATAAAAACGATACAGGCGCCGTTCAACACGGCGCCTGTTCTTTATTAAATCGTCGCTATTTTTTCTGCTTTTCCTTGACGATGATGCGAATCTCTTGCGTTATAGGCGTTTTATTCGGTCCAGGGGCTTTGACGACCACTCTTACATCGGCGTCTCCGGTCAACTTCCTAGTGATGATCCTCCCATTGAACTTCCCCTTGTTATCCTTCTCAAGGGTTATATACTGAGAGGCAGTGCCCACATAATCATACTCCAGCGTCTTGTTGACATTCTTGCCTTCCACTTTGGCTTTGATGTTTCCCTTCTTGCCATGCACAATCTCTAAGGTGGGGATGCCGCCTTCCATGGAAACGGCCTTGGGAAGCCTAATCTGATCTAGGGTCGGGTAAAGGAGAACCTTGATGGAGATGCTGACTTTCTTATTGCCGTTATGGTTTGTCCCTGTTACCCTCGTGGTGCCGGGACTGAGCGCTTTGATTGTGATCGTATTACTGTTGACTTCGATTATATCAACAATCGGATCGCTGTTCTTTTTGACCTTTTGCGTCCAGTCAAAATCCAAGAGCGTACCGTCAAACGGCTTCGTGACTTCTACCCTTAAAGTCAGTTCTTGGCCATCTGTTCCGTCAGGTCTGACGCTGAGCGTTTCCTTTGTTATAAAATCCGCTTTTGTCAGCGCGCTCCCCGTCTTCTTATTTTCATCGGCTACATACGACATCTTGCTGATGGCGGTGACCGACCTTATCTCCCATGACTGTTCGCGGATGGTGACGCTCTCCAGCGTTGCGCCGTTTTCTATGATCGGTTCGTCAAGTTCAACGACAACGCTGGCTTGCACCGTGACGGCGCCATCGGGTTTACTGGCGGTGACCTTACATCTCGTCCCGGAACGCGAGCCGGTCAGTTTTTCGTCTTTGCTCTTTAGAACAGGATCTTTATCATCGTCCTCTATCACGTTACCGTCCTTGTCTAAGAACCTCCACTCCACTTTCGCATTGGACGCCGCGCCCAATACGGACAGTGTCGCGCTCTTGCCGCTTCGGATGATGGTGGGGGCCGTGGTGACGGTAATCTCGCATTGGGCAGAATAGTCGCCGGCGGAGGTGGTGACGGTAACAATGGCCTTGCCCGGCTCCTGCGCTTCAATGATACCCGTCCTCGGGTCTATCTCCACAACTTTGTCGCCGTCTTTCACCGGAGTTTCACTCTCCACAGCCCAGCTGACGCCCTTGTTGGACGCGGCCGAGGGCTTGACACTGGCGGTGAGGGTCAGCGTTGTGCCGGCGGTCATGGTCATCTTCTTTTTGTTCAACGAGACGCCGGTGGGAGCACGCTCCTCTATGACAACCTCACAGAACGCCGATACCTTCCCGCCCGCTCTGGCGAAGACATATACCGTGTCGTCCTTCAAGGCTGTGATCTTGCCGTTTTGGTCGATCAGGGCGCTGGGGCCGTCGTCCGAGTACGGGTCGCGCGGGTCATACGGGTCGAATCCGGTGACCGGAGTAATCCCGTCCGTGCCTACACGCCAAGTACTATCCGCAAAGACAAACCATTCTACCTTGTGCAGCGGCAGGACTTTATCCTTGTCATCCAGCATCCGCACCCCAAGCGTCGTAGAGGTGCCCGCCTTCATCGAAATGTTTTCCTTGCTGAGTTCTACCCTGTCAACCGACCCGGCGTCGATTTTGATGACGGCGGTGGCCGGTTGTGAAAGCTGCGTACTGGCGGGGTCATCTTTATCCGTGCCGGTGCCGCCTTTCTTCTTCCAATCACCGTTGAGATTATCTTTCTCTCCTTTGCTCGCCCGCAACTCAAGGATATACTCGTTGCCATAGAAATCCGTGTCTGAAGAGACTTTGACCGATACATTAGAGCTTAAAGCATTGACAAGCTCTACCGGCTGCACCTTATAGGCGCTCACTGTGGGCCGTGAACTGCCGTCTTTGGTTCTGTTTGCCGCCCACTTGGTAGAGGAGTTGGTGGGTTGTTTAATATCCGTCAGATTCGCAGGTACGAACAGTCCTAAATTGCTGTTCCAATGCAATTCAGCCGCTGTAGCTGTTTTAAGCTCATATGTCCCGTCTTTGTTTTTGGTTGTGTCCAGCCAGCCTTCGGTGTCGCGCACGTAATATTCCAGCGACGACGTCCCATCTGTCGATTTCAGTATCCACTTGTTTTCCGCGGTGAGCATATTATTGGCATTGGCCGGGTGTAAGGTGGGGCCTATGGATTGGGTGCGGCCCGGGGCGACCTTGACCAGATTGAATCCACTTGTTGTGTCAATTTCATCTTTGCCGTCCGTATCCTTCGTCGCGGGGATGCTCACGGAGGTTAAGTCAATGTCTACGTCCCTCTCTCCGTGCGCTTTGAGGCAGACAGCGTAGGTGGTCTTGCTCCATGTGCTGCCGTTGAGCATATAACTGTTGCTCGAAGGGGAAGAGGAGACCGGTACGCCGGGATTTGACATGGAGTTGTCGTAGGCAACTTCGGCAACAATGGCAAACCTGTTGTTTTCCAGCTTTACACCGGTTTTTGCGCTATGTTTGCCTAGAATCGGAATGGTGTAATAACCGGGCAGGGATTTTGATTCTGTTGCTATGCGTTTGGATTTTTCATTTTTTATAGGATTATCATAGTCATCCAAATCCTTTTCATCCGTGTAACCGTCTATAAGGTAAATATTTACTATGTTGTTCTCGCCGGTCAGGAAGACTGATATGGCGTGCAGGGCCGTCGCGCCGTCCTTCACATTGAACACATTGGCAAAAACGGCGGTACGCATTTCGACGGAGCTGATGGTAGTTTTAGTGCTTGTGCCTATCACATTGTTCAGGGCGCTGTTGTCATACTGATAGGTCGTCGCGAGCGGGTTCTTCGGGTTTTTGGATTTCTCTGTGTAATCGCGCGGCGATGTGACTTCGAAGTGGGCAGCGTTGCTACCATTGTTATCGTAAAATTCTTCTATGTAATACGCGCCGCTGAGAAGGGTGTCATAGCTCACCCAGTAGTCCCCGTTATTGGCGTCATGGACACGGAACGCGCCGGGGTTTGTTCGCGTGATCTTTGTTTCCTGATTGCTGACGAGTTCATAGGTACCGGCTCCGATGGCGTCGTTCCAGCCGATAATGACTACGGTGTGATTGGCGGAACTAGGGGCCGTGCTGTGGTAGAGGTATTCGCTGCTATTGGCCGTATTGATGTAAAAAGAGTTCGCATTATAATGTAGCGAAGCCGCCACCGCGCTATTAGTTTTCAAAGCGATTTTGATTCTGTCAACGAGGTCTTGTCTGTTATCCGAATCGGGAATGTAGACGACGCCGCTTACAGGTGTTCTGAGCGGCGGATCAAGCGCCGAGTCAACCGGGCCGTTTCGTTCCACATCCATAAGATACGCGGAAAGGGAACTCCGGTTGCCGTTTGTTGCGGCGTTTGTTGAGGCGCTGGCACTCATTTTCGTAATGTCAAAAGATTTGCCCACGCCCGCTTTGTGGTTTAGCACGGCGATAGCGGCATAGGACCAAGCGGCATAGGAACCGCTGTACTTCTGCGGGTTAAAGCCGGATACGGTATATGACGGGTCGGTCGGCACCCCTGTTGTCACTGCGATATTGTTGGTAAACTTGGGTTCCGACGGAAGGGTGTTATATGCCGTCGCTGCGGCGGCTTCGCCGACAAAGCCCATCGGGGCGGCCAACGCGAACACCAGCGCAAACGCGATTATTTTCCTCAGCATTGTATAATCCTCTCCTCTTCAAAAGGTACTGACTTCTATATCGTATGCAG
Source organism: Oscillospiraceae bacterium (assembly GCA_031254195.1). GTDB lineage: Bacteria > Bacillota > Clostridia > Oscillospirales > UBA929 > UBA929. Next base: position 21,453 of record JAIRUW010000007.1, read on the forward strand.
ACGGCGGGAACTAAAGCATTTCGCAGTTGCTTTATTCTATCAGGCAACGCCTTAGATGTCAAGCATTTCAGGCATTTTCATGAAATTCTCACACAAATCTCACACAAATGGACAAAACAAGGGAGGAGGGCGCGCTCAGGCCGTCCCCCCTTTGATCATCTCATGCAGCTCTCCCAGCGCGTCGGAGAGGGTACCGATCCGGTCGATCAGCCCCATCTCCACAGCCTCCGCGCCGTGGATGACGCTGCCCATGTCGCCGGCCAGCTCGTCGGTGCGGTGCATCAGCTTGAGGTATGTCTCCTCACTGACGCGGCTGTTTTGCGAAACAAAACGCACAATGCGCTCCTGTGTTTTTTGCAGATACGTGAAGGTCTGCGGCACGCCCAGCACCGTACCGTTCATCCGCACGGGATGGATGGTCATCGCCGCCGAGGGCGCGATCATCGACACCCGCGCCGCCACCGCCATCGGCACGCCGATCGAGTGCCCGCCGCCCAGCACCAGCGACACCGCCGGGGTCTTCAGCCCCCGTATCAGCTCGGCGATGGCCAGCCCCGCCTCGATGTCGCCGCCGACGGTGTTGAGCAGGATAAGCAGGCCGTCGATCTCCGGGGATTCCTCAATGGCCGCGAGCTGCGGCAGCACATGCTCGTACTTGGTCGTCTTGATATTTTGCGGCAGGAGCTGGTGCCCCTCCACCTGCCCGACGATGGTCAGGCAGTGGATCACAGCCTTCTCCCCGCGCGCCGTCACCGCCCCCAATTCCTGTATCGCCTGCTGCTGCTGATCTGAAAAACCCGTTTCTTCCGGCATGGCAAATTCCCCGTCCATCGCGGCGCACCGTCCTTTCAACCGCGGTGTTCCGCGGCGTACAGTAGCTTGCCCGCGAAACGGGAGGTTTATTTTGGGATTGAAAGGGCCTATAGGCTGTGGTACAATGGAAAGGAAGAAGCGGGGGTGGTTTGGTGGACGCGAAAAAGAACAGCCGGGAACGAATCCTTTTGCTTTTGCTCTGCGTCCTTGTGTTAGGCGCGGCTTATATCGTCCTGCTGTCGGTCAATATCATCGCCCCCATCGGGGAGGCCCCGGTTTTCGGCGTGGAGGAGATCGGGGCAGACCTTGTTGTGCTGCGGCATGAGTTCGCCGCCGCGAACCGGAGCGCCGCCGTCAATCGGATGGTTACGGTCACCGACCCTTCCGCTGTCAGGAAACTCCTCTCCATCCACAACACAATGCAAATCAAGAGCACGAGCGGGACGATGGACAGGGAGCGGTACGCCCTTTATTTCTACCAAAACGACGAGCTGGTCGTGCGGTGGCACCTTGACAGCAACGGCATAACGGACTTTTCGACCCGCCACGGCGATTATTCAATTGAAAACGACGATTTCGATTTCGCGTATATCAAAGGACTGCTTACATAAACGAATATGGCAAACGACAGGGCCGGGAAGCCTTGTCCTTTACGCTATAACTCCATAAACTCTCTCGCGGCAAGGTACAACCCGTCATAATCGACTTTGCCGAAATCCGTCGTGTCCACGTGAATGGTCCGCCCGACGGACACTTTGCCCAAGCCGCCGCATATATGCCCGCTCTTGAACGATTCGCGCGCTTCCTCATCGACCGCCAAATGAACCCAGTGCCTGTCGCCCGCGCGCTCCCGCTCGACGTACCGTTTATACAATACATCAAGGTTGCCTTTGAATATAAACGTAAGGCATTCGCCGTCATATCTGTCCAGCAGCTCCCGGATATGCCCGCTCTCCGCCGTCCTGAAATTGCTCTCCAGAATACAGGGCGTCCCGGCCCGCAAAAAACACTCCGCTATGTATAGCATCAGCATGAATGTCACCGAGCTGTTTTTTTGCCGCACATCCGTGTTATTGGGGCCAAACCCCTCGCCAATGACTTCCTTGATCGTGTCTTTGTTGAAGCAGGGAACGCTCAGCAGCCGCGCCAGCTCGCGCGAGAACGTGGACTTTCCGGCGGCGCAGTAGCCGCCGACCAGAATGATTTTATTCTTCACAGGCGTGTTAATACCGATGCGAAAAACAGGAGATCAGCCATTGAAGCGCCCACCAGACGAACATGAACAGCAGCAGATTCGCCGGCGAGAGGGTTACGGCGGCCACGGGCTGCGTCTGGCTGGTGAAATAGAAGACCAGCAGCATCCCTAAGACCAGCGAGATGAGGTGGATGCAAAGGTTGATGATGGTAAACCGGTGGAGGCGCTGTCCGCCGATCACCGCCTCGGCGTAAGGGCACAGGCCGTCGCGCGACAGCACGGCGGCCACTTTCCCGTGGTACGGGCGGCCGGGGTCAGAGAGCTGCACCCGCTCCTCTATGACGGGAAATTCCGGCAGGTCGGGGTTGATGTTGAACTTGTCGCGCAGCAGGGTCGGTGTGATATTAATGTCGCGCACGGCGAGGACATTGGTCATTTTTTGCCCTTCCAAAAGCAGCAACGCGCCCTTGACCTGTGTCGCGGGCGTGTAGGAGATGGCCAACACCCCGGCCAAATCATGGTTGACGGAGGTAAAGACCGCCGATTTGGAGCTTAGCTCCGGCGGGACCTGGATGCCCATGCTGTGCATGAAGTTGAGGGTCCCCATCATCACGCGGTTGCCGCCGATGCTGCCCGACACGCCGCCCTCGAACATCTCCAGCCCGGTGACCGCCCTCAAATAGCCCGAATGGTCCTTCACCACCGATTCCAGCGCCTTAAACAGCCCGCTGCCCGAAGCGCGGAGCAGGGAGGCGGAGTAGGAGATGATGGTCTCAAACGAGTGGTCGCCCAAAATTTTCAGCCCGTTGAGCGCCAGCGTGCCGGACGGGAACAGGTCGCCGTCCTCGATGATGATGACGTCGCCGCGCGACATTTCCACCGCGCCCGTCCAGCCGGTGACAGCCGCGCCCATATGCGAAAGGCGGGCCGCTACGCGGGAGAAGACGAACGGGTATGAGCAGAACGTCGTCAGCGGGACGCCGGCGCAGCAAAAGGCGGAGAAGGCCCAAAAGAAATACTGCCCCCCCTCGTGATACGACGCGGACAGCACCGCCAGCACGATGGAAGCGACGATCAAAAGCGGCGTGAAGAAGCGCATAACGCGGCTCACAATGTCAGGAGCTTCGGTCTGCGCGACGAATTCCTCCGGCACGGCGGTATGGCGGGCAAAGCCGGGCAGGCCGCCCCACAGCTTTTCCTCACTGATCACGCAGTCGCACGTATCCCCCTGGGACGCCGCCGTCTTATAGGCCCGCGCGTAAGCGGCATACCGGTGGGAGTACCCCCAAAGCGCGAACACGACCGACACGGCCGATATGGCGTTGAACGGCAGGAAGCCGACGGTGTTGTGGAGGAGTGAGCCCTCCGAGGTGGTATTGCGCAGGACGATCGAGCCGACATACAGCAGTGAAGAGAAACAGGACAGCGCGACCAGCGTCTCCGCGCCCGGTTTGAGCCGGATCAAATCGCCTGCGCCGCGCCCCAAAACGTCAATGCCGCACAGCATGACGAGTGTTTGCAGTAATACCATAAAAAACAGGGCGAGATAGGGCTTTCCATCCCCGGTGTAGGTCAAAAAGCCCGGCAGGAAACCCCATGTCTGGAAGCAGGAGACGATTACAAGCGGGCAGGTCAGCGCGAACGCCAGGACTGTGCGCAGGCGCAGATTGACGGTGTAGGCGTGTGCGCGGGGATGGGCCTGCGCGGGCGTAGGGGTGGGAGCCTCTTCCCTGCTGCGAAGCCGCTGCCAAAGTTCTTTGACGATGTTGCGCCTTTCCTTATCGGGGAAATGGCTTTCGGCTTCGTCCTCCATTTGGAACACATCGGAAGGGGCGAAATGCGCCTCAAATTCCGGGCTGAGCGAAAACTCGGCTGTCTCGATCGTACCGTCCGCGGGTTTTTCCGCCGTGGCTTTCTCGGCAGACTTTTCCGGCCGCAAAGACCGGGCTTTTTCAGCATAGTCCCGCATTTCGCGGGTACGCTTCTCTATGTCCTCCAGCTCATCATCCATGGCTGGGAACGGTTCCTCCCTCAGCGGAGGCTCCGGCGGCGCGGGCGCGCCCATGTGAAGCTCCGTCAGGATGTCCTCATATGTAATATCCGGCTTGTCCGGCAACCCGTCCGGCGGCCCGATCAGCTCCTTGATTTCATTCAATTCGTCATCCGGCAGTCTGTCCGACAATCTCAATCACCTACCATATCTCATTCTGTACAACAATATAGCCGCGGCGCAGGATACGTTGAGCGAGGCGGTCTTCCCCCGCATCGGCAGCGCGACCAGCATGTCGCAAAGCTCCCGCGTCAGGCGGTGCAGCCCTTCCTCTTCGCCGCCCAGCACCAACGCCGCCGGCAGCGTAAAGTCAACGTCAAACGCGTCATGCTCCGCGTCGCCCGCCGCGCCGTAGAGCCAAACACCCATCTCTTTTAGCTCGCGTAAAAACGACGGTATCCCCGGGACGCGCAGTATAGGAATATGCTCCGCCGCCCCGGCTGAAGCCCGCGCCGTGACCGCCGAAAGCCCCGCGCTGCGGCGTTTGGGAACGACCACGCCATGCGCCCCTGCCGCTTCGGCTGTGCGGATGACCGCACCGAGATTGCGCTCGTCCTGTATGCCGTCGCAAACGACCAAAAAGAGCTTCTCCTCCCCCGCTTTTTGGAGGATGTCGTCAAACGTGCCGTAGGCAAAGGCCGCGACCGTCGCGATCACGCCCTGGTGGGTTCCGGTCTGACTGAGGCGATCCAGCCGCTGCTTGTCGCATTCCACAACGGCGGCCCCGCCCTCCCGCGCTTCACCAATCAACCCGCCCAGACCCTTGGCGGAGGACAGGACGTAGAGCTTATCAATCGGGCGGCCCGCGCTCAGCGCCTCGGCTACCGCCCGCCGCCCCTCAATCTGGTTTTGCATGGTTTCTTGTGGGATTGACAATGTCTCTCCAGTCCAGGTCGCCGCGCAGCAGCCCCTGTATCAGAACCTCCGCGGTGGCGACATTGGTGGCGATGGGGATGTTGTGCAGATCGCACAGCCGCAGCAGGGCCAAGTCCTGCTCGTGCGGCACCGACGCCAGCGGGTCGCGGAAAAAGAGCACGAGGTCGATCTCGTTATACGCCACGCGCGCGCCAATCTGCTGGTCGCCGCCCAGCGCGCCGGAGAAAAAACGCGTGATGTTCAAGCCGGTGGCCTCGCTGACCAGCTTCCCGGTCGTGGCCGTGGCATACAGGCTGTGCCGCGCAAAGATGCCGCAGTAGGCGATACAGAACTGCACCATCAGCTCTTTTTTATTATCGTGGGCAGTCAAGGCAATATTCATAAGAGAGTCACCCTTTTACCTTCCATTCACGAAACCGTTTGGGTAACGGGCACGGGTTTCCCATCAGGCGTTCGGCGATATCGCAGAACGCGACGGACGCTCCGGTGCTCGCGGCCAGTATAATCGGCGTATTGTGGTTCTGCGCGGCCAGCACCATCTCGTCCTCCGGCACGATGCCCAGCAGCGGCAGCCCGACGGTGTCCATGATCTCGTCAATGGAATGCGCGTGACGAAGCCTGATCAGCCGGGGCTGCACACGGTTTACAATCAGCTTAACGGGAGTGTGGTTGGCAAGAAGCTCCGCGCAGCGGGCGCTGTCCCGCATGGCCGACTGGCTGGGCGTGGTTACGACCAGCGCTCCGGTACAGGCTCCCGCGGCCAGCATAAAACCGGCGCCCAGCCCGGCCGGGCTGTCTACTATCACATAGGCCGCCCTGTCCTCCAAGGTCTTGATTAGGGCGCGGAACGCGGCGGGTTGAGGCGGGGGGGCGGTCATCCGCATCGGGGCGGCCAGCATGGAGAGCCCTTGGATGTCGGGGTGCGCCACCAGCGCGTCGTCCAGCGAGACCCGGCCCGCCAGAACGTCGGTAAAGTCAAAGACCGTCCGTTCCTGCAAGCCCAACGCGAGATCCAGATTGCGCAACCCCGCGTCCGCATCCACGCATACCGTAGTCTTGCCCAGCTTCGCGAGACAGGAGGAGACGCCCGCGACGACCGATGTCTTGCCGGCGCCGCCCTTGCCGGACGCCACGACGAAGGATTGCCCCAATATATTTCACCCCGCTTAGGTTTACATAAAGGTATTTTACATAAGAAGGGCGAAATTGTCAAGCGCTGTGCCGCCCTTCTATCTTCTCAAGGTTTTCTCCTCCGGCTCGTTTGTCATTTCATTTTGCAAGCGGAACCATATATCCAATATATCCCGCGCAATGGGCGCGACGGTGGAGCCCGCGCCGCCCTTTTCCACCACCAGCGCGACCGCGATCTGCGGATCGTCGTACGGCGCATAGCAGACAAAGACGCCGTTGTTGGGTCTGTCGCCCACCTGTACCGAGCCTGTCTTGCCCGCCACAGCGACAGAGTAATCACGGAAGACGGAATGAGCCGTGCCGCCCTGCCGCGTCACCGCCAGCATCCCCTCCTGCAACGCCCTCACCGTTGACGAGGCCATGTCCAAATCGCTGAGCGGCGTGGGTTGGGAAACGTGGTACTCATAGCTGTAGTCAAAGCTGAGCACCTCTTTGAGCAAGTGCGCTGTATAGAGCGTCCCGCCGTTGGCGATGGCGGCGGTATAGTTGGCAAGCTGCAACGGGGTAAACTGGTTGTTATCCTGCCCGATGGCGGCGGAGAGGGTGTTGCCGGGATACCAGTCAATGCCAAGCGCGGCGGAGGCATCCGGCCCGGCGGCCCAGCCTGTCCGTTCGCTCAGCTCGATGCCGGTCGGCCGCCCCAAACCGAACCGGTGCGCCCAGTTCACGATCTGGGCGATGCCGGTGCGGCGGCCTACATCGTAATAGTAATAGTTGCAGGACACCCTCAGCGCCTCAACAGCGTCCACATGCCCGTGCGAGCCGGGGTAGATATGGCAGCGGGGCTGTGGGTAAGGGTAATAGGTATACATCCCCTCGTCGTAGACTCTCGTACCGATTGCGACCGTTCCGCTCTCGATGGCCGCGGCCCCGGTGACCATCTTGAAGGTGGAGCCGGGGGCGTACGTCCCCATGACGGCGCGGTTGAACAGCGGCCTCAGCGGATCGGCGGCCAGCTCGGTATATTCGCGCAAATAGGTCTGCGGGCTGTAGGTGGGATAATTGGCGGCGGCCAGCACCTCGCCTGTCTTGACGCAGAGGATGACAGCGGCGGCGGCCTCAGCCTCCAACCCCCTCAATTCCGTGCCGTTGACGTTCAGCCACGCCACGCCCTCCGCCAGCTTGCGCTCCAGCTCCTCCTGCAAGCGAATGTCAATCGTCAGGTATATATTCTGCCCTGCCTGAGGCGGGCGTACGTCAACCACGCCGACGATATGCCCCTGGGTATTGATCTCCAGCCTTTGTTCCCCTGCGGTGCCGTGCAGCCAGCTCTCGAATGCTTTTTCCACACCCTCCACGCCGACCAGCTCGTCATCCCTGTACCCTAAGTCCAGGTATTCCTGCAAATTATCCTGAATCGGCCCGACACGCCCGAGGATGTGTCCGGCCGCCGATGTGCTGTATTCCCGCGCCATCACCGGCACGATCTCCACGCCGGGATATCCGTTCTCCCTGACACGCGAGATCATCTCCATCGACACGTCCTGGGCGAAGGTATAGTCGGGGACATGGATATACGGCTGGACGATTTCCCTTGTATCCTCGTCCCTTTCCACAATCGCGGCTTGCCGCCGCAGGTCGAGTTCATAGAGCACGCCTGCCGCGAGCCGGGCCTCATACGCCGACATCAGCAACCCGCCCGCGCCCGTCATGCTGTATTCCTCAAAAAGCCTGTCCATTAGCTCCTGCGCGGACAAATCATCCGGCCAGCCCTTTTTGCCGAGGTAGTTGGCGAGGTAACGCTCCTGCGCCGGCGTCATCTCGGTGTATTCAAACGGCGGCAGGGTCACAGGCAGCAGGCCCGCCGTGTAAATCTCCCCGCAAGCCTCGGCGGCGCGGATGAGCGAAAGCGCCGCAGTGACCTCGCTGTCGCCGACCGGCCTCCCCCGCGTCAGGAAAAGATTGTGATTAATGGTCAGGTTATAGGAGAGCTTATTGGTCACCAGCGGGCGGCCATAGCGGTCATATATCTCGCCGCGCGCCGCGTGCAGGGTGACGGTGCGGAAGGATGTACGCTCGCTTGCCTGCGTATATACGTCGGCACGGAGAAACTGCATCCCCAACAGGCGGCCCCCCATCACAAACACCAGCGCGACGGTAAGCAGGCCCATGGCGATCAGGCGTATGGTCAGTTTCGTCCCTTCCATCCCTCAGTCCCCCGCAAAAATCTTCGCAACCCCCCGGAACGCCGGGTAGATCACGGGTATGCACACGATGCTCGCCAATATCTCCGGCACCCCGACAAATCCCATCGCGCTCCAAGGGGCGCGCCCTGTTGCCACATGAAAAAACAACACGTAAAACATCTCAATAACACAGACGGAAGCGGTGCAAAGCAGCAGCGCCGACCAAAAATTTCGTTGCATAATCTTCCCGCATAAAAACCCTGTCAAGGCGCCCGCCGCCATCGTCGTCAGGGTATAGTACGCCTCAATGTGCGGCAGCAGAGCGTCACACAGCATCCCGCTGACAGCGCCCGCCGCCATCCCGCCCCATACGCCGGAAAACATCGCGAGCGAGACAGCCGCCACGACGGAAACCATTGGGTTGGGGACGGCGCTTATGCGCGGGAAGACCATCGTTTGCAGCGTTACCGAGAGCAGCAGCAGCACGGAGAAGGCGATCCACCGGGCAACGGCCACGCGGGTTTGCATCATCGTCTTTACTCCTTGCTGATAAATTCTAAGACTATGAACACCTGCGTCAGCGCGTCGGCACGAACCATAGGGATCAGCTCGGCATACTCGGCCTGTCCCGACAGGTCTGCCTGCATCCCCGCCACCGTCCCGATGGGGATGTCCGGCGGGTAAATGCCGCCCAGTCCCGATGTTACCACCAGATCTCCGTGCAGGATGTCGGAACCCAGCGGTAAATAGCTCAGGCGCAAACGTCCTTCGCGCATCAAATGCCACTCGCCCTCGGCCACGGCGGCTTGTCCGGTGCGGCTGACCTTGCCCCCCGCCGCCATCGCCGTGTCTGTCACCGTCCGCACGGTCGCCCAGCCGGAACCGGCCTGTGATACGATGCCGACCAGATAGCCTTGCGACGAGATGACACATTGCCCAACCTCGACGCCCGCCTCGCTCCCCTTGCTCAATGTCAGCGTCCTCTCCCACTCCGACGTGCTGCGGGAGATGACCGAAGCGATTTCAAAATCAAAGCCGCGCTCCCTCAGCTGAAGATCCAGCAATTCCCGCAGCAGGGCGTTTTCCTCCATGATCTCGTCGATCGAGCGCCGCTCCTGCTCCATATTGGCCACGTATACGCGCAGGCTCTCATATTCCGCCATCAGCTCATTATATCTGTTCATGGCGTCCGATACATTTTCAAAATAATCGGCGGCGGAGCCTATAAGCGCGTGCAGGGGCCTGAAAACGGTGTTGATGGCGTTGGAAACGGGGGAAACGCGCCCTTTGGTAAAAAACGAGCTGACCGCCAGTGTCAGCGCAAGCAGCACAAACACCGCGGCGACGGCGGCGCCTTTGTGTTTTGTGAAAAACCTCAGCACAGCAAATCCACTCCATAGCCATAAAGCATCGTCGCCAGCAGACACAAGGGCAGCCCCATCACGGTATAAAAATCCCCCTCCACCCGTTCGACCAGCAGCGCGCCACGCTCCTGGATGCCATAAGCGCCCGCCTTGTCCATCGGCTCACCGGTGGCTATGTAGGCGCGTATCTGCGCGTCGGTCAGCGCCCGCATGGTCACATCCGCCGGTTCGGTCCGGGTCAATGCCCGCCCGTCTTGGAGGACGGTGACGCCGGTCAGGACGGTATGCGTCCGTCCCGCCAGCGTTTTAAGCGTGGAAAACGCTTCCTCTTCATCCCTCGGTTTGCCCAAAAAAATCCTATCGCATACCACCACCGTATCGGCGGCTATGATGATCGTCCCTGCCGGGTGGCGCGGGGCGACGGCTTCGGCCTTGCGTTTCGAGAGGATGGCGGCGGCCTCGGATGACGGCTTTACAGCATCCTCGTCTATGTCGGCGGGGTCAATGATACAGTCCAGCCCGGCGCGGCGCGTCAGCTCGATGCGGCGGGGCGAGGCGGACGCCAGAACAAATCGTGTCATCCCGGCTTCCTCCCGCCGCGCCGTTTTTTTGTCTCTTCCATTAAGTAAAATCCGGTGGTGTACGCGTGCGGCTCATATGCTTCCCTTTCGGCAAAGGCGTTGGCGATCTGGACGCACTCCCGCGCGTTTTCGGTCGTGAAGTCCAGCCGCGCCGCCCACAACCCGATGTGCCGCCACAAGGGGCGGCAGGGCAGCATCCACAGCTTCTGGGGGTGATAGACCACCGTGCTGTGCGCCCCGTCGCGCGCCAGCGGCAGCAATCCTCCCTGCCCGTCGGACAGGTTGCACTTATTGTCGCAGGCGCACAGTCCGCTTTTCCGGCGGAAGAGGCACTGGCGGGCGAGCAGCAGCGGCAGCCGCCCGTATACAATCATCTCGGTGTCGGCGGTATGATTGATGGCCTGTATCTCCGCCAGCGACAGCCACGGCGCGAGCGTAGAGGAGACGACGCCCATCAGCTTCGCCATCCTGACCGTCTGCGAAGACGGCGCGCCCCAGTCGGCGCGGGGCGTGAAGCCCTGCCGCAAAGCCAAAACAGCCTGCCCGGGGTTCCATGTCAGCGCTTCGCGGAACCCGGCGTCATGCAGTCTTTTAAGACGGGCGTTGACCTCGGCGCGGTCGTCCTCGGTCACGACGCGCGGCAGGACGGCGACCGGCACCGTCTCGCTCCGCACCAGCCATTCCGCTTTGGAGGGGTCGTCGGACGCCTCGCCCAGCGGGATATACAGCCGTTCCGGCGGCAACCGCAGCAACTCCGGCGTGACCTGCGACATCTTGGCGACCTTGACGGTGATCAGCGGCTTGTCGGCGCGCGGTAAAAACCGCGGGCCCGGCTCGAATTTGCCGGGTTTGCGCTCCGGCAGGGCCAGCCGCGCCGCCTCCAGCTTCCCGATGACCGCCCTGCGCAGCGCCACCGCTTCGGGACGGGGCAGGCATAGTCCGGGGTCGATCTTGGTGCGGGCGTCTTTGCAGCGGTAAATGCCGGAGACGCCGCGCCATACGGCGTTCAGTTCCTCTTCCGCGTCTGGCACATCTCCCATTTCCGGCACGGCGCCTTCGGCATACAGGGTATGCCCTTTGTAATCGTCAACAGCCAGCCGCGCCGGCTCTCCGGCTGTAATCAGCGCGAAAAACCGGACAGGGACACAGGCGCGTTCAGGGTTTTCATCCGTATTCTTGCGCTCTGCCTCCCAAAAACGCTCGTTTTTGGGCTTGTCCCCTTCGGCATAAACACTGCCCGCGCCGGTATACGGCGCGTCGGTGGGATCCTCCCGGCCCAGCGCGGCAAACGCCTCGCGCAGCGCCCGCTCGTCTATGTAAAACTCGTCGGCGGCGGACCGGGCAAAGCGCGTAAACAGCCCCGCCGCCTCCGGCGTCCGGGCGGGCGGCATGACCAAAGCCGTCAATCCCGACAGCTCCCGCGTGTGCTTCAGCAGGCACAGGTCGCGGGTCTTGAAAATCGGGCTGACGGCGTCGCCGGGATAGGCCAGCGGGGTTTTCCGGCAGCCTTCAGCGCATTGATAGGGGCCGCGTTCTTTATCCAGCAGGCAGAGGTTGGGGTCGCCGCCCGGACAGAGCGGCGCCAGCGCCCAAAACAACAGCGGCAGCCTGGACGCGGCGGCCAGCGCCTGTATCGCCGGCGCTTGCAAAAACGGGGAGAGCACCGCCCGGGAGCAGCCGTTCGCGGCGGCGTAGTCGATGTCGTCGGCGGTGTGGCAGGGCGCTCCCCATATCATTTGACAGTCCGGCGCGGTGAAAGCGGCCATGCGCAGAAGGCCCGGCTCCCCCGCCATAACGGCGTCTAAGCCTAAATGATACAGATGGCGCAGGAACTCGGCGCGGCGGCCCAGCTCGGCGTCGTTGCAGGCGCGGGTCAGGTCGAGTATGGTGGTGACGCCGCGCGCGCGGGCATAAGGGAAAAAGCCGCCCAGCGGTTCCGGCGGTATGGAGGGAGACAGCAGGACGCCGTCTGCGCCGTTTTGTATCGCGGAGGCCGCGCAATCGACGGACGCCGCGGCCACAAGCAATTCCATTGCCGCATTCCCCCTGTCGCGCAGCAGTGTTAGTTTTGTTTTTTGGCCCTGCTCAACTCGCGGCGCGTTTCAGCCAGCTCCGCCTTGAGCTTCTGCGCCTCGTCGAGGTATGTCTTCACTTGCAGGCGCAAGTGGTCAGCCGAGTCGGTCGCCTTGCGGGCGCGGTCGGCGGAATTGAGCGCGGACAAAACGGCGGCGTCGGAGAGCGAAAGGTGCGACTCCGACATCACTTGCTGGACCTCCTTGTCCACTTCGGCGGCAATCCCGCGCACATACCCTTCCGTTTCTTCGGAAACGATGGTAAAATCGTGTCCCGCCACCGTGACCGATATTCTATTTTTCACTAAATCACACCCCTTTGTCTTCACGCTCTTGACCTTGCGCTTCATATACTGTAGAATTATATCATATGTATCCGCCAATAGCAACGGCAATTATCAATCATGCAAACGCCCCGCGCGTTTGCCCTGGGGGGATACCATCATGCAAACGCACCGGCTGCCCCGCGTCCTCGCTATACACGACCTTTGCGTGTTCGGGCGGTGCTCCCTGTCCGTCATCGTCCCCGTGCTGTCGGCCCGGGGCGTGCAGTGCTGCCCGCTGCCGACCGCCCTGCTCTCAACGCCGACCAATTACGAGGGCGCCACCATGCTCAGGCTTTCGGACGAGGCCCCCAAGATCCTGGCCCATCTGCGCTCGCTGGGGGCGGAGTTCGACGCCATATACTGCGGGTTTTTGGCGGACGAGGCACAGGCGGCCTTTGTCGAGGAAGTCTTCGCCGCTTTCCCGAACGCGCTGCGCGTCGTGGACCCGGTGCTTGGCGACAGGGGAAAGCTGTACCGCACAATGGACGGCGCGATGGCGGAAGCCGTGCGCCGCCTCGCGGACAAAGCGCACATCATCACGCCCAACATCACCGAGGCGGCGGTACTGCTGGGCAAGCCCATAGGCAGTACGCCCTTTGTGGAGGAAGACGCGAAGAAGTGGCTGGAAACCCTCTCGGCGGGTGGCAAGCGCTCGGTCGTGATGACCGGCCTGTCGCTGGACAGGCAGAATGAGATCGTCGTAGGCTGGGCCAAACAGGGCGTGTCCGGTCTGTTCCGTCACGCGCGGACGCGCGGGGACTATCCCGGCACGGGCGACCTCTTTACGGCGTATTTCCTCGCCGAATTGCTCTACGGCGCGCCGCTCACCGCCGCGGCCAAAGCCGCCGCCGGGTTTGTGGCAAGCTGCGCCGTCTTCACGGCGGGACGCAGTACGGACAGCAAAGAAGGGCTGTATTTCGAGGACATATTGCGCAACAAGCCAAACAGATAAGGAGGCGCTCCCATGCAAACCCCTTTCCCCCGTACCACGGTGGGCGGCGTGTCGCTGCCCCGGATGCTGATCGGCACCAACTGGCTCGCCGGGTGGAGTCACCGCACTCCCGCCGCCGACAGCCGCATCCAGCGTCACCACAGCGCGGCGGACAGCATCATCCCGCTGCTGGAAACCTTTGTGAACAACGGCGTGGACGCCGTCATGGCCCCGTTCGGGCGGGTGAAACCGGTCGCTGACGCCGTTTTGGAAGCCGAACAGCGGCTGGGCAAGGCGATCATCCGCATCGACACGCCCATCATCAACGTGGACGACACCGCCGAAGGGCGGCGCGAGGCGGCCGCCGTCATCCATGAAAGCCAGATGCTGGGCGCGACGTTCTGCCTGATCCACCACTCCAGCGCCGAGCGGCTCGTCAACAAAAACAAAGGCGTCATCGAGCGCCTCGACGACTACACCGCCATGATCCGCGGGCAGGGGATGCTGCCCGGCGTGACGGCGCACATGCCCGAGCTGGTGGTCTACTGCGACCAAAACGGCTACGACGTGGAGACTTACGTCCAGCTCTATAACTGCATGGGGTTTTTGATGCAGGTGGAGGTCGAGACGGTCGCCGGCATCATCCACAGCGCGAAAAAGCCGGTGATGACCATCAAACCGATGGCCGCCGGCCGTGTGACGCCCTATGTCGGGCTCAATTTCTCCTGGGCGACGCTGAGGGAGTGCGACATGGTGACGGTGGGCTGCTTCGACGAGCAGGAGGCCGCCGAGGTCATCGAAATCTCCCGCGCCGCGCTGGAGCGCCGCTTCCCCGACCTAGAGCCGCGGCAAAGCCCCAACCAAAACCAGGCGGCCTTCGGGAGATAGAACATCCCCTTGACCGCCCCGCCCGCATGTGCTATACTACGTCCCGTGCAGAGGGCAGCTCTGCGGGACGGTTCGCTGTAACCTCTACGCCCGGCTTAGGCTTGGCGTGAAAGGGGGTGAAGCCTTATGTCGGTGTACGGGGCGCTGATGCTTATGATCGCTTTTGCGGCGTTGGTATTGAAGCTCCTTGGCTACATACAAAACCAGCATAAGAAATAACCGCCCCCCTAGTCAAGGTCGCGGTTATTTCTTATGAGATAATCTAATCCTTGGCGAGCCGTTTGGCGGCCAGCCCTCTGCCAACATCATACCACCCCCGCCCCCCGTTGTCAACCCCCCGCTCCACCCCTCTTTCGCAAAAGAGGGTGCCGCCCACAGGCGGCGGGAGATTTCCCCCGCCGGGGGGTTCTTTCGTCCCTTGACCGCCCCGCCCCCATGTGCTATACTACGTCCCGTGCAGAGAGGAAGCTGGGGCAACGGTTATGCCACGCCATCCGAAAGGGGGTGGGGCTCTTGACGGTTTTTGAGGCCATGATTCTAATGCTTGCGTTCGCAACATTGGTTCTTACGCTGAAAGACAACAAGAAAAAGTAGCCGACCCCCTAGCCAAGGTTCCGGCTACTTAGTCACTTCATCGGGCTAACCGTTTTCACGGTCTTCCCCTCTGCCATCATCATACCACCCCCGCGCCCCAATGTCAACCCCCGCTCCACCCCTCTTTCGCAAAAGAGGGTGCCGCCCGCAGGCGGCGGGAGCACCAAAAACCCCCCGGCGAAAGCCGGGGGGTTCTCGCGCCGCGTTGCGGCGGGGGTTTACGCTGTGCTAAGGGTTAGGGGAAAGTAATCTCTGTCGCGCCTGTCGGGATTACTGAGGTCAGGTATGCCTTTTGAAGCCCCAGATTCTCTACGGGAGCACCGCCCACTACCTGGAATCCCATTTGGGCATAGCTGCCGCCGGTTATGATGGCTTGCACTGTTTTGCCGGTGCCGAAGTCAAAGTTGTCGATTCTGAAATAGTACAGCCCATCGGCGCTTATCGAGGCAAGGTTGTTGCTTTCTGCGGCTTGCCAATTGGCCTCCGCGGCGTTGATATAGACTTCAAGGTCGTCAAACAGGGCTTTGTCTATATCCTTGAGGTCGATGACAAAATACGTGTTTGTCGCCTTCATCAGGGTCGCCAGCGCTAAACCATCGGCTCTGAGGTCCCATTGCCATTGATTCGCTGCGGATTTAGAAGCGCCGGCGGTGATGTCCGCAACAAAGCGGTTGAGGACGACACTGCCTGTGGGGATGTAAGCGGCTATTCCGCCATTGCCTGCAAAGGTGATTTCGTCAATGACACGGAACACGGCGGCGTTTACCGTCACGCCTGTGAATGCTGCCACACCGCCCGAGGTGGAGGATCCGCTGTCGTCACTGCCTACCACGCATCCGGCAACGGCCGCTTTCACGGTCTGTCCGCTGACCGGCTTGCCCCAGTCGTCGAAGATCGATACGTTAAAGGCGAGCGTGGCCGCTGCGGTGGTGGAGGTAAGAGGAGCCGTGGGTACTTGGATGCGGCCTACCTCTGCGGGAACGATGACCTTGATGTCGAGGGTATCAGAATATCCGTCTTTTGTCATGGTGTAACGGACGGTTATCTCGCCGGGGACGTTGAGGCTTGCCGCGGTAGACGGGGATTTTGTCGCCAGGCTGCCCGATAGGACTGACGCCGAGGTCGTTCCGCTGAAACCGGCGTTGTTGGAGTCGGCGAATGTCTTGACAAAGGCTGCGACCGCTCCGTTGCTATTGTCAGTTCCTGGGGTGAAACCAGTGACGATTTTAATGATGTTGGTGAAGCCGTTCTCATTAACAAAGTCATTGGTGGCGATATACGTATTGACAGCCATTTTCCCTACGATGATTTCGACTTCGGCCGCTTCCAGTGCGGGCAGGATGACCTTACCCGGGTTGGGGAGCACGCCGGCGATGCTGAAGGGGGCGGCTGTCAGGGTTGCTGCCATGGTGGCGATCGGAACGCCCGCAATCCTGTAGGCGAGGTCTGTGATGTTGATCTCCGCATAGGCGCCGTCATAGCTGCCCGGGTCATCGCTGTCATCGTACTTCGCGGGAAGGGTGCCAATGGTCGGATTGGCGGTCAGGTAGACAGACGGGCCGTAAGCGTCAAAGATGCTCTGGATGGCGCTCAGGGCTTCGGCGTCGAACTCGGCCTGATCGTCGTAGATTCTGTTCTCGAGCTCTACATCAAGCAGGGCGTTTCTGATGGCTGTGGCCTTGCCGGGGATGTTGCGGTTGTCCATCGGCCTGGCGGAATCCCAGGTGCCGTCATTCCTTCTAACGACAAGAACCTGATCCACGGAGGTGTAGTTGCCACGGACGCCGGCCTCAAAGATGTAGAGGTTCCACTGACCGTTGTCGGAGATGCCCCAGTCGGCCACGGCGGCGGCGCTCGCGCGGGCAGCCTGCTCAGAACCGCGGGCGTTGACGTAGTAGTGGTTGTTGCCCTGTGTGCCGTAGTACATGGCAGCGTTGCCAGTCATCAGGGTGTGACCGGTCACGCCGTTGAAGCCAAGGATGCCGAACTGGCTGAGGCTGCCGCTGAATACATAGCTTCCCGCCAGCGCGTCGGAATCAAGGATGGTGACCCTAGAGATGGTGTTGGGGGTGCCGTCGTCGCTCTCATAGAGGAACACGTCGCCCCTGCGGATCGGGTCTGCTTTGAAGGCGGTGCCGTCTGTGGTGCGCTCGTCGCGGCAGGTCAGCGTCGCTTCGGTTCCGTCGGAGAGCATTGCTTTAACGGTGCCCGCGTAGAGGCTGTTGCTGTCGTTCTGCACCCACCAGTCAAGGGCAACGGCCCAGCGGGTCCTGACGGTGCTGGAGATCGCGCCGCCAACGTCGGCAAACGCCACGCGCACAAACGCGCCTGTGTTCCATACGCCGGCAGAGCTGGCTTCGACATCGCCGTCAATATTCATGCGGTAGGTTTGCGTGGTCAGGGCCGTGACATTGTTGAAGCCCGGTACGCTCTGGTTGTAGACGTTGTAGACGTCCTCGCCGAGGGTGTTCTTCGTCTTCACGAAGACGGCGCTCTTGAGGTCGTCATTGCTCAGCAGCATCAGGCCGCGGGTGTTGTTCATTCCCAGGGTGTTGCCGAGGGTGGTGCCCCATGTGCTGTTGAAGCGTCCGCCCTGAGTGGCGTCCACTCTGCGGTTGGAGGGGGTGAAGTTGCGGTCGCCGCCTACTTGCTCCGAACGAATTTCGTAGAGGGTGACCCTGTTGCCGCTGATCCTGTACTCGAAGACATTGTCTTTCAGCTGCTTCTTGGAGCCGAATACGTTCCAGCCGCTGGAAGTTTGGAACCACAGCGGGTCGCCGTTATTGGTGTTGCCGCTGTCGGTGCCGTATTGGCCCGCGCCGACCGATTGGCCGATGGGTCTGGCGGTAGCGTCGCCAGCGCTGTTGCCCATAACGATTTTTTCAAGCTCAAGGCCGATCATATGGGTGCCGTCTTCTAAGAAGAGGTCAACCATGTTTTTCCAGGTATTGGCATTGTAGCTGGTGCGCCCGTCCACGCCGGCCGCCGTGACGACAGCGTAGTTGCGCTTAATCGGGGTGGTGTCGATGTGGACGACCAGGCCGTGCCACATGGTGATGGTGCGCTTGTTGGTAACGTCCGCGGTCTGGAACGCGCGGATCCAGTTGTTGTATTGCAGCATGTTGTAGGTCACGCCGCCCATGGTCATGAAGCCGGAGCCGGGGTTCACGTCCGCCGAACCTTGGACGGAGGTGACGAGGCCTTCCTCTTGGTCCTCAACAGGCTTGAACCAGTAGCGTGTCAGATTGCTGGGCTGATTGATATAGTCGCCGTCCGCGATCCACTGCGCGGGGATGGTCTTCTTGCCAATGGCCACGAGGTCCCAACGCGCCGGGGTGTAGGTGCCTTCGGGGCCTTTGCCTTCAGTGCGTATCCAGCTGCCGATATTGGAGGCTTGGGCGCCGGAGCCGCCGCCGGAGAATGTCCAGTTCCAGCCGGTGCCGTCGCCGGGAACATTGGAAACCTGGCCGATTACGTAGTTTTCGATGTAGACCCAGCGGACGACTTCGCCGCGGCCCGGGTTCCTCGGGTCTACGCCGGTGATGACGATGACGTCGGCGTTCATGTAGTTTTTGAGAGCAGCACTGCCGTCATCGGTGACTCTGATTTTGCTGTTGAGTGTTCCCGCGTTGCTGTAATCTACGAACACTTGCGCGTTCTGGGGCAGAGCGCCGTCGATGGCGGTCGCGGTGATGCTGGAGAGGCCGTGATACAGGGTCTTTTCGCCAATCCAGTCATAGCCGAAGACAGTCTCTACGTCGAGGCGGTGATACTGGCCCGGACGGTAGACGTCGGCATCAAGCACAGCTTCAGAGCCGGGGACCCAGTGGCTCAGGCGCTCCCTCTCGGGATGCTCAAAGGTAATCTGCATTTGGCGGCCGATGTCGTGGAGGCCGATTTCCATCGCCGCTGTGTCTGCCGCGGAAAGGATGTATGTATCCCACGCGATGACATTGTCGCCGCGGCGGTCAAACTCGTAGGGGCGCTGGATAACGGCGCGGCCTTCGCCCAACCCGCTGCTGTTGACGGTGGGTCTGCCTGTCGGGTCGCCGTTCGAGTCTTTCGCGTTCGATTCAACTACGTTGGTAATGTCGGGAAGCCCCCAGTTGTTGCCGTCGGAGATGATGGTGAATAAACCGGTGACGAGCTTGAATCTCGCCCACGCGAAGGTGTAGCTGGGGTTGGAGGTTCCTACGCCCCACATGCCTTCGACGCTCGGGTCGCCGGTGCGGTAGCGCTCGTTGGTGATCGGGGTGTACTTGATGTGTTCGCCGTTGA
>JAIRUW010000041.1 GCA_031254195.1 Oscillospiraceae bacterium
CTTGACAACCGTTTGCATCTGTGATAAACTGCCTTTTGCCTAAGAGGGTTTATTTTTTTGTGTGGCAAACACAAGTTAGGAGCGATCAGCCATGCGCGTGAGGATTACGCTGTCCTGCGGCGAGTGCAAGCAGAGGAACTACAATACCATGAAGAACAAGAAAAACGACCCCGACCGCTTGGAGATGAACAAGTATTGCCGTTTCTGCCGCAAACATACGCCCCATAAGGAGACGAAGTAAATGAGCGAGAGGAAGTCCAATCTATTCGCCCGTTTAGGCGGGCGGATTGCCCGCTGGTTCCGCGAAACGAAGAGCGAGCTGAAGAAGGTCGTCTGGCCTACGCGCAAGCAGCTGGCCAACAACACCGCCATTGTCCTAGTCTCGGTTATCGTAGTCGGGGCTGTCATCTCTGCCCTGGACGCGGTGTTTCTTTTGGTCATCCACAGGTTTCTGCCGTTCATCGTCGGCCTTTTTTGAGGGTGAGATATGTCTGAAAACGCCAAATGGTATGTTGTCCATACCTATTCAGGCTATGAGAAAAAGGTGGCCGCCACCATCGAAAAGACGGTGGAGAACCGCAGGCTGCACGATCTGATCCTAGAGATCAGCGTGCCGACCGAGGAGGTCACCGAGATAACCGCCGACAACAAGAAGAAGACGGTGGAGCGCAAGATATTCCCCGGCTATGTGCTGGTCAAAATGGTAATGAGCGACGAGAGCTGGCACGCCGTCCGCAACACGCGCGGCGTCACGGGCTTTGTCGGGCCGGGCAGCAAGCCCGTGCCGCTCACCGAAGCTGAAGTGTCGGCGCTGGGCATGGAGAAGCACGAGATCATCGTCCCGTATGCCGTCGGCGACAGCGTCAAAATCAACGACGGCCCGCTCAATACCTTCATCGGCGCGGTAGAAGAGATCGAGTTGGAAAAAAACCGCGTACGCGTCGTCATCAGCCTGTTCGGGCGCGAAACGCCGGTCGAGCTGGAGTTGGATCAGGTGGAACCCTTAGTTGTATAAATAGCGGCCCCTGTGGGAGGGATGCCCTGCGTATCCCGCCAACACCACTTTACGCCCGGCGTCAGCCAGGGCAGAATTAGGAGGAATCCCCATGGCACAGAAGGTAGTCGGCCTTATCAAGCTGCAAATCCCGGCCGGCAAGGCCACCCCCGCGCCGCCCGTCGGCCCCGCGCTTGGCCAGCACGGCGTCAACATCATGGCTTTCACAAAAGAATTCAACGAGCGCACCAAAAACGACGCGGGCCTGATTATTCCCGTTGTCATCACCGTCTACGCAGACCGCAGCTTCTCGTTTATCACCAAGACCCCTCCGGCGTCGGTGCTGATCAAGAAAGCCTGCAAGATCGACAAAGCGTCGGCTGTCCCCAATAAGGACAAAATATCCACCATCAGCAAAGAAGACATCCGCAAGATTGCGGAGCTCAAAATGCCCGACCTCAACGCCGCTTCGATTGAGACGGCGATGAGCATGGTCGCCGGTACCGCCCGCAGTATGGGCGTTACCGTTGAAGAATAGGGGGTTTTGATATGTTCCGCGGAAAAAAATATGTGGATTCACAAAAGCTGATCGACCGTCAGAAGCTCTACGATATGCAGGAGGCATTCACCCTCGCCGTCCAAACGGCCAAAGCCAAATTCGACGAAACCATCGAAGTCCATGTCAAGCTGGGCGTTGACTCGCGCCACGCCGACCAGCAGGTACGCGGAAACGTCGTCCTGCCGCACGGTACCGGCAAGACTATGCGCGTGCTGGTCTTTGCCAAGGGCGACAACGCCAAGGCTGCGGAAGACGCGGGCGCGGATTTCGTGGGCGCAGAGGATATGGTTACCCGCATCCAGAATGAGAACTTCTTTGACTACGATGTGATCGTCGCCACCCCCGACATGATGGGCGTGGTAGGGCGGCTGGGCAAGGTGCTCGGCCCCAAGGGCCTGATGCCCAACCCCAAGGCCGGCACCGTTACCAACGACGTCGCCAAGGCCATCGCCGAAATCAAAGCCGGTAAGGTGGAGTACCGCCTCGACAAGACCAACATCATCCACTGCCCGCTGGGTAAGAAGAGCTTTGGCGAAGAGAAACTCTTAGAAAACTTTGACACACTGCTGCGGGCCATCATCAAGTCCAAACCCGCCGCCGCCAAGGGCCAGTATATCCGCTCCTGCGTCATCAGCAGCACGATGGGGCCCGGCATCAAGGTGAGCACGGCGAAACTGATAGGCTAAACCAAACACCCCCCGTCCTATGGCCGGGGGGTTTGTGCAGTTTGGAAAGGAGGCGGCCGTGAAACGGATTCTGCTGGCTATAGGCATATTGCTGCTGCTGAATGTGATCGTTCTCCTATTCAT
Organism: Oscillospiraceae bacterium; assembly: GCA_031254195.1. GTDB lineage: Bacteria > Bacillota > Clostridia > Oscillospirales > UBA929 > UBA929. The sequence continues at coordinate 2,363 of JAIRUW010000041.1, forward strand.
AGCCAATTATCACGCGGGCTTCCTCGTTCAGGGGCTTCTTGCCGCCGCCATCATAGCCTACGCCTTGTTTTTTGATCACTTCACCAAAATCGTTCATGCCGTCATGGGGATTCTTTGCGTTACTCCGCTGCTATTTATGGCATTCCTTGCGGTTTACGGCAATATCGGCAGCGCGGAATATAATGAAGACGCGGTCATCGTTTTGGGCGCGGGTGTCCGGGGCGAGCAGGTGGGCGAAACGCTTGCGCGGCGGTTGGACAGGGCGGCCGAATACCACGCGGTCAACTCCGATGCGCTGATCGTCGTATGCGGGGGGCAGGGGCCTCAGGAGCATATAACCGAGGCTCTGGCGATGGAGCGCTATCTGCTGGATAAGGGTATCCCGCAGGAGAAAATCATCAAAGAAGACAAGTCCTCCTCTACGCACGAAAATCTTGCCTTCGCGGCGGAAATCCTGGAAAGCCTTTTTCCGCAAGGCTATACGGCGGTCTTGGTGACCAGTGATTTTCATGTGTTCAGGGCGGCGCGAATGGCAAACGCATTGGGCATAACCGCTAACCATATCGGGGCGGGCGTCAGCTGGTATACTGTGCCTGTGAATTACCTGCGGGAAATCCTGGCGGTGGGCAAAATGATCATTTCCGAATAAAGAAGGGACAATATGGCCGCGTTATTGATTGTCATCATTTATATCGCTTTCATCAGCCTAGGTCTCCCCGATTCCCTGCTGGGCTCGGCGTGGCCCGTAATGCAGCCGCTAATGGGCGTGCCCTTATCTTACGCCGGCATTGTGTCAATGATCATATCGGCCTGCACGGTTACGGCCAGCCTCCTCTCCGACCGGCTGACACGCAAACTGGGCACGGGGCTCGTGACGGCCCTTAGCGTTGCGCTGACAGCCGCGGCGTTGTTTGGGTTTTCCGCCTCTTGGTCCTTTTGGCTGCTTTGCCTGTTCGCCGTCCCTTACGGGCTGGGCGCGGGAGCGATCGACGCCGCGCTGAACAACTATGTCGCCCTGCATTACGCCGCGCGGCACATGAACTGGCTTCACTGCTGCTGGGGGCTGGGCGCGTCTGTAAGCCCCTATGTCATGGGGCATTTCCTGACCAACGGCTTGAACTGGAACGGTGGGTACGGCGCGATCGCACTCATACAGGCCATCTTGGCCGCCGCGCTCTTTTTCACCCTGCCCCTGTGGAGAAAAAGGCAAACCGGACCTGTCGGCAAAGACAGCTCCGCCCCGCCGCTTACTCTGCCGCAGATCCTCCGCGTCAAAGGTGTGAAATTTGTCCTGCCCGCCTTTTTTTCCTATTGCGCGGTCGAGATGACGGCAATCCTATGGGCGGCTACCTATCTTGTCAACGCGCGGGGCGTCGATTCCGTGACGGCTGCCCGCTATGCGTCGTTTTTCTTCTTCGGCATCACCGCGGGGCGCTTTATATGCGGCTTCCTCTCCAGCAAAATCGGCAACTACACCATGATACGCATAGGCGGCAGCGTGATGCTGGCGGGCATAGCCGCTGTTTTCCTTCCGGTCGGAACAGCATGGGTCAGCCTATATGGCCTGATTATCATCGGTCTGGGCTGCGCCCCTGTCTACCCCGCCATCATCCATCAAACGCCCATCAACTTCGGCGCGGACAAATCGCAGGCCATCATCGGTGTGCAAATGGCCAGCGCGTATACCGGCTCGACCTTGATGCCGCCGCTGTTCGGCCTCCTCGCCGGGCGATTCGGTTTGGAATTGTTCCCATGGTTTATGTTGATTCTCACGGTTTTGATGCTTTTTATGATTGAGGCTTTGAAAAAAACAGTACGTGTGATATAATGTCCCTGCGGGACATTATACGATTCAAAGATATATCATTTCGCATCCGCGAATCGGCGCTTTGCGCCTATGATATAATGGAAACATAATTACATAGGGGGCGGGCAATATGGATGAATCCTCAAAGGTTCCTGTAAACGCTAAGGTCACGGTGCGTGTTACGCCCGACAAGAGGACGGCGCACGCCGTCATTACCGCGCCGCAAAACGGCGGGAACAATCCCACCCAGGAGGAAATCGCGGCGGCAATCGCGGAAGCAGGCGTTATACATGGCATCAAGCAGGAGGTTCTCCGTATCCTGACAAGAACGCACGACTACGGCAAGCAGGAGCTGGTTGCCACTGCAACGGCGCCAGGCAAAGGGAAGGACGCGTCGATTGCCTTACACTTTACCGCGGAGAGGGAACTGAGGCCGCGCGAGATGGAGGACGGCACCGTTGACTTCAAGGATTTAGGCCTTGTCACCAACGTAACGGTTGACGAGCCTCTGTGCACCAAGACCCCCCCTACCGAAGGCACCCCTGGAACCAATGTGCTCGGCGAGCCGATCCCTGCCACCCCCGGCAAGGACCTCGTATTGCCCGCCGGGGCCGGGACAAAGCTCTCCGAAGACGGGTTGCAGCTGCTCGCGGCGATAAGCGGCCAAGCCAACATCGTCAACAAACGCGTGACCGTTTCCGACATGTTCAACGTTGAGCAGGATGTGGGCGTGGCGACCGGAAACATAGATTTTGTGGGCAGTGTGCGCGTCAGGGGGAATGTCACGCTGGGGTTCAAGGTGAAAGCCACCGGCAGCGTGACGATCAACGGTATGATGGACGGCGGCTCGGTGGAAGCGGGCGGCAACGTAAGCGTTGACAACGGCTTCAACGGGATGCAATCCGGCGTGATCATCTCCGGCGGCGACGTGCGCTGTAAGTATCTTCAAAACGGCAAAGTCAGCGCGAAGGGCAGCATCTTCACCGGCGCCATCATCGCCTGTACCGTGCGCAGCGGCGCTATGTTAAACGTACAGGGCGCGAAGTCGCAGATCTATAACTCCACCCTTTCGGCCAGAGAATCTATAAGCTGTGTCAACGTAGGCACCGACGGCCACTCCAAGCCGGTCGTTTTGGAGGTCGGTTCCGACCCCGAACTCACACAGCGCAAGGTCAGCAACCCCAAAGAGACCGCCGACGCGGAAAAGAAGCTGCAAAGCATCGAAATGCTGTACAACGTATTCGCGGAACGCGAAAAGCGCGGAATCCTGCCTCCCGACAAGGTCAAGGATTACGACAACATCAAGCACACCCGGGACGACCTGCACGCAACGCTAGCCGCGCTCCAGATGGAGCGTGAGGAAATGGATGAACGCATGGCGACGATGGGCTTCGGCACGGTCATAGTGACCGGAAACATCGCCGAGGGGACGCACGTGGTTATCGGCGCAGAGCGGTATGTAGTGCCCGCCCCCAACAAGTTTGTCCGGTTCAGGAGAGACCAGCAGCAAGGTATCGTGTCAGCCCCTGCTAAATAGTAAAGTACGCCAAAAACAACCGGCGGCCGGAAATCCGGCCGCCGGTGTTGTATGTCCCTATCCTACCGTTCCACCCGCGCTCCCGCGCCGCGCATCAGCGCTTCCACCTCGCCCTGCCGCGCCGTCGAGGTGTCGCCGGGCGTGGTCATGGCCAGTGCTCCGTGGGCTATGCCGCAGTTGAGCGCGGTTTGGATGTCTTTGCCTGACATCAGGCCGAAGATCAGGCCGGAGGCAAAGCTGTCGCCGCCGCCCACGCGGTCGTAGATCATCAAGTCCCGCATCTCCATGCCCTGAACGATTGTCCCGTCCGCCGCCCGGCAGAGCGCCGACCAGTCGTTGACGGTGGCGGTCTTGACGGTGCGCAGTGTGGACGCGATGATTTGCATGTTGGGATAGTCCTTGGACACCTTGTCCACCATGCGGCGGTAGCTTTCGGTGTTGAGCTCGGACAGGCTGCTGTCCTCCAGTTCGTAGCCGAGGCAGGCGGTGAAGTCCTCCTCGTTGCCGACGCAGACATCCACATAACGCACGATCTCGCGGTTGACCCTGACGGCTTCTTCCTTGCCGCCGATCCCCTTCCATAGCGAAGGGCGGTAGTTGAGGTCTTAGCTGGTGACGGTGCCGTGTTTTTTCGCGGCCTTTAGCGCCTCTATGATCAGCGGGGCGGTGGTTTCCCCGAGGGCGGCAAAAATGCCGCCGGTGTGAAACCAGCGTACGCCTTGGGAAAAGAGGCTTTCCCAGTCTATGTCGCCCGGTTTGAGCTGCGACGCGGCGGTATTGGCGCGGTCGGACACGCCCAGCGCTCCGCGCACGCCGTAGCCGCGCTCGGTGAAGTTCAGCCCGTTACGCGCGGCTCGCCCGATGCCGTCGTAGGGCGCCCAATAAATCAGGGAGGTATCCACCCCGCCCTGCAAAATCAAATCCTCCAGCAAATACCCCACATCGTTCCGCGCGAACGCCGTGACGACGGCGGTGCGAAGGCCGAAACAGCGGCGCAGGCCGCGCGCGACATTGTATTCGCCGCCGCCCTCCCACACGGTGAAGCTCCGCGCCGTGCGGACGCGCCCGTCGCCGGGGTCGAGCCGCAGCATGACCTCGCCCAGCGATACCTGGTCGAACCGGCACTGTTCAGGCGGTTTGACGTTCAGCAAGCCCCGCACTCCCTTCTTAAACGCGCGGCTTCCGCCGCCATGCGCTCTATCGTGTCAAAATCCCCCTGATCGATCAGGTGCTCGGGCGCCATCCACGTGCCGCCCACGGCCAGCACCTGCGGTATTTTCCAGTAGTCGGGGGCGTTGTTCTGGCCGATGCCGCCGGTAGGGACGAATCTCACGCCGGCAAACGGCGCCGCCAGCGCTTTGATTGCCGCCGCGCCTCCAAAGGTCTGTGCGGGAAAAAATTTCAGCGCCGTCAGCCCCAGTTTGAGCGCCGCGCAAATCTCGCTCGGCGTCACAACGCCGGGAATGACGGTTAGGCCGTCCGCCTGCGCCTTTTTTACAATGTCCGCGTCCAGTCCTGGAGAGACGATAAACCGCGCCCCGGCGTCTTTCGCCGCCGCCAACTGTTCCGGCGTCAGCACCGTGCCCGCCCCCACCAGCATTTCGGGGACTTTCCGCGCGATAGCGGCAATGGCCTCGGGCGCGGCGGCGGTGCGGAAGGTGACCTCAATGACGCCCACGCCGCCGGTCAGCAGTGCGCGCGCCAGCGGCACGGCTTTGGCCACGTCCGTGATCTTGATGACGGGCACGATACCGCAGCGCCCTATGGCGTCAAGCATTTACTGCCCCTCCTCGGCGCTCTTCAAATCGTTGATGAAGTCGTCGGCCTGGTCTTTTTGCAGGCGTGTGCTGTTACCGTCTATCTTCACCTTATACAGGAAATCCCGCGCGGTGCGGACGTCCCCGATTTTAATACTGAGGATGCCAATCCGCAGGTTGAGCGACGGGAACTTCATCGGAGAGATGCGCAGGTTTTGGAAGGCCGCCAGATAGGCCTTCTGCGCCTCGCCCGCAGCGTACATTTCCATATCGGCGTCCTCCGCGTCGGCATAGATGCTGCTGAGTTTCAGCCACAGCCCGGCCTCCAGCAGCTCTCGGTCGCCGAACCCTATGCTGTAAGTCAGCAGGGCGAGGTAATACCGCTCGAATACCGCGTCGGGGGTCAGCGTCTCACTCCAATGCGGGAGCGAGTGGATATACGGGGTGATTTTTTCGCGGATCATCTTCTTGCGCGACATGAGCAGTTTGGTAAACAGCGGCGTCTGCGCCGAATAGCGGCAGTTGGGGCAGGAGGTGATTTCATAATACAGCGGCTCGATGTCCTTATATTGGGTGCGCAGCTCGCCAATCCGCAACGGAATTAGCTTCACGTCGCGCACCTTGGTCGCGCGGAAGGTCACACCGCAAATGGGGCAATGGAAAGACCCCATTGACATATAAGCCGGGTCCTCCTTAAGGTTAAGATGGTAGCCGCCTTTGTGGCCGCTCGGGTATAAATCAGACATACGGTCTCTTCCTGCCTTCCTATGTAATATATATACAGTATATCGCCACATGACGGACTTGTAAAGAGGTGATTTACGGTACTAGCAGTGTTATGTCCGTACCATAGTCCACATTGACCCGTACAATCAAACCGGGCGCGTCAAACAGGGGGGTTTGCACAAACTGCAAATCAACACCATTGGCTTTTGCCGCGTCAAAGGTTTCGCGGCTGTGGTTACCGTAGGGGTACGCGAAGAAGCGGTATTTCCGCGCTCCCAGCTCACGCTCCAGCGTATCAAACGACCCGTTCAGCAGGCGGATAAACTCATCCGCCTCATATTCGGTGACACGTTCGTGGACGGGAAAGTGCGAATGGATGGCGACCAGCCCGCTCGCCTCCATCTCGCGCGCCTGTGCGTATGAAAAATGGTGCTCCATATAATCGTTGTCGGTGTTTTTGAAGATGTCGGCATAGCAGTTAAGCCGTTGCAGGATGGGGAAGGCAACCTCATAATTGGTCAGGTAGCCGTCGTCGAACGTGATGATTAAATACCGCCCATTCGGGTCATAGTTCCCCTCGTAAAAGTCGTACAGAGAAAGGGAACGCAACCCAAACCCCAACAGTGTTTGTATATCCTCCTCAAACTTTTCCGCCGTGGTATAAACGCCCGGGTCTGTGACCTCGCCGTCGGCAAAGGTGTGGTAGAGCAGTATGAGAACAACGCCGTCCCCTTCCTCGGGGGCGGCGAAGATACGCCATAATAGCAATGCGGATAGTATGATGATTAAGACGGCGGCGATCAGGATGCCGATGGACAGAATACGCTTCACCCAAAGAACTCCTGATGAATCACCTGCACGGCCCGGTCGGAGTCGGCCAAATCAATCAACACACTCACCTTAATCTCGGAAGTCGAGATCATCTGAATATTGACCCCCGCTCCGGCCAGCGCCTCAAACATCCTGGCCGCGACGCCGGGGTTATTGACCATGCCCGCACCCACGGCGGAGACCTTGCTGATCTGGTCGCTCACTTCCAGCGCTTCGTAGCACAGCGAGTCCCGGTGGTCCTCCATCAGGGCGCGCGCGTCCGGCAGATTGCTTTTGGCTACGGTAAAGCTGATGTCTTTTGTCTCGTGCCGCCCGATGGATTGCAGGATGATGTCCACGTTGATCTTGTGCTGTGCCAGCAGGGTGAAGATACGGGAAGCGACGCCGGGCACGTCCTGAAGCCCGATCAGCGCGATCCGCGCCACGTTATTGTCACGGGCGACGCCCGAAACCTGCATATTCTCCATCTTGACGACCTCCTTAACAATGGTGCCCGGGCAATCCCGGAAGCTGGACAGGACCTCGATCTTTACGCGGAAACGCTTGGCCATCTCCACCGAGCGGCTGGCCAAAACCTGTGCGCCCAGCGACGCCAGCTCCAGCATTTCGTCAAAGCTGATTTCGTTGAGCTTCCTCGCCCCGGAAACAACGCGCGGATCGGCGGTGTACACGCCGTCCACGTCGGTATAAATTTTGCAAAGGTCGGCTTTGAGCGACGCCGCGAACGCTACGGCGGTGGTGTCGGAGCCGCCGCGCCCGATGGTGGTCACATCGCCGAACTTGTTAATGCCCTGAAAGCCCGCGATAATAACGATGTTGTTTTTGTCCAGCTCCATCCGCACCCGCTCGGGGTCAATCTTCTTGATCCGCGCGGAAGAATGGTTGGAGTCGGTCTGCATCCCCGCCTGCCAGCCGGTCAGTGAGATGACCGGGAACCCCAGCTTCTCGATGGCAATAGCCAGAAGAGACGCCGACATCTGCTCGCCGCAGGCCAAAAGCATATCCATCTCACGCCGCGACGCGCTCTTATTCAGGCCCGCCGCTTTTTCCAAAAGGTCGTCGGTGGTGTCGCCCTGCGCCGAGACAATGACGACGACCTGATGCCCGTCCGCGTGGCTTTTGGTGACGACCCGCGCCACATTGCGGAGCTTTTCGTTGTCGGCTACGGAAGAGCCGCCGAATTTTTTTACGATTAGGGACATGGGGTCATTCCTTTCCAAGCACCCTCATTACCGTGCCGTCGGCAAAGGTGTGGTGCGCGTCGTCTTTGATATTGCGGGGGGCCGTCACCTGAACGGGGATGTCGTCCCAAGCCAGGCCGCCCAGCGGGTCGCTGTTCCGCAGGCAGGCCAGCATGTCGGAGACGACAGCCGACGCGGTCGGGCGTTTGCCCGCTCCCCTGCCGTAGAAAAAGACGTCGCCCACGATATTCCCGTTCAGCAGAATGCCGTTGAACACATCGTCCACGTTAAACAGCGGGTGTCCCCGCGGCACCAAATGCGGCTCCACATACACAAAGGGAGGCTCCCCGCTTTGAAACCGCTGCGCGCGCCCCAGCAACTTGATGGCATACCCGTTGTCCGCCGCTTCCTTGAGCTGTTCCGGGGTAATCTTGCTGATTCCCTCTGTCTGCACGCGTTTGGGAAGAACCTGCCGCCCGAAAACCAGCGACGCCAAGATGCAAATTTTACGCGCGCTGTCATGCCCCATTATATCGTCGGTCGGGTCAGCTTCCGCGTAGCCGTGCTTTTTCGCTTCCAGAAGGGCCTCGTCGAAAGTAAAGCCATTGTCCCTCATACGGGTGAGGATATAGTTGCTCGTCCCGTTCAGGATGCCCGCGATGTCGGAGATCCGGTTTGCCGTCAGGCACTGTGTCAGCGGATGAATAAGCGGAATGCCTCCGCCGACAGCCGCTTCAAAGAGGTAATTCGCGCGGTTGGACCGCGCCAGCATCAGCAACTCCGCGCCGCGCTCGGCGACCAGCTCCTTATTCGACGTCACCACATGCTTTCCCGCCTTGAGGGCGCGTTTGGTGTACTCATACGCCGCGCCGGTGCCGCCAATGGCCTCTACAACGATGCTGATGGAGGCGTCTTTCTCGATTTCCGCGAAATCCGTCACGAAATGACGGGCAAAGGGGCTGTCCGGGAATTGCCGCATATCCAATATGGCCTTGGTGGAGAGTTTGACGCCGGCGCGCGCGTCGATGAGAGCGGCGGTCTCATGCAAAACCTCCGCCACGCCCGAACCGACCACGCCGTAGCCCAGTATGGCAACCTGTGTCATCTTGTCAACGCCTCCCATAAACCAATTAAATATGCCGCTCCCATTGCCCTGTCATAAAGCCCGTAACCCGCGCGGCCCGTCTCGCCCCAAACCATCCGTCCGTGGTCAGGCCGGATGTAGCCGTCAAACCCGGCTTCCGCGAACGCGCGGACGATGCCTAGCATGTCCAGCGAGCCGCACTGCGACGGGTGCGCCGACTCGTAAAAGTCGCCATTGCCCAGAAACTTGAGGTTGCGGATGTGCGCGAAATATATCTTTTCTGAAAATTCACGGATAATCGCGGGAATGTCGTTGTCCGGGTCGGCGCCCAGCGAACCTGTGCAGAGCGTCAAGCCGTTGCTGGGGCTGGGGCAGAGGTCTAAAAACTGCCTGATGTTGTCGCGGGAGTTGATCAGCCGCGGCAGCCCGAACAGCGGCCAGGGCGGGTCGTCGGGATGGATGGCCATTTTGATGCCCAGCCGTTCGGCGTGCGGGATGATGCTCTGTAGGAAATACCGCGCGTTCTCCCAATACTGCTCCTGGGATACACTTTTATAACGTTCGATAGTGGCGACGATATGCTGCAATCGCTCCGGTTCCCAGCCCGGCAGGGCGATGCCGCCCGACTGTTCGGCATACCGCGCGGCCAACGCCTGCGGCGTGGTATTCTGGATAAACTCACGCGAGAAAAACATGGTGTTGGAGCCGTCGGGCAAATCGTAAAAGAGATGGCTCCGCGCCCAGTCCAGCACCGGCATGAAATTATAGCAGACGGCTTTGATTCCGATTTTCGAGAGGTTTTCCAGCGTTTCGATGTATTTTCGTATCCAGCCGTCGCGTTCCGGCACGCCCAGCTTGATGTCCTCATGGATGTTGACGCTCTCAATCACTTCCACGGAAAGGCCCGCCGCCTCGATCTCATCACGCATGGCCTCGCATTCCTCAAGCGGCCATACTTCGCCGGCGGGGATATACATCAGGCTGGTCACGACCCCCGTCACGCCGGGAACCTGTTTGATATGCTTTAAGGGGATCGGGTCCAGCTTCCCGAACCAGCGCAGCGTCATTTGCATTAAGCGGGCCTCCTAACCAATGGAAAGTATCCTGGCTGTATCGTACATGGTCTCCTGTAACCCTTTTTTCATTGTCAGCGCCTCGTCGATATCAAAATCCTGCAAATCGCCGTGCTGGATGGAGACGACGCGGTTATAACGGCCCGCTATCAGTGTTTCCACAGCATGGCGCCCCATACGGGCGGCGGTGACGCGGTCACGCGCGGTAGGCGCTCCGCCGCGCTGGATGTGGCCCAGGATGGTAACGCGCGGGTCAAGCCCCGTTTCCTCTTTGATATGGGCGGCGATCTCCTGTATATCACCAACCCCTTCGGCCACAATGATGTCAAAGTGGGTGCGCCCCTGGATACGCGAGCGCCGTATCTTGTCCGCGATGTCAGACTGGAAGTCATAGGTTCGTTCGGGTACAAGGATGGCGTTCGCGCCGACGGCGATGCCGACATAGACGGCCAGATGCCCCGCGTGGTGCCCCATGACCTCGACGAGCGAGCAGCGTTCGTGGGAGTGCATGGTGTCGCGCAGCTTGTCGATGGCTTCGATGGCTGTGTTGCAGGCGGTGTCAAAGCCGATACAGTAGTTGGTACAGGCGATGTCGTTGTCGATGGTGGCGGGTATGCCAATGGACGGGACGCCGAGCTTGGCAAGATCGCGCGCGCCGCGGAACGTGCCGTCGCCGCCGACACAGACGATCGCGTCTATCCCCAGATACTTGCAGGTCTTGGCGGCTTTTTGCACGCCTTCCTCAGTGTTATATTCAGGGGAGCGGGCGGTATAGAGGATGGTGCCGCCCGCATTATTGAGGCCTTTGACGTCCCTGTGCCCCAGCTCTGTCACGTCGCCATTGATGAGGCCGTTGTAACCGCGGCGGATGCCCAGTGTCTCGATCTTATTGGCGCACGCCGTACGCACGACGGCGCGGATGGCAGCGTTCATGCCGGGCGCGTCGCCGCCGGAGGTAAGAAGCCCGATCCGGTTGATCTCCAATGATACCCTCTCCTTCTTCGCTAAAAATCCCATAGATTATATCATAGACCCCTTAATCCCGCAAGACAACATTTTCCTCTCCCAGCAAAGCCCGGCATTCGTTCAGCAGACGCGGGTCGGGGCCGCACTCGCCGCCCAGCCGTTTGCCGGTGTCGGCGCAGACCAGCACGACCGGCGTGACGCCGGGAAAGAGCTGAAGCATTGCCAGAATGCGCCCCGCCTCGCGCCCGCCGGCGCTCGGGAGTTTGAGATAGAGCTTGTGTTTCGCGGAGGATTCCTGCTCCTCGGACAGCGGCGGCACAGGCTCCCACTCGCCCAGCGGCCTGATTTCGTCGGCCAGTATTTGCGCCGGGCGGTCGTCGCGGACGCTGACCTTCCCGGCGACCAGCACGGCGTTGTCGTTTTTGATATGGCCGCCGCACCGGGTGAGAACGCCGGAGAAAACCAGCAGCTCGACCGAGCCGGCGCGGTCTTCCAGCGTGGCGTATGCCATCAGGGAGCTGTTGCGCGTCGTCTTGGTCCTGACGCCCGATAAAAGCCCCGCCAGCTTGACCGGCTGCCCGTCCTCCATACCGCCGCTTTCCAGCCCTTCGAGGACGGATAAAATCGTCTGCGCGCCGGAGCGCCGTATCTCGGCGGCATACGCGTCTACAGGGTGCCCGGAGAGATACAGCCCGGTCAGTGAGCGCTCCATTTGCAGCTTTTCCTTGACGCTCCATTCCTCCACATCGGGGATGGGTATTTCACGCGTCTCGCCGCCCATCGAGAAGAGGTCGGTCTGCCCCTCGATGGACCGCCCGCCGGCTATATCGTCAAGCAAAGCGCCCGCTATGTCAAACAGCGCCCGGCGCTTATAGCCCATCGAGTCGAACGCGCCACACTGTATCAGGCATTCCAGCGCCCGGCGGTTCATCTCGTGCCCCTGCATCCGGCGGCAGAAATCCTCAAAGCCGGAGAAGGGCTTTTCTAAGCGCTCGCGCCGCAATGCGGCGATAAACCCGTGCCCCAGGTTTTTGATTGCACCCATCCCGAACCGGATCTCCCTGTCCCCGACGGCCGTAAAGCCGTCGTCCGAAGTGTTGACGTCGGGCGGCAGGACCGATATGCCCTGCTCCTGGCACTCGGCGATATACTCCCCCACCTTCCCCGCGTGTCCCTGCACGCTCGACAGCAGCGCCGCCATATACTCGGCGGGGTAGTGAACTTTATAATACGCCGTGCGGTAGGCGATGATAGCGTAGCATACGGCGTGGGCTTTGGGGAAGGCGTACTCGGCGAATGCCATAATTTCATCGAAAATACTCTTGGCGATGCCTTCCGGTATCTCCTTTTCCGCGCAGCCCTCCATAAAGGCTTGCCGCTCGCCCGCGAGCACATCATACTTTTTTTTGCTCATGGCGCGGCGCACAATATCCGCGCGGCCAAGGGAGAATCCGGCAAGCTGCCGCAGGATCGCCAAAACTTGCTCCTGATAGACGATACAGCCGTATGTAACATCTAAGATCGGCTTGAGTAACGGGTGCTTATAGGTCGTCCGCTCTGGGTGGTGCTTGCTGTCGATGAAACGGGGGATGGATTCCATCGGGCCAGGGCGGAAGAGCGCCACCACCGCCGTGATGTCCTCGACCGACTGCGGGCGCAGCCGCATACAGACCCCTGTCATGCCCGCGCTTTCCAACTGGAAGACGCCCGCCGTCCTGCCCTGCGCCAGCATCTCAAACACCGCCGCGTCGTCCTCCGGGAACGTCCCGTCAAACGCCGGGTCACGTTTTTTGACCAGTTCCTCCGCTTCCTTCAAAACAGTCAGGTTGCGCAAGCCGAGAAAATCCATTTTCAGAAGCCCCAGTTCCTCCAGCTGCGTCATCGGGAATTGGGTGACGATAGAGTCCTCGATCTTTGCCAGCGGCACATACTCGGAGACAGGCTCCGCCGTGATGACGACGCCGGCCGCGTGGGTGGAGGCGTGGCGGGGCATCCCCTCCAGCTTTTTGGCCATGTCAATCAAATCGCGCGTCCGCTCGTCGTTATGATATAAATCCTTGAGGGTGGCCGACACATCCAGCGCGTGGTCCAGCGTCATGTGCAGCGCGAACGGCACCGCTTTAGCCACGGCGTCGGCCTCGGCGTACGTCCAGCCCAACGCCCGCGCCGTGTCGCGCACCACCGCCTTTGCTTTCATCGAGCCGAAGGTAATGATCTGCGCCACATAGCCGTATTTATCAATGACATAATCAATGACTTCCTGCCGCCGCCGGACGCAGAAGTCGATATCGAAGTCGGGCATACTAATACGTTCGGGATTCAAAAATCGTTCAAACAACAAATTGTATTTCATCGGGTCCACATCGGTAATGCCGAGGCTGTACCCAACCATCGACCCCGCGCCGCTGCCCCGCCCCGGCCCGACCGGGATGTCGCTGTCCCGCGCGTAGCGCACAAAGTCGGCGACGATCAGGAAGTAATCGGCAAAGCCCATCTTCACGATCATGTCCAGCTCAAAGCCCAGACGTTCCCTGTACCCCTCCGGCCCGTCGGGGTAACGCTTAAGAAAGCCCTCGTCACACAAGCGGCGGAGGACTTTTTCCGCGTTCCGTTCGCCTTTGGGCAGCTTGAAGCGCGGCAGGTGGTATTTTCCAAACTCAATCGTCAGATCGCACATCCCCGCGATCTTAACCGTGTTGTCCAGCGCCTCGCGCGGAAAGAGCGCCGCCATTTCCTCTTCGCTCTTGATGTAAAACTCATCCGTCTCAAATTTCATCCTGTCCCGCGTATCGACCGTCGTCTGCGTCTGTATGCACATCAGGGTATCCTGCGCCTTGGCGTCGTCGCGCGTGATATAATGCGCGTCGTTGGTGCAAACCAATGGCAACCCTGTTTCCTCCGCCAGCCGCAGCATGGCGCGCATGACGTTCTTCTGCTCCGGGATGCCGTGGTCTTGCAGCTCAAGGTAGAACCTGTCCTTGCCGAACAGCTCCGCGAAAGTCCGCGCCGCCCCGGCCGCCTTTTCCATATCTCCCTCCGAGATACGGCGGGGTATCTCCCCGGCAAGGCAGGCCGAGAGGGCGATCAGTCCCTCATGGTATTCTTCTAAAAGCTCTCTGTCAACGCGCGGCTTGGTGTAAAACCCCTCGGTATTGGCGCGGGAGACCATGCGGCAGAGGTTTTGATACCCCGTCCCGTTCTCACAGAGAAGCACCAAATGATACGGCTCGGAGTCCAAGCCGTGCTCCTTGTCATGGCGTGTTCGCGGCGCGACATAGACCTCGCAGCCGACGACGGGTTTGACGCCAGCCTTTTGCGCGGCCTTGTAAAACTCAATCACGCCGTACATCGAGCCATGATCCGTGACGGCGACGGCGGTCTGCCCCAACTCTTTGACGCGCCCCATAAGCCTGTCGATCCGGCACATGCCGTCGAGCAGGCTGTATTCGGTGTGGACATGCAGGTGGGCAAATCCGCTCATGAGCGCCTCCCTAATAATAGTTTTGAACTAACAATCATTCCTAA
>JAIRUW010000027.1 GCA_031254195.1 Oscillospiraceae bacterium
ACGTCGGCTTTGACGATCAGGTTGAGGTCCTTGACCTGCCCCTGCTGTATCTGCGCGTAGAGATCGTCCAGCGATACCTTGGCCGCCGGGGCCTGCGGGCCGCCGTCTTTATCCTGCTGGTTGCGCTGGCTGACCAGTTCGCGCGCCATCCGCTCGTCGGCGACGGTGTGGAAAACATCGCCCGCCTCCGGCACTTCGGACAGCCCGATGATCTCAGCCGGGACAGAAGGCCCAGCCTCTTCCAGCTTGCGCCCCTTGTCGTCGGTCATGGCGCGAATCCGCCCGACCGTCTTGCCGGCGATAACGATGTCGCCCTGTTTCAGCGTCCCGTTTTGCACAAGGACCGTCGCGACCGGGCCGCGTCCCTTGTCCAGCTTGGCCTCGATGACGGTGCCGCGGGCCGCGCGGGCCGGGTTGGCTTTCAGCTCGCGCACATCGGCTTGCAGAACGACCATCTCAAGCAGGTGCTCTCTCCCTTCGCCTGTCTTGGCGGACACAGGGCAGGTGATTGTATCGCCGCCCCACTCCTCGGAGATAAGCTCGTGCTCGGTCAGCTGCTGCTTGATGCGCTCGGGGTCGGCTGCCTCTTTGTCCATCTTGTTCAGCGCGACAATAATCGGCACCCCGGCGGCTTTGGCGTGGTTGATGGCCTCCACCGTCTGCGGCATGATGCCGTCGTCAGCGGCGACGACCAGTATGGCGATGTCGGTGATGGAGGCGCCGCGCGCGCGCATCGACGTGAAGGCCGCGTGGCCGGGTGTATCAAGGAAGGTGATATGGCGGTCATGGATGTCAACGCGGTGGGCGCCGATATGCTGCGTAATGCCGCCGGCTTCGCCCTCCGCGACGTTGGCGCTGCGTATATAGTCGAGGAGGCTGGTCTTGCCGTGGTCCACGTGCCCCATGACGACCACGACCGGGTCGCGCGGGACGAGATGTTCGTTCAGGTCTACCGACTCGTCGATCAGGCGCTCCTCAATTGTTACGACGACTTCGCGCTCCACCTTCGCGCCAAACTCCAGCGCGACAAGGCTGGCGGTGTCGAAATCGATAGTCTGGCTGAGCGAAGCCATCACGCCCAGTTTCATCAACTGCTTGACGACCTCCGCGCCGGTCTTTTTCAGGCGCGCGGCCAATTCCCCGACGGCGATTTCGTCCGGGATCGAAACCTTTAGCTGTTGCTTTTTCAGGTATTCTATCCGCTGGCGGCGGCGTTCCGCCTCTTCCTGCAAGCGTTTTTGGGAAACAAAGCCGCCCGGTTTTCTGTCGGGGGCGCGTTTGAACTTCTCTTTGCCCTGCTTCATCCGCCCGGCCTTTTCCGGCACAAGCGACTCAACCCGCTCGTCGTAGCGCGACATGTCCACGCTCGCGCCGCGCGTATCGACGATATGCGTCGTCTTGGGGCCGCGCGGAGGTTGCGGCGGTTTGGGCTGCTTGGGCCTCTGCTGGGCCGCCGGCTGTGGCTGCGGAGCGCCTTCCTGCGCCGCCGTCTCGGCGGCGGGAGCGGTTGGAGCGGCGGCGGCTTCCGGCGCAGAGACCGGGGCGGGCGGCGGCTCCGGCTCACGGTAGACGTCGGCGAATATGCTCTCGATCGACTCGATCTGGTGCGTTTCCGTCAGGACGGCGAAGATGAGGTTGAGCTCCTCCTCCGTCAGCGCCTGCATATGGTTTTTGGGCGCGGCAATATATTGGGTCATGATGTCTGAAATCACCTTCGACCCCATCCCAAAATCCTTGGCTACCTCATGTATGCGGTATTTGCTCGCTGTACTCACCTAGGTCCCCCCATTTATAGCTTCCCTTATCCCCCGAGAAAATTCTTCATTGATCAGCGCGGCGACGGAGCAAGTCTTTCTCCCGGCGGCGCGGCCCAGTGCCTCTTTATCATACGGCAGGATAACAAGCGGTTTTCCCCGCCCCTCTGCCAAATGCCCTGTCTCGCGCTTGGCCGCGTTTCCCGCGTCGTTTGCCAGCAGGAACAGGCAGGCGCGTCCCGCGGCGTCCCTCACGGCTTCCATCCCGCAGACAAGCTGCCCGGCGCGTTTGGCAAGGCCCAGCAATCTCAGCGGCTTAGGTTGCATTTTCCGTCAACAGCGCCTCGATCGCGGCAAACACATCATCCGGCACAGGCGACTGCAAGGAGCGTTCCAACGCGCGGCTTTTCTTCACCCGTTTGAAGCAGTTGGCATCCCGGCAGATATACACGCCCCGTCCCTGCGCCTTGCCCGCTGTGTCCAGTTTGACCGCCCCTTCGGGGGGGCGGACTACGCGCAGCAGTTCCTGCTTGGGAAGGCGGCCGCGGCAACCCATACACTGGCGGATTGGGCCTGCGGCGTCCCGCGCTCCGCGCCCGCTTTTCTTCATACCGGCTCCGCCCGGGATTCCGGTTTGATGTCAATCTTAAATCCTGTCAGCTTGGCTGCAAGACGGGCGTTCTGCCCCTCCTTGCCGATGGCCAGCGACAGCTGGTCGTCAGGCACCACCACGCGGCAGCTCTTAGTGTCGATCAGGTCTACGCGCAGTACAGACGCGGGCGCGAGCGCCTGGGCGATAAACTCGTCCGGCTCTTCGCAGAAGCGCACCACGTCAATCTTCTCTCCGCCCAGTTCGCCTGTCACGGCGTTAATTCTGCCCCGCCGTACGCCGATGCAGGCCCCGATGGGATCAACACCCTCGTCGTTTGACCAGACGGCAATCTTGGAGCGCTGTCCGGCCTCGCGGGCGATGGAGCGGATCTCCACCGTTCCGTCTCCCACTTCCGGCACCTCCAGCTCAAAGAGCCGCCTGACCAGTCCCGGGTGGGTGCGGGAAAGGAGCATCTGCGGGCCGCGGTTGGTACGGCGCACCTCAATGACATAGACCTTTACACGGTCGCCGGTGTTCAGCATTTCATCGCGTATCTGCTCGCCGGGAGGCAATACCGCCTCCACCGTTTCCCCTTTGCTGGTGATCTCCACCACCGAGCCGCCGGTGCGCGGGTCGGGACGGATGACCTGCGCCGTGAGCACCTCGTGCTCTCTTGAGGAATACTCCTCATATATCATGCCGCGTTCGGCTTCGCGTATCCCCTGTATGATGACCTGCTTGGCTGTCTGCGCCGCGATACGTCCGAAATCCTTGGTCGGGACCTCTATATTCACAGCGTCCCCCACGTCGGCGCCCGGCGCGTACTCCCGTGCCTTCTCGACCGTCAACTCGAACGTTGGGTTCTCCACATCCTCAACGACCACTTTTTGCACATACATGCGGATTTCCTTCCGCTCTTCGTCCAGCTCCACGAAAATGTTTTCGGTGACGCCCGCGTTGTCCTTCCGGTACGCGGTTGTCAGCGCCTGCACGATCTTCTCCTTCATATACTCGCGCGGGATGCCTTTTTCCTTTTCGATTTGCGCGATGGCGTCAAAGATCTCGGGGTTCATGTTGGCGTCCGCCTCCTGTAATTAATATAAATCAAAAAGAAAGAGCGGGATGCCCCACTCTCAAAACTCACACTACGATGGCTATTATATCATAAAAATTCAAAATTGCAAGCCCCAATTTAGGTTTTTTTCCGCCTCCCGCAATCACTCGCCAAATCATCTGAAATCCATATATAATCGAAGCGTTCTCGTTATTGCAAATTTATAATTCTCATTTATGATAACTTGCGATTCGTTTGCAATCTCTGCATAACTCCGGCAATACCTCTGCTTTTTGAAAATATATATTGATTTTGCCGGAGGGGTATGGTATAATGGCTTCGGAATTAATCGAACGCTCGATAGGGAAAGGGCTCCGATATGCTCCCCAAAAGGCGCGTCCATCTCATCCTCTCCGTCACCTTGTCCGCCGCCCTGCTGATTGCGGCTGTCCTCCTTACGGCGGCTGTCCGGCACAGCGGCGCGTTCGCGCAAAGCGTTTACCTTCCGTTTTCCCGTGCGGTCTCGGGGCTTTTGGGGACGCTGTTTTCCTTTTCGTCCTATACCGTTGCCGAAGCGTTACTGGTCACGGCCGCCGCCGCACTGGCCGGCTGTTTGATCCGCTCGGTTGTGCATACGGTGCGTGAGCGTTCCGCAATGCCTCTGTTGCTTTGGCTTTCCGGTGTTGTTCTCAGCGCTTCAGGAATTTATTTTCTCTTTATATTGCTTTGGGGCGGCACATACCACGCGCCCAAGCTGGAATCGCGCCTTGGGCTGCGGACGGGGCCGCAGGAAGAGGAGATGCTCTTCCAAACGGCGTCGCGGCATTTAGAAGATGTTTTGCTGTACGCGGAGCTGGTACCGAGGAACGCGGATGGGGAGGCTGGCGCCGGAGGGTTTAGCGCGCTGGCGCCGGAGTCGGCGAGGGCCATGAAGTCGTTGATGGCACGGTATCCTGAGCTGTTTGGAAAGGCTGCCGTCTCACCCCCTAAACGAGCTTTCTCGTATCCGGTTTTAGGAATGCTCGGCATTTCCGGCATCTATGTCCCGTTTACAGGCGAGGCGGTCGTCAACACCATCAGCACCGACCCGTTCCTGCCTTCCGTCATGTGCCACGAGCTGGCGCACAGATTGGGGTTCGCGCCCGAGGAGGACGCAAACCTTGTGGCGTATTTAGCCTGTATGGAGAGCAATGAGCCGATTTTCCGCTACTCAGGCGCGCTGATGGCGTTTACCTATTGCTACAACGCGCTGTCCAGTCAGCAATACAGGTCGCTTCTTTGGTCGCGTTTGGCGGAGGAATCGGAGGAGACTGTAGACGATTACAGACGCAACCGCGAGGAATGGGTAAAGTATGAAAGTCCCCTGCGCCAAGCGGCGGAAGCCGTGAACAACGCTTATTTGCAGTCCATGGGTCAGGCCGACGGCGTGCGCAGTTATGGCCGGGTGGTGGATATGCTGATAGCCCTCTATATAGAGGAACAAGCCCGGAGCGGGCCTTGAAGATGTAGTATATTTTCAATAAATTGAAAAGGCGGTGTTGCCATATGGCCAACGATCCCATGCTGGATATGTTTATCTTTGAAAACGTCCAGCTCACCGAACGCTTGGAAGAGATCCTGATCGAATGCGAGAATATGGGCGGTTTTACGGAGGAGCATATCAACGAGATTTTCCGTATCATGCACACCATTAAAGGCTCTTCGGCCATGATGGAGTATGAACCCATCGCTCAGGTAGGCCACCACATTGAGGATATGTTCTTCTTTATCCGCGATCATCACCCCACTACGCTCGACTCCGACGAGATCGCCGACATCTGCCTCAACGCGGTGGACTTTTTCAAGCAGGAAATCGCAAAGATCCAGTCCGGCGGCACATCGGACGGCGAAACATCCGCAATTTTGGCCCGTATCGAGAGGTATATGGCTATCCTGTCCGGCAAAGGCGAAGCGGCGCCGGCACCGGAGGCCGCTCCCGCGGCTCCGCCCGCCGAGGCGGTAAAGGCCGCCTCTGTTGCGTCAGACGGCGGGTTGAACTGCTACAAATGTAAGATCATCTTTGACGATGGCTGCAAAATGGAGAACATCCGCGCGTATCAAATCGTCAATACCCTGAGCGACTATTGCGACACCATCGAGACAATCCCGGGGGACCTTTTAGAGGATTGCGCCGACGAGATCATCGCCGATGGCGCCAAGATCACGATGTACTCCGATACCCCTATCGAAAGGATCAGGGCTGTCATATCGGAAGCCCTTTTTGTCAAGAGCTTTGAACTCTTAGACAAGACCGGCAAGGCGGCTGCTCCTGCCCCCGTGCCGCAGAAAACGGAGGTGACACCGATGGAAACCGTACCCGCGCCGGTTCAGCAGGCCCCCATCCCGCAACCGGAAACCGCGCCTCCTCCGGCTGCCCCCGTGCCCGAAGCTCCCAAAAGGCCCGCGCTTGACGAGCTTCCCGCCCAGGCGGTCAATGAGATTAAGCAGAACTTTATCAGTGTCAACGTCGATAAACTCGACAAATTGATGGATCTGATGGGCGAGATCGTTATTTCCGTCTCTATGGTCGTCAACAACTCCGACCTTGCCGGATTGCAGCTTGACAATTTTGAAAGGGCGTCGGCACAGCTCCAGAAGAACACCGGCGAGCTTCAGGGTATCATCATGTCGGTGCGTATGCTGCCCATCTCCTCCACCTTCCACAAGATGTCGCGCATCGTGCGCGATACGGGCAAGAAACTGGGGAAGGAAGCTGAGCTTGTTCTTCTGGGCGAAGAGACCGAGGTGGACAAAAACATCATCGACAATCTCTCCGACCCGCTGATGCACATCATCCGCAACGCGATGGATCACGGCCTTGAGGATAACCGCGACGAGCGCACCGCCGCCGGTAAAAACCCTGTCGGGCGAATCGTTCTGGAGGCGCGCAACTCCGGCTCCGACGTCATCATCTCCTGCTCCGACGACGGGCGCGGCCTGAACCGTGACAAGATTATCGCCAAAGCCAAAGCGGTGGGGCTGATGACCCGGCCTGAGAGCGAATACACCGACAAGGATATTTATCAGTTTATCATGCACCCGGGCTTCTCGACCAACGAGGCTGTTACCGAGCTTTCGGGGCGCGGCGTGGGCATGGATGTTGTGAAGAAGAACATTGAGAAGGTCGGCGGAACGGTCGATCTCACCTCTACCCCCGGTCAGGGCATGACCGTCAACATCCGCATCCCGCTGACACTGGCCATCCTGCCGTCGATTGAAATCAGCGTGGGCAAGAACAATTACCTCATCCCCACCCTGAATATCCGCGAGGCGTACAAGCCCAATATGGACGACATCATCATCGACCCGGACGGCAAAGAGATGATTATGTACCGCGGCGAATGCTTCTCCATTGTCCGCCTGCACCAGCTTTTCAATGTCGATACAGAGGTCACCAACTTCCAGGACGGCATCATGATCATGATCGAGGACGACGATTACATGACCTGCGTATTCGCGGACGTAATGGTGGGCGAACAGCAAGCCGTCGTAAAGCCCATCCCCAGCTTCATTACCGAGCGCATCGGCGACATCTACGGCATCGCCGGATGCACCCTGCTGGGCGACGGCAGCATTTCCCTCATCATTGACGTAAAGAGTTTGACCCACTAGGGAGCTGCTCCATCGGGGAGCAGGTCATGGTAAGGGAGATTTGCTTCCGCTTCCATGACTGTCCGCGAACCGTGCATGGAGCGTGACACCGAATATAAAATAAAGGAGCTGCTTCATATGGATGAATTCAACGAGATGTTAGCCGGCGGCGAAACGCAGGGCATGTACCTTACCTTCAGCGTGGGCGACGAAGAATACGGCTTGGAGATCGATTATGTCACGGAAATCATCCCCATGCAGCTCATCACCGAAGTGCCGGACGTTCCCTCCTATATTAAGGGACTGATTAACCTGCGCGGCAAAATCACCCCGGTCATGGACGTGCGGCTGCGCTTCCACAAGCCCCCGAGGGATTACGATGAGCGGACGAGCATCATTGTCGTCACGCAGGACGATAACAGCATCGGCCTGATTATCGACACCATCCGCGATGTGCTGACCATTGACGACGACCAGATCGGCGACCCCGCCGGCGTCAAGACAGGCACACCCAACCGCTACATCAGCAGCATCGCCCGCACCGACCACGGCAACAAGCTGATCATCAACCTCGGAAGGGTTTTGAGCGACCACTAAGCAAGAAAAACAGCCCCTCGTCCTTTAAGTGACGAGGGGCTTTCGCTATGTCTCGTTTCAAATTCGCCCGCCGCAATCATACTGATTGCTTACCGAACCCGTTGCCGCAGGTCTTCCCCAAAGAAATCCAACCATAGAAACTCGCCCTCCAACCGGCTTGCCAGCGCCGGCGAATAGCGGGCGCGGAGGTCGGCGCTGCGGAGATTGGTGCTGATTAGCATTTTCTTATTGGAGATGAGGCGGGTGTTGACGAGGTCGAGCAACGCGGCCTGCGCGAATGGGGTGAGAAATTCCGCGCCTAAATCGTCAATGATGAGAAGGTCGCACATGCGCAACCGCTCCACGGTTTCATCCACGTCCCCGCCGCCGCGCCCGAACTGCAACGCTTCTATCTGTGCCAGCTGCCGGACGGCGGTGTCGTATACCACGGAAAACCCGCGGTCACTGACAGTCCCCGCCACGCAGGCCGAGAGGAAGGTTTTTCCGGTGCCGGGCGGGCCGGAGAAGAGCAGGTTGTGGGATTGGGGATCGAATTTGCGACAGTAATTATAGCACAGATCCCGGATATCCTCCATATTTTGTCGCGAGGAGCCGTTTTGCTTCGGATCAATCCTTTCGGAGAATAGGTCGGCGTCAAAGCTCTCGAATGTCTGACCCTGTAAATCCAATAGGCTGGACAGCTCGGCGGCCTGAAGGGTCCTGTACCGTTCCATCAGGCATTCGCACAGCTCGTGTCCCGCATAGCCGGTATCGTTGCAGACGGGGCAGAGCGGTATTTCGTCCAGCGAACCGGCCGAAGCGCCCATTTCTTCCAACAGAGCCGCCCGCTCCTGCTGAAGAGCGAGGCTTTGCCCGGCGGCCTCTTCCATTGCGCCGGGCGAGAGTTTTTTTACGGCGTCAAGGAAAACGCGTTGGATGCGCGTATCCAAATCCCGCAAACGCGGCTCTTCGGCGTAAAGGCGTTCACGCCAAAGGTCGCGCCGCTTGTGATGAGCGGTCGCGTCCTGTTCCATTGCGCGCCGGGCTTTCGCCAAAAGCCGGGGGTCTGCCGCCATACCGTCATTCCCCTTTCACACGCTTGAGCGCTTCCCTAGTACGGTCGTAGCTTCCGGTCACTTCGCCGCCCTTTGCAGGGGGCGGTTTTTTGTCATAGGCCTCAATCTGCTCCGGTGTATGCCAGCCTTTTTCGTGCCAGCGGCGCAAAATCTTGTCGCAGTATCCCCACGCCAGTTTGCCGGTGTTGACGACCGTCTTGTCATACGCCAGCGCGACGGCCTCCACGGTAAAACCCAGCGCAAGCCACTGCCCCACATAGTTTTTCTCCGTTGCCGACGGCTCCCTGCCGAAGATGCCGAGGCTCTTGAACACGCGGGATGACATCTCGCGGGACGCTTCTCTTTTATGTATGTACAGCTCCGCTGTTTCTTCTTCAAAAAGGCCCTCCCGCTCCCAAACGGCGGCTTCCTTGTCCATCAGCGTGAGCGTCAGCGGTCTTGCGCGCCGTTCCTGTTCCCCCGCGCAATAGTGCAGAAGAAGCAGTATGACGCTGGGCGGCAGCCCGCGCCTGTGATAGATGGTGTAAAGCCTTTGCAGATCGGAGGGGGACAGCGCTTTGCCCAGCACGCGTTCTGTCTCATCTGCCACTGCGTGGAACGCGGGGTTGGTCAGCATCCCCTGCGCGATCTCTTTTTGGCTGTAGGAGGGGTATTCAGTAAAGGAGGAGGGGGCCATCCCCGCCCCCGCGAGTTTCTTACGCGCTTGCAGCAACCGCATTTCGCCGAGGGACGGTTCGCGCCCCCGCTTGCCGGACAAAAAAACCAAAGCCGCGTCGCCGTCTGCCAAGGCGAGCAGCCTGTCCAATTCTTCAATCGTCATTGTTATCTGTTCCATGGGGCTATTGTAACATATTTCTACAAGCAACGTCAAGGCGGCGGGGTTTGAAATTCGGTCAAATGCTCACGGTAGCGCAATGGGACGAATTTTTGCTGTAACTTCAAATTCTGCCGCGCCGGGTTGGAAATGGCGTGAAAATAGCCACGCCACAGGTCTTCAAAGGCTCCGTCTTCGGGCAGAGGGGGGATTTCTTCGTCTTCGCTTAGTTCCCTAATAAACCAGCTATCTTGTTGAGAAATCAAAACAAGCCGCCGCCGTAAATCCCTGATGAGTAGGCGTTGGTCATTGAACCGCCCGTGGAAATGCCCCGCGATCAGCGCCAGCACGTTGCTGTTGGGTGTGATGTCGGCGACATAGATGCCCTCCGGCGTCTGCACAAAGCGCACGAATTGCAGCATACGCTGCCGCTCCCAGCCTGTCTGGCGGCAGGCTTTGTTGACACAGGCCCAGACCGGGTCGGCCAGGTTTCCGCGCGGGTCGCGCTTCTCGTCAAACCCCTTTTGAAGCAGGGCGAGTAAGTCATCCTCCACACCGGGACGCTCTGAAAGCCACGCCAAATATACCGTTTCCGGCAAGCTGGGGGAGAGCTTGGCCATCCCCCGCTCCACCCTCTCCGCTTTTTGCGGGTCCGCCCCGATCCGCTCTGCCTCAAACAGGCTCACTGCGTCTTGTTCCCGCGGGTGGCGTATGGACAACCCTTCCCCTTTCCGCCGTCTGTCAAACGCCTCGAATACGGCGGTCAGGAAGCCCTCCCAGGTTGGTGAGTAGTATAGTAAGGTCATGTCGCTGTGTTGATTGAATTTATCATATTTGAGAATGACGGCACGTCCGGCAAAGAAAATTTGGGCGGAGGCAGAGCGGGCGCTCCGCCTTCCTTAAACAACGACGTCTGGCCGTTGTCAAACCTGTCGGTCAGCAGTTCGCGCAGGTAGGGGTGGTCGTGGCGGGACTCTCCTTCATATTTGCCGCCCGCCGTGAGGAAGAAGCGCGCCCGCTTCATCACGATGCCCAGCTTGCGCAGGTTTTCGGGCCGCAGCGGGCCGTACCGCCTCGCCTCAATAATCCTGTCGGCCGATATGACGCCCACGCCGGGCACGCGCAGAAGCTCCTCCCGGTCGGCACGGTTGGCCTCTACCGGGAAAAACTCCGGGTGGCGCAGCGCCCACGCGCACTTGGGGTCAACGTCCATGTCCAACAACTCGCCGTTTTCGGTGATCTCGTCGGCGGAGAACGAATAGAAGCGCATCAGCCAGTCGGATTGATAGAGCCGGTGCTCCCGCAGCAGCGGTACGGCGGCTGTCTCGCGCGGGGGAAGAGCCGGGTGCGTGCCGACGGGGATGTAGGCGGAGAAATAGACTCGTTTGAGCCGGAATTTTCTGTATAAACCGCCGGAGAGCCGCAAAATGGTGCGGTCGGTGTCGGGCGTGGCTCCGACGATCATCTGCGTAGACTGCCCCGCCGGGGCGAACAGCGGCGCGCTGCGGTGCTTCTTGCCGTCCTCCAGATACATGCGCCGCGCCGTGTCGATGCCCTTCATCGGAGAGAAGATCATCTCCGGCTTTTTATCCGGCGCCAGCAACGCCAGCGAGCCGGACGACGGCAACTCGATATTGACGCTGACGCGGTCGGCCAGCAGCCCCGCTTCGTTGATCAGCCGCATGTCGGCGCCGGGGATGGTTTTGACATGGATATACCCGCCGAACTTGTGCGTCTCGCGCAGGATGCGCATGGTGTTAATCATCCGCTCCATGGTGTGGTCGGGGCTTTTGAAGACGCCGGAGGACAGGAAAAGCCCCTCGATATAGTTGCGGCGGTAGAACTGCACCGTCAGCGCGGCCAGCTCCTCCGGCTTGAAGGTAGCGCGGGGGATGTCGTTGGAGCAGCGGTTGTGGCAGTATTGGCAGTCGTAGATGCAGACGTTGCTCTGCAATACCTTTAATAAGCAGATGCACCGCCCGTCGGCGCCCCATGTATGACAGATACCCGCCGAAAAAGCGTTGCCGAGCTGCCCCGGTTTGCCCGCCCGCCCGCTCCCGCTGGAGGCGCAGGACGCGTCGAATTTTGCCGCGTCGCCCAAGACGTTGAGTTTTTCCATCAAATCCATCGGCCGCGCCCTCCTTCTTAGGGGCAGTATACCATAGCGGAGAGCATAAGTCAAACATTTGTTTTTATATACAGACATGGGGAGCGCGGGAGAAAATCCTCAGGCCTTGCGAGGCCAGCTCCTTTTGCGAAAGGAGCCAAGTCAAGCGCGTTCCGTACCTCCCTCCTTTCGCAAAAGGAGGTGCCGCCCGCAGGCGGCGGAGGATTTTCCCGTGAGGTGTTATATGTGGGCGGCCAATGGCCGCCCCTGCAACAACCCCCGCCCTTATGGCGGGGTTTGCTTTGTCCTGTAGTCCGACAGGCGAATCACATTGCCTGTTTTTTTGCCGTACCCGCGCCTTGAGACAGCTCAAAGGCCAGCGTCGCCCGGACGCTTCCTTTGCCACGCGCGTCGAGGCGGCGGTAATCCTTTATCAGGGCGATTTCGTCTTCGTCGCCCAGCAGGAACGGGTTGCTGTCGTAGCGCCCGAACAGATAGTCTATCGAAACGCCGTAAAAATCCGCCAGCTTGCCGAGGGTTTGCAAGTCCATCTCATGCTTGTCCACCTCATAGGTAGAATACGCCTGCCTGCTGATTTGCAGATAGGCGGCCAAGTCCGCTTGCGTCAATCCCTTTTTCTTGCGGAGCTCCGCGAGCTTGTCTCCCAGCATTCATCCCACCTCGATATGGGTAGAGTATCCTATGCGGGGCTATGCTTCAAGACTGTGCCAGCAATACGGGAATATATCGAGATTGCTGTTGACAATGCCAGCTTTGCTTGCTATACTGAAACTGGCAGCACGGCTATTGCGCCGGCTATAAAATCGTTGGAGGGATTCTATTATGGACAAACTCCGTAAAAACAAGAAAAAAGGCTTCACGCTGGTGGAGATCATCGTCGTGCTGGTCATCATCGCGATACTCATGGCGGCCTTAGCCCCGGTTATGATTGGTTGGATTAACGACGCCCGTGAGAGCACGGTTAAGACAGAGGCTAGAATTTTCTTGATTTCAGCTCAAACAGTCACAACAGAACGAGTTGCGATTGGAACATGGAAGGTAGACGCCGCTGGCGCATTGACAAACAGTGCCAACACTGTCTTTACAGGAATAAATTTCTTGAAGACGGATCCAAAGTTCATAAACTTAATCAATGATGCAAGGCTTAGCCAGTTGAATGCAGCAGGATTTGCTGACCTAGTAGCTGTACGACATGACAGAGGCAATATTATAGCCGTTAGAGTTAACAATACGGTCAGAAGCAATGGCACTTTTTTAGAAATAGGCGTTCTTGACGGTGCTGGGGTTTGGCTTCCATAGTTGCCGCTTCCCGCTTGACAAGGCGATGAAGCAAATGAATCATTAAATCCCCCAGGGGTGCCGCCCTGTCTGTTTACCGCTCCCCGCGCCACTCCGCCGTATCTTTACCTTTTTGCATACGCCGGACGCAGCGCGGGCAAGCCGCGGCATTGCACCTGCCCCGGTGCTCCCTAACGGGGGCGCGGCCTAAGCGGACGGGGCGGCGCCCCTGACCGGAAAAAACCGCCCGACGGGCGGTTTTTTGGGCTTTACACTGCGGGCCGTTTGCGGTATACTGTAACAAGCCGAGGCGTAGCGCAGCTTGGTAGCGCATCTGCTTTGGGAGCAGAGGGCCGCAGGTTCAAATCCTGTCGCCTCGACCAAATTCCAAAAAACCCAGCATTTGCAAGGGTTTTGCGTGTTGGAATCTAACCTGTACACGATTCTTACACGATTTTACGAAAATTACAGGCTTGACCTTGCAGAAGAAGCGGCCACCTTACACGGTGCGCCGCTTCTTCGTTGTGCCGAGGGGGGAGGCTCATTTTCCCCCGAAACCTCTCATTTCTTGTACGCTCCCTGTTGATGATGGTGACGGCGGCGTCACACTGGGAGGACTATCGGGATTATCGGCACCACGTAAAGGGTTACGATAACCTTTTATTTCGCTTGGTTTTGATACAGCTTCACCAAACATCCCATTACCGTCTAACAGCCCTTTCATATGTTCTATTTCTTTTTTGAGCGCACAGTCTTTATTGAGTTCTTGCTCATTGTATGTCTCATACCCATGTTTTTTCTCTAACTCATATTTCTTTATTCGTTCATTGACATCTTCCAATCCTTTCGCTAATTCCTCCGATTCAAGTTCAATTTCGGACTTGCCGCTACTATCCGAGCCACCCGGCTCCGACCGCTGCTGCTCCTGCTGTCGCTCCTGTTCCTGCTGTGGCAGTGCCACGCTATGTTCATTTCCCTTGTAATTGTCCATTACATCATCAAGTGCCGAAAGGAAACCCTCTAAGGCTTTTTCTTTTTCTTCCTCTGTTTCACTGTTAAAAAACATGTAAACAGAAACAAGAAGATTGAAAATTTCTAGTACAGGCCAGTCTCTTTTTTTCGCGTTCTTTCGCTCATTCTCAATATTCGTTATTTTTGCCTTGCTTATTAAAACTTGGGGCGTTTCCTCCTCTGAAACTGCCTCCCCCTTAGTGAGCGTAATTTCCTGTTTAAGTCTAATAAATTGCTCGTCTTGTTCATTTTGTTTGATTGTGAACACTTTATGCTCTTGTATGTGTTCGACAAGTCTGCTTTCCGTGGAGCGCGCATAAACCCCCATGCCCTCTATGCCGTTTTTCATGTGCTCCAAAATCTCCGCAATTTCTTTGCGTGCTTTTTCCAGTTGTTCCTTGTTATCCATGTTGCGCCCCTCCTGTTAATTTACATTGTTATTTGACGCTTTTTCCTCCGCTTGCTGTGTGATATAATTGTACGCTGTAGTCGGTGACACGCCTGTTACCTTTGCTATTTTCCGATAAGACAACCCCTCTTTCCTCAAGGCCAGTATACGCCGGATGACTTCGGGCTTTGCCTTGCTGAATGACGGCCGCCCGTCCCGGTTCGCTTTGTCTTTGCTTAGAATGATTGACGCTCTAACGGTATCAAGTTCCCGCTCCAGTTCCGTTATCTGTCTATTTTTATCGCCTAACAGCGTAACAAACCTATGGTATTAAGGCGCGAAATAAATGATGGGCGTACCAGCGCACAAAATGAGGGTGCGCGCGGTTGCCGGTATTCTGGGCTTCCGAAGCAAAAACCGCGCAAAATCAAACCCAAAGCAGG